>NZ_JADBPZ010000007.1:0-180376 GCF_014893445.1 Enterobacter cloacae complex sp. P29RS | reverse complement strand
ATCATGTTCAACCTATTATTAATTCATATTTTATATAAGAATCAACAAATATGGTTATGATATTGTAATCATTTTTTGATATCATGCACTTTAACTTCAGTGAACATTTGTAATGATTCCATTCTGCAACACAACAATTTTTATCGGAGTGTACTTTATTTACTTTTAAACCTATTCATCAAGTTAACGCCCCATCGAGTTACTGCTATTAATACAATCAACGCAATAAGAAACCTTGATATAATCCCTGGCCGTGATACTTCGTCAAACTCAAGAACTTCAGCGTATTTCAAAAGGGTAAATGCGATAATGAAAAAAAATAAGTAAATTAGGAAATTTAAAAATTGTTTCATGCTTAACCCGATACTTGTGATTACATTAACTTTATCAAAAATAATAGCTCATCATGACTACTTCGAATAATCATTAAATATCGAAACACCTAGAATAACATTCAGTTATAATGAGCTTTTAAATTATTATCACACACAACTCAAATTACTTACCAACGGCATTGTCCGGGGCCGTTGTAATTATTACTTTTATCTTTACTACCACGATCTGAAAAACTATCTTTTGTGCACTGGCCAGCTATAGCTCCACCAATTACCCCAGCGGTCATACCCACTGGCCCCCCAGGAGAGCCGGCGATTAGACCACCGATGATTCCTGCGCCGCATGAGTCAACGCCCTTGTAAATAGAGCCATTGTTTCCTTTTGAATTACCAGATTTAGAGCTGGTGTTACGACTACCGGCACCTTCATAATTACCGCTTCCATTGCCGCCACTTACTAATGCTATCTCATTAAGGCTTAATGCTCTTATATTCGACATAAATCATCTCCATTTAATTTACTTTTGCATTTTGTGCTAAAAAAATATCTTACATTACTTAATGTAAAGAAAGTGTATTTATGTAAGCAAATGTAAATAAGCTATTGAACTTCGTAAACCGTAGCTCCATTTGGGAGCAGTTCAGCTCCTGCATGGGCAGGCCTATAACACGAAATCGACCTGGAGGTACGGTAATGTTCAGGCATCTTTTCTGACGTCCAGCGCGCAATCACTTCTGCGTCGTAACAGATTTTACAGCCATGGCGCATCGCTTCGTTACGGACGTGCCAGAGTGTTTCGGCTTCTTCGGGCCTGGCTTTTCTTGGCATTACATACTCCTTTATGGATAAATCTGAATAACAAAAGCACGACCAACTGGAATGTGATATTGATGAAATATCAGAACCCAAACAAATGATAACGCTCAAATATGGAGATCACCGGATGACGATACCCACGCTTACGACAGAACGCTTATTACTTAAACCCCTTGTTGCCGCCGATGCCGTCCAGATCCAGCAACGCTATCCGCGCTGGGAAATTGTCCGCTATATGGTGGCTTCAGTCCCCTGGCCCTACCCGGAAAACGGTGCAGAAAATTATGTCAACAACGTTGCACTGCCCGACATGGCCAAAGGGATTGCGTGGTTCTGGACGATTCGCCGTCGCGAAGCGCCTGACGAACTGATGGGGTTGATTTGCCTGTATGACGTGGAGGACAACAACCGGGGCTTCTGGCTCGCGCCGGAATTTCAGGGACAGGGATTTATGCGTGAGGCGAGTATCGCGGCAACGGATTACTGGTTCAATACGCTTAACAAAGCGGTGTTACGCGCGCCGAAAGCGGCGGCCAACAGCCGCTCCCGACGTATTTCAGACAGCAGCGGCATGCGACTCATCAGGACAGAGAAGAAAGCCTATGTCAGCGGCCTGCTGGATTCGGAGCTGTGGGAAATCACCCGCGACGAGTGGAATGCCCGTCAGGTCAGCTGATAATGCTTATCCGGCATTAGCCTTTCAGGGATGTTCTCTTCATCGTTCATCTGCAACAGATCGCGCTCCATCATGTTGCAGATGGCGTCCAGCGGCAGATCGTTATCTTCCGTCCCAAACGGATCTTCCAGCTCTTCCGCCAGCGTATCAAGCGAGATAAAAGTGTAGGAAATCAGCGCAGAGACAAAGGGCGTCATGTAATGCAGATCAACAACCAGCGCAAACGGCAGCATGATGCAGAACAAATACACCGTCCGGTGCAGGATCAGCGTATAGGCAAACGGGACTGGCGTATTGGCGATACGCTCACAGCCTGCCAGCACGATGGACATATCGTTCAGGCGGTTGTTGAGGCTGTGAAACAGGATGTCTGAAAGGTGCCCGCTGCGCCGCCGCACGGCCAGCCACTCCCCCATGATCAGCAGGATACGGTTCGCCGGCGAGTTGGCATCCATCACTTTGCGTAAATCGTCTGGAGCCAGATAGCGGGACAGTTGATCGGCATTGGTTTCTCTGCGCAGTGTCATACGCAGACAGTTAGCAAACGCGATTTGCAGGCGTACAAACTCTCCAAGATGTTTATCATCCGGCAAGGTGTTTTTTACCTCGCGAAACAGCGAGCGCGCCGCTATCATCAACTGCCCCCAAAGCAGACGCGCCTCAACGTAGCGCGAATAACAGGCGTTATTGCGAAATCCCAGGAAGATGGCGATAGCCACGCCCAGAATGCTGAACGGCGCGACGGTAAAGCGGATACCCAGCGAGGTGTACCACGGCAGCATGACAATCACGGCGATGGAAAGCAGGAAGTTAAGCAGCAGTCGGGTATAAATTTTGGGAAGTACCGAACCATGCCAGACAAAAATCAGTTGCAGCCAGTGCTGTTGAGGACGAACAATCATAATCAGCTTCAGAAAAGTAAAGAGCGCGGCTATTAAACGTGATCCTCATCACGGTTGCAAGCATGTTAATAGTTCATTGCATTTTCTGACCTGTTAAGCCCTGAGCGCACGGTGCTGCCTGTGCTTTTTTAAAAAAAGGACGTATAGTATGTTGTAACTAATAATGGTCTGTAAAAAACCCGGCAAACGCCGGGCATTATGATTAGCAGAGCGGTTTCACCGCCTCGCGCATGCCTTTGCTTAAAATTGCTTCCAGATCCTGCGCAACCTGGTCTACCAGTCCGTTCACCAGAGTGAGATCCTGTTCCCAGTGCTCGCTCACGCTTAACACCGACGATACCAGTTCACGGGTAGTGACTTGTTTGTCGTGATGTTGCGTCCACAGCTGCTGGTAACGTTCAAGCCAGTGCGCATCGTCCTGCACCGGATAGCGCTCACCGTTGCGCTCGGCACGGTAAAATGCAATCAGCGCCGCCAGGGCAAAGGTCAGACGTGCTGGCAGTTCACCGGTCGCCTTCTGCCCTGCCAGCAGTTGCGGCAGAATGCGGGTGCGGTACTTGGTCATCCCGTTCAGTGCAATCGACAGCAGCTGATGCTTAATATACGGATTACGGAAACGCCCCGTTACGGCACTGGCGAAGGAGTGCAGCTCATCGCGCGGCAGATCCAGGACCGGAATAATCTCTTCATAAATAGCCTTCTCTACGAACGCGCAAATCTCCCCGTCGTTCATGGCTTCCCCTACCGTATCCAGCCCGGCCTGAAAAGCGACCGGAACCAGCGCCGTGTGTGCGCCGTTGAGGATCGCCACCTTACGCTCTTTATAAGGCTTGATATCGTCAACAATCAGGACGTTGAGCGGGTATTTATCCAGGCGCAATTCAGCTGAAAGTGATTTTGGCCCCTGAATAACAAACAGATAGAAATGTTCTGCCGTGTCGAGGAAGCTGTCGTGATAGCCCAGCCCGGCTTCCAGCTCTGCCACCTCATCACGCGGATAGCCGGTAACAATGCGGTCAACTAGCGTCGAGCAGAAGGTGTTAGCGTTATTCAGCCACGCAATGAATGCCGCTGGCAGCGCCCACTCCTGTGCATAGCGCAGCACCAGTTCACGCAGGGCATCGCCGTTATAGTCGATAAGCTCACAAGGAATGATGATCCAGCCTTTATCCGCAGCCCCGTTAAAGTGGGTAAAGCGTTCGAACAGCAGACGCGTCAGTTTGGCCGGATAGCTGACAGCTGGCGCATCGTCAAACTTATCGCCCGCGTGATAGCCGATCCCCGCCTCCGTGGTATTGGAGAAGACAAACCGCATCTCCGGATTATGGGCGAGTTTCAGGAATTCATCGTACTGGCTGTAGACGCTGATTTCACGATTCACGGAACGAATAAGACGCGCATCGCTTACCGCATCCCCCTCCTCATTCAGACCACGAATAATCGTGGTATACAGACCATCCTGGGTGCTCAGCGACGGCGGAAAATCACTCTGGATCGGCCGTACAATCACCACACCTGCATTGAGATCGGTATGCTCGTTTAAGAGGTCGATTTGCCAGTCAACGAACGCGCGGAGGAAGTTACCTTCGCCAAACTGGATGATACGTTCAGGGTAGCGCGCACCGGGGAAATCACGACGGTTGAGTGTGTTCACAATGGAGGTCCTTTATAATTAGTCATACAGCCTGATAAGATTGGTGTGATAACTTATCAAAACTTCAGGACCAGAACCCCTGTCTGGATCAACTCAGGACGCGATGGTGAAAAATATCAAAGAAATTTATAGAACACCGAGGTCGCCGTCATGTCCCCGTTCGGCATCAGGGCGTAGCGTGGGATCTCCCCCGCCTTTTGCCAGCCCGCTCTCTGATAAAACGTCTCCGCGCCGCTGCCGGTCGAGGTATCAAGCACCAGCACCGTAAGCGCTTTTTCACGCGCAACCGCCTCCACGGCTTCCATCAGCGCCATTGCCGCACCTTTACGGCGCGCCTTCTCATGTACCAGAAGTTTCGCGACATCTGCGCGGTGCGGCTGGTTTTCCGGCTGGTCGGTGATCAGCTGGACCGTGCCAACCAGCCCCTGCTCCGCGTCAAAACAGCCCAGGACGGTACGCTCGTCGCGCCCGACGCTGTCTGCGACGCCGAGCCAGAAGGTTTGGGCTTTCTCGGGAGAAAAAGGCAGCATAAAGCTGACGGAGGCGCCGCCGTTTACACAGTTGACGAGGATATCGCTCAGGGCATCAATGTGGCTGAGGATGTCCTGTCGGGAGAGAGGTTTAATCAGCATGGGAGAGTTCATTGCGCGTCCTTAGGTTGAATCTCTCCACTTTGCTATTAACATTTTTGTTACGCAATAAGTGATGACATAGGATTTCGTTATGTCATTTTTCGCCGTGATGTTGCCGCTTCATGGCGTACATTTGCGCATCCGCGTGTTTTAACCATGCCTGCATATCGTTGCGGTGATGATCGAACTCGCTCAGCCCCCAGGAGAACTGTAACGACCAGGGATGCAGCTGACGCGCGTTATACTTCTCCGTTTGTTCGACGAGATACTGCATGGCGATCCAGGCGCCAGGCTCATCGGTATCCGCAAACAGCACCGCGAACTCATCTCCCCCGAAACGCACCAGCATATCGGCCTCGCGGAATGAGGAGCGCATCAGGGCGGCCATCGCTTTCAGGGCTTTGTCGCCCTCCTGATGCCCGAAGCGATCGTTAATGGTTTTGAAATGGTCCAGATCCAGCCAGCCAAGCGTTAACGGTTCTGCCCTACGCTGCGAAACCGACAGTGCAAACTGCGCAAACTGGTTAAACCCGCGTCGGTTAAACAGGCCCGTGAGTTCATCGGTCGTGGCGGCGCTAACGGCTGCAAATTCATCTTCTGCCAGCGCGCTGAGATCGGCCAGTACGGCGGAATCCGCCGCAGTAAACTCACGCGGTGCGTAATCAATGAGACACAACGATCCTACGCACGCCCCGTCACGTAAACGCAGCGGGAAACCGGCATAAAAGCGCACGCCCGGATCTCCCGCCACCTGCGGATTATCCGCAAAGCGTTCGTCCAGCAGCGTGTCAGCCACCACCAGCGGCGCGTCACCCAGGATCGTATGACCACAAAACGAGAGATCGCGAGGCTGGCTGGCAAGTGCCCGCCCGTCGGCAGATTTCACGATCGCAGCGTGGTCATCCACCAGCGTAATCATCGCCAGCGGCACCCTGAAAAAGCGTGTTGCCAGCCGCGTGAGACGATCAAACGCGGGATAATTGTCGATCTCAAGCAGACCGGACTCGCGCAGCGCATTCATGCGCTCCGTTTCATTCACGGGAATTAGAGGTGCTTTCATGACGTCTCCTGACGCTGAGCATTAGTAAAAGCGTAGCTTAAACAGAGACATTGTCAGTTCAGGAGGCACGATTTACCTCAATGACCAGCCAATGATGGATCACGTTGACGATATACTGTTGCTGCTGCGCACTCAGCGGCACGCCCTGCGGGATAGCATGCCACTTAGCCAGACAGCCCCGACAGCAGGTTGCCGTGGCATGCTGGGCGATAAAAACCGGATGGCCACGCATCGGCGTCTGCTTACCGTCATTCACCGGGTGTGCAGGCGCCAGCCGCGCGGCGACAAAATCAGCGGCATGCTTATCGATAGTGTCCGCGCCCTTATCCCAGCAGTATTGCCGCTCTTTCATCCCTAAATGAAATCGTGAACGAAACGTGGAGCGAGCCAGGCGCGTGAACAGAGGATCTAACGTGGACATCAGTATACGGACCGTCCAAGGCGTTTGGTCAGCTGTTCCAGCGCCGCGACGCCCGCCAGTGAGTTGCCGGTCTCGTCCAGTTCCGGGCTCCAGACGGCAATCGCCATCTCGTGCGGAACAATGGCCACAACGCCGCCGCCAACGCCGGATTTAGCCGGCAGCCCCACGCGCCAGGCAAACTCCCCGGCGTTCTGATACATTCCGCTGGTTGCCATTAAGGCGTTGATCTGCCGGGCCTGCATCGGGGAGACAACGTCCTCGCCCAGATGCGGGGCATGGCCCTGATGCGCCAGAAACAGAAAAGTCTGCGCCAGTTCAACGCAGTTCATCTTCAGGGCGCAGTAATGAAAATAGTTTTGCAGAACCGTGGCGACATCATTATGAAAGTTGCCGAAGGACTTCATCAGCCAGGCGATGGCGGCGTTACGTGCAGAGTGTTCAAACTCAGAGCGCGCTACCACCGGATCGTAGGCGATGTCCTGCACGCCGGAAAGCTGCCGCACAATCTGGAGCATACGCTGGCGCGGCGCGCTCAGACGGCTTTGCAGCATATCGCACACCACCAGCGCCCCGGCGTTGATAAACGGGTTGCGCGGCTTACCCTGTTCGATTTCAAGCTGGAGAAGGGAGTTGAAGGGCTGACCGGAGGGATCTTTGCCCACCCGCTGCCAGATCTCCTGCTCGTCATACTGGCGCATGGCGGCAACGAGGCTAAGCACTTTTGAGATCGACTGAATTGAAAAGCGCTCCAGTGCATCTCCCGCCTGAAAACGCTGCCCGTCGACAGTACAAATGGCGATGCCGAGCTTATTACCGCTGATCGAGGCCAGCGCGGGAATGTAATCGGCAACCTTACCCTGCCCCAGTAACGGACGAACCTGCGCCAGAATCTCGTCCAGCATCTCATTATGGATGACCGCAGCCACACTTTGCTCCTTGCCCTCAGGCTAAAACGGGCTGCGAGTATAACAGAGGCTTATACGTCACGTCAGGCAGGGAGACGAAAACGCGAGACGGCCTGCAACAAAAGATCTGACTCCCGATGCAGGCGCTCAGAGGCATTCGACGCTTCGCTAACCAGCACATCTGTCTGACGCGATACCTGATTCAGCGCCTGAAGTTGGCGCGTCATCTGATGAATGCTTTCCCCCTGATTTAGAGTGGCCAGCGAAATATCATTCAGCAGGCTACTCAGATTGGCCACCAGCCCGGTGACCTGCTGGAGATTTTCTTCCAGACGGTTTACCACCTGAGAACCTTCTTCAATGCCCTGTAGCGAGTGGTTAATTAGCGACTGGATGGTTTGCGTAGAGTGACTGCTTTTTCTGGCCAGCAGCCCCACTTCACGGGCGACCACCGCGAACCCGCGCCCCTGTTCTCCCGCATGGGCGGCTTCAATGGCAGCGTTGAGGGCCAGAATATTGGTCTGAAACGCCACGCTGTCGATCATGGCGACGATCCCACGCATCTCTGAGGATCGGTCGACGATCGTCTGCATTGAGCCATTTACCGCTGTCATCATTTGCTCCCCGCCGACGGCAGCCTGTCGGGCTTCATCCGCGCGCGAGCGGGCGAGTTTTGCATAACCCGTGTTCCCCTCAACGTGGGTTTCGAGATCGGCGATATGCGCCGTCACCTCCTCCAGCTCTTTGGCCTGTCGCGTGGACTGCTGATAAAGCTTCTGGTTCCCCTGCGCAAGTGACCCGATATTTTCGACCATAGAGGTCGTGGCCTCGCTGACCTGAGTCACCAGTTGCTGGAGCCCGCGCTGCATGGCGGTAATACTGCCGCTGAGCTGGCTGATTTCACGGTTAAAACGCACAACGTCAGGGGGTATTCCCGACAAATCCCCTGCCGCAAGCTGGTTAATATGGACAATCAGACGGCGTAGCGGGGATATCACCCATTTCGCCATTGCAAACCAGACGGCAATGGCAATAGCCAGCAACACCAGCGGCGCAAACAGGAACAGCCGTTGCAGGCCTGAGAGTTGTTCCATGAGCGACTGACGCCCCTGTATCGCCTGCTTCTCACTCCGTTGCTGATAACGTGCAAAGTTGTCATTAAAATCGGTCTGAAACGCCTGGGCGGGTACGGCGAAAAAGAGGTCGATGCTGTTGGTTTTCACCAGCCCTTCCGCCTGCTCGCTAATGGCACCGAAGAACAGCTGATAGCTATTAACAAGCCCCTCGTCCTGCGGAGGATTAAGCGCGAGCCAGGCTTGCCATGCCTGCTGAGACGCCGCCAGGGATTTTTGCGCCTCGTCCATCAGGCTATGCCAGCTCCCTTCCGAACCGGTCTCTTTATCCTGCATAAAGTACACCCCGGAGCGGTTGAGCAGATCGCTCGCCGCAAGCAGCGAAATACGCGCCTGATCCAGTCTGCTCTGTTGCTGCCAGGCCAGCTGATTGCGCTGTTCGTTACGCTGGGCTTGATTCAGGGAAGCGGTAAGCAGGAAGGAGGATGAAAGTTGCAGGGCGGAGAAAAGGCCGATAATACAAAAGATGCCGGTCAGCAGGCCAAACTGACGAGGAAAAAAGCGCTGCGCAAGACGACGAAAAATTTGCGTTAGGTTCATAATTTTCTTCTGTAACAATACGTTAGACGCGAGCGAGTCTACGAAACGAAAATGACAGAACCATTGCAAAATAATGACAGGAAACGTGAATTGCCGGGTAGCGGCCTTGCCCTACCCGGCATCAACATTACACGCGATCCTTCCAGACCGTCTGAACGTTACAGAACTCATGCAGACCGAAATGTGAAAGCTCTCGCCCGAAGCCGCTCTTCTTCACTCCGCCAAACGCAACGCGCGCATCGCTTGCGCTGTAGCCATTGATAAAGACTCCGCCGCACTCCAGCTCGCGAGAGAAGGTTTCAGCCAGCGCATCGTTCGCGGTAAAGACCGTCGCTGATAAGCCAAAGTCGCTGTCGTTAGCCAGCTGCAACGCGTGCGACGCATCATTGGCGACGGTAATCGCAGCCACCGGGCCAAACAGCTCCTGACGGAAGGCCGTCATCTGTGGGGTGACGTCGCCGAGTACGGTTGGCGCATAAAAGTTACCGGTCCCGGCACGCTTCTCGCCGCCGAGCAGCAGGGTCGCCCCTTCCGCCAGCGTAGCCTGTACCTGCTGATGCAGTTCATCGCGAAGATCAAATCGCGCCATCGGGCCAATATAGTTATCTTCCTCATCCGGTGCGCCCATTTTCAGCGCCTTGACCGCGTCAACAAAGCGTTGGGTAAAGGTGTCCGCCACGCCCGCTTCCACAATAAAGCGTTTCGCCGCCGCGCAAACTTGTCCGGTATTCTGATAACGTCCGGCCACGGCCGCGTTCACAGCCAGATCCAGATCGGCATCATTCAGAACGATAAACGGATCGGAGCCGCCCAGCTCCAGCACGCATTTCTTCAGCGCCGCGCCCGCCTGCGCGCCAATTGCCGCACCAGCCCGAACGCTGCCGGTTACGGTCACCGCCGCGATACGCCGATCGTTAATCGCCTGGCTGACGCCGTCATTTGTCGCGTTCACCCAGCCAAAGATCCCCTCCGGGAAACCGGCATCCGCGAACACCTTCCCGATCAGCTCCGCCGAGCCGAGCACATTTGGCGCATGTTTAAGCAGATAGCTGTTCCCTGCCAGCAGGATCGGCACCGCACCGCGCAGCACCTGCCAGAGCGGGAAGTTCCACGGCATCACCGCCAGAATAGGCCCCAGCGGACGGTACTCAATCACCGCATTGTCGACCTGGGTAGATTCCGGGCGCAGCATTGCCGGGCCGTATTCAGCGTACCAGTCGCAAAGGCTGGCGGACTTAGCCACCTCCGCACGCGCCTGCCCAATGGGCTTGCCCATCTCCCGGGAGATAGTCTGCGCCATCTCTTCCGCACGGCTACGCAGCGCCGCACCCAGATCGCGAAGTTTTTGCGCCCGGTGCGCTACGCTTTCGCGTCGCCACTGACGAAAACCGGTATCCGCCTGCGCAATGGCACGTTCAACGTCACCGGACGTTGCCCACGGGTAAGCAGCCAGCGTTTCGCCGGTAGCCGGGTTGACAGAGTGGGCATGGGTAGCAGATGAATACGTCATGAAGTTCTCCATGTAATAACAGTTGATTGATTGTGGCCCACTCTGCTATTTCTTAAAAATGAATAATACTCACCACCTTGTTCACGAATCGAGAACGGTATGGACTTAACACAGCTTGAGATGTTTAACGCCGTCGCACTGACCGGCAGCATTACCCAGGCGGCGCAGAAGGTACACCGGGTGCCGTCAAACCTCACCACCCGCATCCGACAGCTTGAAGCGGATCTCGGTGTGGAGCTGTTTATTCGCGAGAATCAGCGCCTGCGGCTTTCCCCCGCCGGGCACAATTTTTTGCGCTACAGCAAGCAGATCCTGGCGCTGGTCGACGAAGCGCGAATGGTCGTCGCCGGGGATGAACCGCAGGGATTATTCTCGCTCGGCGCGCTGGAAAGTACCGCCGCCGTACGCATTCCGGAAAGTCTGGCGCGGTTTAATCAGCGCTATCCGCGCATTCAGTTTGCGTTGTCCACCGGGCCTTCCGGTACGATGATTGACGGTGTGCTTGAGGGGACGCTCAGCGCCGCCTTTGTCGACGGGCCGCTCTCACACCCCGAACTGGAAGGAATGCCGGTTTACCGGGAAGAGATGATGCTGGTCACCCCTGCGGGTCACGCGGAAGTGTCAAAAGCCACGCAGGTGAGCGGTAGCGAGGTTTATGCCTTTCGCGCCAACTGTTCCTACCGGCGTCATCTGGAGAGCTGGTTTCATGCTGACCGCGTAACGCCGGGAAGGATCCACGAGATGGAGTCCTACCACGGGATGCTCGCCTGCGTGATTGCCGGGGCAGGCATTGCGCTGATGCCCCGCTCCATGCTGGAGAGTATGCCGGGGCATCATCAGGTGGCGGCGTGGCCGCTGGCGGAAAACTGGCGCTGGCTCACCACCTGGCTGGTGTGGCGACGCGGGGCGATGACCCGCCAGCTTGAGGCGTTTATAGGGCTGCTAAACGAACGTCAGCCACCAGTGTCTTCTCCATAAACAGGCTCAGCGGATCCTCGTTGTAGGGGGCAAACGCGGGGCGCCGTTCGTATCCACACTGTTGATACAGACGAATGGCGGCATGTTGTTTGATCCCCGTCTCCAGCCGGACGGTGTGGCAGCAGCGGCTGAGGGCTTCATCTTCCAGCGCCGCCAGTAATTTATCACCCAGCCGTTGCCCGCGATGGGTTGGATCAATATAGACCCGTTTCATTTCCCCGGTCCCGTCCCCGTTCAAAACAACAGCGCCACACCCGACAGCGTTAAGCTGAGTGTCACGAA
The DNA here is from genome assembly GCF_014893445.1 of Enterobacter cloacae complex sp. P29RS. Taxonomy (NCBI): domain Bacteria; kingdom Pseudomonadati; phylum Pseudomonadota; class Gammaproteobacteria; order Enterobacterales; family Enterobacteriaceae; genus Enterobacter; species Enterobacter cloacae complex sp. P29RS. The sequence goes on along the minus strand of NZ_JADBPZ010000007.1, from coordinate 168,531 downwards.
TAATCATCAGGATCAGCGAGTCGTCCGGCAGTTCGGTTAAATCCAGCAGATGATTACTTTCCGCGGGATAGAGAACGCTTTGATAACGGTCCAGCGCCGTAATCAGGGCGAGAATATCTGGATGATGGGCGGATTCAGCGGTAATAGAATACATGGCAGGCTCCTTGTCGTTTTCGTTCAACATACCGCCCGCCCTGTATACCGGCGTCATAGTTTTTAATGATGACCGTAATCCTGGAGACGAAGGAAAATTTTCCCCTTCATATACAGCGTGGCCTGGCCGCCAATCAGCACGCGGTCGCCTTTCAGCTCGCAGCGCAGATCCCCGCCGCGCAAGGAGACCTGGCGGGCCGACATCTGCGTTTTTCCAAGCTTTTCGCTCCAGTACGGGATCAGCATGCTGTGCGCTGATCCCGTCACCGGATCCTCCGGTACCCCTTCCCCCGGGCAGAAGAAGCGGCTGACGAAATCATACTCATCCCCCGGCGCCGTAACGCAGACCATTTTCCCCAGCGGGAGCATGGCTGTGATATCCGGCGTCAGCGCCTCCACCTGCCGCTGGCTGTCGAGCACCACCATGTAGTCACGCCCCACACGCACCTCGTCTGCTGCGTTAATGCCCAGCGCGCTGAACAGCACTGCGGGTGGAGTATCAACAACCTCGGTTGACCACGCCGGGAAATTAAGCGTCAGCCAGTCGCCGCTGCGTTGTACCGTCAGTTCGCCGACAAAGCGCGTGGTGAAGGTGATTTCCGTGTGCGGATAATCCAGGTATTCGAAAATAACGTGAGAAGCCGCGAGGGTTGCGTGGCCGCAGAGGTTAATTTCATCCTGCGTGGTAAACCAGCGCAGTTCAAACCCGTTATCCGTTCGGACAAAGAACGCCGTCTCTGACTGATTATGCTGCTTCGCCATCTTCAGCAACGTCTCATCCGGCAGCCACGCTTCCAGCGGACACACCGCCGCCGCATTGCCGCCGAACGCCCTGTCGCTGAAGGCATCCACCAGATAAAAATCAATTTCCTGCATCGTTGGTTCCTCTTAAATTTATTCAGCGCAGAAATACTGTGCCCTTCAGATACAGCGCCGCCTGCCCGCCCATCCGCACGCGGTCGCCTTTCAGTTCGCAGCGTACGTCGCCACCACGGGCAGAAACCTGACGGGCAAACATCTGTGTTTTGCCAAGCTGTTCACTCCAGTAAGGGATCAGCATGGTGTGCGCGGAGCCGGTGACAGGATCTTCCGGCACGGCCACGCCCGGCGAGAAGAAACGACTGACAAAGTCGTATTCCCCCTCGTCCCGGGCGGTGACGGCCACTTTATGCTCCCCCGGCGTCATGGCGGAGAAATCCGGATTAATGGCTTCCACCTGCTCGCGGCTCTCCAGTACCAGCACCCAGGCGCGGCCTTTTCGCGCCTCGACGTAGTGGCTGATACCGAGTGCGGCGAGCATCTCCGGTGGCGGCGTCTGTGCCTGCGTCGGGCAGGCCGGGAAGTCCAGCGTCATCCAGTCACCTTCACGGCTGACGGTCAGGCGACCAGAAGCGGTGTCAAAATGAAGGCGTGAGTCCGGATAATCCAGTTCGTTAAACAGAACATACGCCGCGGCAAGCGTCGCGTGACCACACAGATTAACCTCGGTGAGCGTGGTGAACCAGCGCAGCTCAATCCCCCCTTTGGTGCACACAAAAAACGCGGTTTCCGACTGGTTATGCTGTTGTGCCATCCGCAGTAACGTCTCATCCGGCAGCCACGCGTCGAGCGGGCACACCGCCGCCGGGTTGCCGCCAAAGGAGGACTCGCTGAACGCATCTACCAGATAAAAATCAATCTCCTGCATTGTGTTACCGCCTGTTTTTGTTGTGTTGTTCTTTATCTTCAATGAAAACAACCGCGTTCGCTACCGCTGCATGAAGGTAAATTTTGTGATTCACATCACATAACGGTTGAGTTTTCGCCGTTTAAGGCTTTAAGATCGTCTCCTCATCTTTCAGGCAACGAATCCCAGATATCCCTATGACAACACACACGGTTTCCCGCAGGGTCGCGTGGCTACGCGTGGTCACGCTCGCCATCGCAGCGTTTATTTTCAACACCACGGAATTTGTTCCGGTTGGGCTGCTGTCCGACATTGCAGCCAGCTTCCATATGGAAACGGCACAGGTTGGCATTATGCTGACCATCTATGCATGGGTGGTAGCGCTGATGTCGCTGCCGTTTATGCTGCTGACCAGCCAGATGGAACGTCGTAAGCTGCTGATTGGGCTGTTTGTGGTGTTCATAGCCAGCCATGTGCTGTCATTTATGGCATGGAACTTTACGGTGCTGGTGATCAGCCGCGTCGGCATCGCGTTTGCCCATGCCGTTTTCTGGTCGATCACCGCATCGCTCGCCATTCGTCTCGCCCCGGCGGGGAAACGCGCCCAGGCGTTGAGCCTGATTGCCACCGGAACGGCGCTGGCGATGGTGTTAGGCCTGCCGATCGGGCGCATTGTGGGTCAATACTTCGGCTGGCGCACCACCTTCTTTGCCATCGGCATGGGGGCGCTGATCACCCTGGTGTGTCTGATCAAACTGCTGCCAAAACTGCCCAGCGAACACTCCGGCTCGCTGAAAAGTCTGCCTCTGCTGATGCGTCGACCGGCGCTGATGAGCATCTATCTGCTGACCGTGATTGTGGTGACCGCCCATTACACGGCCTACAGCTATATTGAGCCGTTTGTTCAGGTTGTGGCGGGCTTTAGCGCTAACTTCGCCACCGTTCTGCTGCTGATCCTGGGCGGCGCGGGGATTATCGGCAGTATCCTGTTCGGGAAGCTGGGCAATAAGCACGCGTCTGCGCTTGTAAGCAGTGCGATTGGCCTGCTGCTGGCGTGCCTGCTGTTACTGATGCCTGCGGCAGGCAGCGAGAGTCATCTGGCGATCCTCAGTCTGTTCTGGGGCGTTGCAATCATGATTATTGGTCTGGGAATGCAGGTCAAAGTGCTGGCGCTGGCCCCGGACGCCACGGACGTAGCGATGTCGCTTTTCTCCGGGATTTTTAATCTGGGAATTGGGGCCGGTGCGCTGGTGGGAAATCAGATCAGCCTGCATGTATCGATGTCGGCCATTGGCTATCTCGGGGCGATTCCGGCGCTGATCGCGCTGATCTGGTCGGTGCTTATCTTCCGTAAATGGCCGGTCGCGATGGAAGAACAGACCAGCCACGGTTGACGTTAGTTGTGCCGGGTGGCGGCTTCGACCTACCCGGCCCAGGTTATTACGGACTTGTAGGCCGGGTAAGCGCAGCGCCACCCGGCGATGTCCTCAGTGATACGTCTTAATGATCTCCAGCACGCCGTTAATAATAAACTGCACGCCCATACAGACCAGCAGGAAGCCCATCAGACGGGAGATAGCTTCAATCCCCCCCTTGCCCACCCAGCGCATAATCGCCCCGGAGCTGCGCAATGACCCCCAGACGATAATGGCGATAAGCGCAAAAATGATCGGCGGCGCAACGGTAATAACCCAGTGCGGAAAAGTCACACCATCACGCACCGTTGAGGCGGAACTGATGATCATCGCAATCGTTCCCGGCCCCGCCGTGCTCGGCATGGCTAACGGCACAAACGCGATATTGGCGCTCGGTTCGCTTTCAAGCTCCTCCGATTTGCTTTTGGCTTCCGGCGATTCATGCGCTTTATGCGCCGGGAACAGCATCCGGAAACCAATAAACGCCACAATCAGCCCACCGGCGATACGCAGACCGGGAATCGAAATACCAAAAGTATTCATCACCAGTTGTCCGGCGTAATAAGCCACCATCATAATCGCGAAGACGTAGACGGAGGCCATCCTCGACTGCTGGTTGCGCTCCGCGCTGTTCATGTTACCCGCCAGCCCCAGAAAGAGCGCCACGGTCGTTAACGGGTTCGCCAGCGGAAGCAACACCACCAGCCCAAGCCCCACTGCTTTAATCAAATCCAACATAATGCACCGCAGTCCTTATCCTTATTCATTACCGCAATTATAGGGGGAAAGTCTCGTCCTGAGCTATCCGCGCAACGTAACCATAATTGTCCCGCGAAACTAATAACCCCAGATTATCTATATGATTTAAAAGCGTACAGAAAAAGTTCCTGAAGCGTTTTAGCATTTCGTGGCATCGGCTGATCCATTCAGTTGACTTATACTTGCCTGAGCAATAATATCTGCCGTGACTAAACTACTTGCCAGGGCAACCATCGTGAAAAGCACCAGTGATCTCTTTAACGACATAATCCCACTGGGTCGTCTTATTCATATGGTTAACCAGAAAAAAGATCGCCTGCTCAATGACTACCTGTCACCGCTGGATATCACCGCAACACAGTTCAAAGTGCTGTGTTCCATTCGCTGCGAAGTGTGTATCACGCCGGTTGAGCTGAAAAAGGTGCTCTCTGTCGATCTGGGTGCGTTAACCCGCATGCTGGATCGTCTCGTCTGCAAAGGATGGATAGAACGAAGCCCTAACCCGAATGACAAACGTGGCGTACTGGTGAAACTGACCAGCGATGGCGCGGCCATGTGTGAGCAATGTCATCAATTAGTAGGACAAACACTGCACCAGGAACTGACAAAAAACTTAACGGCAGATGAAGTGGCAACGCTTGAGCTTTTACTCAAGAAAATCCTGCCGTAAACAGAAAAAGAGGTATGACGATGTCCAGACGCAATACTGACGCTATCACCATTCATAGCATTTTGGACTGGATCGAAGATAACCTGGAATCTCCACTTTCCCTTGAGAAAGTGTCTGAGCGTTCAGGTTACTCAAAATGGCACCTGCAACGGATGTTTAAAAAAGAGACCGGCCATTCATTAGGACAATATATTCGCAGCCGTAAGCTGACGGAGATTGCCCAAAAACTGAAAGAAAGCAATGAGCCGATCCTCTATCTGGCGGAACGCTACGGATTTGAATCGCAACAAACCCTGACGCGTACGTTCAAGAACTACTTTGACGTGCCGCCTCATAAGTACCGTATTACCAGTATGCCGGGTGAATCCCGTTATCTGTATCCGCTAAAACATTGCAGTTAATCATCGCCTGTTAAGACGTAACCGAGGAAATCATGAAATTTATCGTCTCCGCCGCCCTCACCTTGCTGGTGCTGGTTTCCGGCCAGAGCTTCGCGGAGCAAACTCCCAGTGCGGGGCAGCAAAATAATCGTGACACCATGATTATGCCGTCCACGCAAAACCAGTCGCCCTGGGACTTCAATCACATGGGCGCTGGCAGCGACAAATCCGACGAATTAGGCGTGCCGTATTATAATCACGACCTGTAATTCGTTTTTGCCCCGCTAATGCGGGGCTTTTTTCTGCCTTAACTCCGCACCCGCGTCGCCCGACGCACCCGCAAGCCAAAGACGTTGATATACAGCCCGGCCATAATCAGCCCTGCGCCACACAGTTGCAGCGCGCTGAGCGTTTCATCCAGCAACAGGGCGGCGCTGGCAAGCCCGACCACCGGTACCAGCAGCGATAACGGCGCCACGCGCCAGGTTTCATAGCGTCCGAGCAGCGATCCCCAGATGCCGTAGCCAATGATTGAGGCGACTAATGCCAGGTAGATCAGCGACAAAATGGTCGTCAGGTCGATCTCCACCAGGCTTTTCAGCATCACCTGCGGTCCATCCAGAATAAACGACGCGGCCATAAACGGCACAATGGGGATCAACGCGCTCCAGACCACCAGCGACATGATCCCAGGACGCGACTCATGCTGCATTATCAGCTTGTTAAAGATGTTGCCGCACGCCCAGCTCAGCCCCGCCGCCAGGGTGAGCATAAAGCCCAGCAGCGCGACATGCTGACCGTTGAGGCTGCCTTCTATCAGCACCAGCACGCCAAAGACCGCAAGGCTAATGCCCGCCAGCTGTTTGCCCTGCAAACGTTCGCCAAAGACAAACGCGCCGAGAATAATGGTAAAGAAAGCCTGCACCTGAAGCACCAGCGAAGCCAGACCCGCAGGCATACCGAATTTGATAGCGCAAAAAAGAAACGCAAACTGACCAAAGCTGATGGTGAGGCCGTAGCCCAGCAGAAGCTTCAGGGGAATCTTTGGGCGGGCAACGAAAAGCAGCGCCGGGAAGGCCACCAGCAGGAAGCGCAGACCCGCCAGCATGAGTGGAGGCATGTTGTGCAACCCCATTTTGATGACCACAAAATTGAGTCCCCACACCACGACAACCAGTAACGCTAACAGCCCGTCTTTCCGCGTCATTTTCCGCCCCTGAATTATTAAATTTTTGTAAACACTTCAAGGTAACAGAAAAAATACCCCCGCGAGAAGATCATTAATTCTGGTACTGAGGAGAAGCACTTGCGGATAAATTGGGTGCTATACAAGCTGCCGATCCCATGATAATCCTGTAATAACACAACAAAAAAAGCATAAGCATTTGTCGGGCAGGAAAATGAAACCATCAATCAGGCGCTCAACCGCAGCGCTGCTGGCATCGTCATTGTTATTAACAATTGGCCGCGGGGCAACGCTGCCCTTTATGACCATATATCTCACACGCGTGTACGATATGAGCGTGGAGAATATTGGCTATGCCCTTACCGTGGCGTTGACCATTGGCGTGGTGTTTAGCCTGGGGTTTGGCATCCTGGCGGACAAGTTCGACAAAAAACGCTATATGCTGGTCGCCATCGTGGCCTTTATCGCCGGGTTTGTGGCCATTCCGCTGGTGAATAACGTGACGCTGGTGGTGTTGTTCTTTGCCCTGATTAACTGCGCCTATTCCGTCTTCTCAACGGTGCTGAAAGCGTGGTTTGCCGACGTGCTGACCTCCAGCGAAAAGGCGCGCGTTTTCTCACTCAACTACAGTTTCCTGAACATCGGCTGGACGATTGGGCCGCCGGTTGGCACTCTACTGGTGATGTACAGCCTGCAACTGCCGTTCTGGCTGGCGGCCTTCTGCGCCGCACTGCCGCTCGGGTTTATCCATTTCTTTGTGCAGAAAAGCGTAGCGTCTGACAGCGTGGAGGAAAAAGCGCCGTGGCAGCCCTCGGTGCTGCTGAAGGACCGGGCGCTGTTCTGGTACACGCTCTCCGGCCTGCTGGCGTCCTACGTGGGCGGATCGTTCGCCAGCTGCATTTCCCAGTATGTCCTCGCCGCGTATGCGGACAGCGATTTCGCAGAAAAGGTGGTGGCCGTTGTGTTGCCCGTCAACGCGGTGGTGGTGGTCACCCTGCAATACGCGCTTGGCCGCAAGATCTCCGCAAGCAACATCCGCCCGCTAATGACAGCCGCAACGCTCTTTTTCATCCTCGGGCTGGGCGGGTTTATGCTTTCCGGCGAGAACCTGATTTACTGGGGGATTGCGGCGGCGATTTTCACCCTGGGTGAAATTATTTATGCCCCGGGTGAATACATGCTGATCGACAATATCGCCCCGCCGGGCATGAAGGCGAGCTACTTCTCCGCCCAGGCGCTGGGCTGGCTGGGCGCGGCGGCGAACCCGATGATCACCGGGCTCATCCTGACCCATCTGCCGCACTGGTCGTTATTTATTATTATGATGGCCGCCATCATTGCGGCGTGGCTGATGGTTTTGCGCGGGATGCGCGTGAAAAGTGAAGATAGCGTGTCGGGTGGCGCTGCGCTTACCCGACCTACGAAACCCTAATCCCACGCCGGGTAAGGCTAAGCCCCCACCCGGCAAAACCAACAGCCTAGTGGTGCAACATCTCCTCCACCACCTGCTCTTTGTACATCTCGTTCGGGTAGTAGGTCGGCCAGTTATCCATCTCTTTCAGCAGCGCCTCGTGGGAGGTGTTGCCCATAAAGATATGGAAGTGTGAAGAGGCTTTCGGCCCGATGGTATGATCGCTGAACTGCACAAACTTAGGCGCCTGGCTTGCCTTATCCTTACATTCAAACAGGTAGCGCACGCCTTTTTTCCCCGACGCATAGGTCAGAATTTTATAGCCGCTGTAGTCGTAGCGGCAGCTGCTCACCGTTTTGCCTCTGTGGAATTCCATCACGTTGTTTTCAATGCCGATGGCGTCCACGTCCGTCGCGTAGCCCTTACGGTAGTAGGCTTTCACCTCGGCAGCGGATTTTTCCCCCTTCTGCGCTTTCTTTTCGAAAACCGGATCCAGCGAACCATCAAGCAGGAACGGGTAAACGGACTGCCAGGTCCCGTCCCAGTCAGACAGCGTCCTGTCCCTGACGTCTTTATCCTCAAAGACGCCGTTTGCCGCCTTCTGTTCCGCCTCCGTCATCTGATGACCGTGCGAATGGGCAAAAAGCGAGCCGCTTACCAGCAGCGTTCCAAGAGTCAGCGCAATTTTTCCAAGTTGTGCAGCCACAGCAAAACCCTCATTCCGTGTTATAAGAATGAGGATGTTATAGTATAACATTTCAGATCGCAACCAGTCCGCGAACCCCCTCCTGCTCCATGTTCTCACCGCGCCCCTGCTGGACGATGCTGCCGCGCGACATCACCAGATAGCTGTCGGCCAGCTCCGCCGCAAAATCATAAAACTGCTCCACCAGCAGGATCGCCATATCCCCCCGGTTCGCCAGGCTGCGGATCACCTGCCCAATCTCTTTAATCACCGACGGCTGTATACCTTCCGTGGGTTCATCCAGGATCAGTAACCGTGGACGGCTCGCCAGCGCGCGACCAATCGCCAGCTGCTGCTGCTGACCACCGGAAAGATCGCCTCCGCGACGGTGTTTCATCTCCTTCAGCACCGGGAAAAGCTGCCAAATCTCCTCCGGCACGCTCCTTGCGTTTCCCGCGGAGAAGCGCGACAGTCCCATCAGCAGGTTTTCTTCTACGGTCAGACGCGGAAAAATCTCCCGCCCCTGCGGAACATACGCCACGCCGGACTGCACCCGCTGGTGCGGTTTACTGTGAGTGATGGTCTTTCCCTGCCAGACCACCTCCCCGGCTTTCACCGGGATCAGCCCCATCAGGCACCTCAGCAGTGTGGTTTTCCCCACCCCGTTGCGCCCCAGCAGGCAGGTAACTTCCCCGACCACCGCCTCAAAGCTCACCCCGCGCAGAATATGACTTCCGCCGTAGTACTGATTCAGCTCGTTAACCTGTAACATCCCCTCTCCTTAGCGTCCCAGATAGACGTCAATCACCTGCTCATTGGCCTGTACCTCGCGAAGCGAGCCTTCGGCCAGTACGCGCCCCTGATGCAGCACCGTGACGTGGTCGGCGATGGTCTCGACGAAGCCCATATCGTGCTCAACCACCATCAGCGAATGCTTGCCTGCCAGAGTTCGGAACAGCTCGGCTGTGTATTCCGTCTCTGCGTCGGTCATACCGGCGGCGGGTTCGTCCAGCAGCAACAGATGCGGATCCTGCACCAGCAGCATGCCGATCTCCAGAAACTGCTTCTGCCCGTGGGAAAGCAGCCCGGCGCGGCGATCGCGCTCGCTGCCAAGCCGCAGCAAAACCAACATCTCGTCAATGCGGTCGCGCTGCTCGCCGCTGAGTGTTGCCCGCAGGCTCGCCCAGACGGACCTGTCGGCTTTCATGGCGATTTCGAGGTTTTCCCCTACGGTCAGCGCTTCAAACACGGTCGGCTTCTGGAACTTACGGCCAATGCCCTGACGGGCAATGGCCGCCGGTTCAAGGGCTGTCAGATCGATGGACTGATCGTAAATAGCCTTCCCGCTTTTTGGCCGGGTTTTGCCGGTGATCACGTCCATCAGCGTAGTTTTACCGGCGCCGTTAGGGCCAATGATGCAGCGCAATTCTCCAATGCCGATATTAAGTGAGAGATCGGTCAACGCCTGAAAACCATCGAAACTGACGTTAATGGCCTCAAGCTGCAACACCGGATCGGTCTGCTCACGGTAACGATCGCCCGGTAGCTGGCGGGTAAAGAGTCCTTCAGAGGGCTGCATTAATTATCTCCCTTACGAAACAGACCGAACACGCCGCGCGGTAAAAAGAGCGTCACGACGATGAAAATCAGCCCAAGAAACAGTTGCCAGTACTCCGGCATCGCCACGGTGAAAAAGCTCTTCGCACCATTGACCAGCGCCGCACCAATCACCGGGCCTACCAGGGTGCCGCGCCCGCCCAGCGCCACCCAGATAGCCGCTTCAATCGAGTTGGTCGGCGACATTTCACCCGGGTTGATAATACCCACCTGCGGAACGTACAGCGCGCCCGCCAGACCACACAGTACGGCGGAAAGCGTCCAGACCAGCAGCTTGAAGCCGCGCGGATCGTAGCCGCAGAACGTCAGACGGTTTTCCGCATCGCGCACCGCCGTTAAAATGCGGCCAAATTTACTCTTCGCCAGGGCGTAGCCTGTGCCCAGGGCCAGAAGCAGCAGCATGACCGTTGCGAGAAACAGCGCGATCCGCGTGGTAGTCGCCGTAACGGAAAACCCGAGCAGCGTGGTAAAGCCGGTAAAGCCGTTATTGCCGCCAAAACCGGTTTCGTTGCGAAAGAACAGCAGCATGCCCGCATAGGTCAGCGCCTGGGTCATGATGGAAAAATAGACCCCTTTTATCTTCGAGCGGAAAGCAAACCAGCCGAAGACCAGCGCCAGCAGGCCGGGGATCGTCACGATTAACACCAGAGCCCAGGCGAAATGCTGCGTTCCCCACCAGAACCAGGGCAGTTCGCTCCACGAGAGAAACGACATAAACGCGGGCAGCCCGTCCCCGGCCGCCTGGCGCATCAGGTACATGCCCATCGCATAGCCGCCCAGGGCGAAGAATATGCCGTGCCCCAGCGAGAGCATACCGGCATAGCCCCAGACCAGATCGAGTGCCACGGCGACAACCGCGTAGCAGAGGATCTTGCCGATGAGCGTCAACATCCACGTCGAAACGGCCAGCGGATGCGTTGCGGGTAACAGCGCGAGAAAAGGCAGCACCAGCAGCGCCGCAACCAGCAGACTGCCAAAGATTTGCGCGGTGCGCGGTGCCCTGCGCGCCAGTGTTAAGGTCAATGGCTGGCTCATCAGTCTGTCACCCTCCCTTTAAGTGCGAATAACCCCTGCGGACGTTTCTGGATAAACAGAATGATCGCCACCAGAATCAGGATCTTGCCCAGCACGGCGCCCATCTGCGGTTCAAGAATTTTATTGAAGATCCCCAGACCAAAGGCCGCCGCGACGCTACCGGCCAGCTGGCCGACGCCGCCGAGCACCACCACCAGGAACGAATCGATGATGTATCCCTGGCCCAGCTCCGGCCCCACGTTCCCCAGCTGGGACAACGCCACGCCGCCCAACCCGGCAATGCCGGACCCGAGGCCAAATGCCAGCATATCTACCCGTCCGGTGGGAACGCCGCAGCAGGCCGCCATGCTGCGGTTTTGCGTCACCGCCCGCACGTTGAGACCCAGACGCGTTTTGTTCAGAATGAGCCAGGTGAAGAACAGCACCAGCAGTACAAAGCCGAGCACCACAATACGGTTCCAGGGCAGCGTCAGGTTGGCGAAAACCTGCACCCCGCCGGACAGCCATGCCGGGTTAGCGACCTCAAGGTTCTGAGCGCCAAAGGTCATGCGGACCAGCTGGATAAGCATCAGGCTGATCCCCCAGGTGGCGAGCAGGGTTTCCAGCGGGCGGCCATAAAGATGGCGGATCACCGTGCGCTCCAGCACCATCCCGATGCCTGCGGTCAGGCAAAACGCCACCGGCAGCGCCACCACCGGATAAAGCGCCAGCCACTGAGGCATCCACTGCGCCATTGCCTGCTGCACCATCCAGGTGGCATACGCCCCGAGCATCAGCATCTCGCCGTGGGCCATGTTAATCACCCCCAGCAGACCATAGGTGATAGCCAGCCCGAGCGCGGCCAGCAAGAGTACCGACCCCAACGACAGGCCCATGAAGGCCTGCCCCAGCAGTTCGCCCCACATCAGCCGGTGCTGAATACGCTCCAGGCTCTCAGCGGCGGCGGCACGTACCCGTGCGTCCGGCTCGGTTTGCGTTTGGGTGAACGGCGTCAGCGTGGCCTGCACGTCCGGATCGTCAGACTGTCCCAACAGCTCAACAGCCTTGAGCCGTACTTCAGCCTGTGGGCTCGTCAACTGGAGGTTTGCCAGCGCCAGCATCAGCGACTGTCGGGTGACGTCGTCCGTTTCGCTACTGGCCCGCTGTTGCAGAAAGCCGAGCATATCCGACTGGGCGTCACGCTGAAGTTGCCGCGCGGCATGACGCCTTTCTGTGACACTGTCACTGACAAGCTGATGCGTCGCCAGCGCCGTGACGGTTAACACGCGCAGTCGGTTGGTCAGCCGCACGGCTTTGGTCGTGCCTTCAGCGCTTTTTGCCGCGCCCAGGGCAACCATTTCGCCGTCGATGCGGGTAAATGCCTTCTTCTGGCTGTCGGTATAAAGGTTCTCCTGTTGCAACGCCTTAAGCAGCGGCAAACGTGCAGGTTCCGGCGTGGCTGCCCAGCGGGTCAGCATGGCGGTTTGCTGGCTGCGGCTAGCGGCAACGAAATCATCGGCATCCGATGCCTGCGCCATCCCTGGCAGCAGTCCGGTAAGCCACACAATCGCAATCATCATGCGTATGGCGTTCATGACGTCTCTCCCTGGTGGTGGCTTAGTTGCTGGCGGTTTTCATCGGCTGGTCAGGCTTTTTGTCATTCCCGGCGATAAACGGGCTCCACGGCTGAGCGCGTACCGGCTGTTCGGTTTGCCAGACGACGTTGAACTGGCCGTTGCCTTCAATTTCACCAATCATGACGGGCTTATGCAGGTGGTGGTTGGTGGCGTCCATGGTCAGCGTAAAGCCGGACGGCGCGTTGAACGACTGGCCCGCCATTGCCGCGCGCACTTTGTCCACGTCGGTTGTTCCCGCTTTTTCAACCGCCTGCGCCCACATATGCAGGCCAACGTAAGTCGCTTCCATCGGATCGTTGGTGACCACGGTATCGGCATTCGGCAGCTTATGGGCTTTCGCGTAGGCTTTGTAAGCCGCGACAAAGGTCTGGTTGGTCGGGTTGTCGACGGATTCAAAGTAGTTCCACGCCGCCAGGTTACCCACCAGCGGTTTGGTATCAATGCCGCGAAGTTCTTCCTCGCCCACCGAGAACGCCACCACCGGCACGTCCGTGGCTTTCAGCCCCTGGTTCGCCAGTTCTTTATAGAAAGGCACGTTGGAATCACCGTTGATAGTGGAGACCACCGCCGCTTTGCCGCCCGTGGAGAACTTTTTGATACTGGCGACAATGGTCTGGTAATCGCTATGACCAAATGGGGTGTAGACCTCTTCAATATCTTTATCTTCAACGCCTTTCGAGTGCAGGAAGGCGCGCAGGATCTTGTTAGTAGTGCGCGGGTAAACGTAGTCCGTACCCAGCAGGAAGAATCGCTTCGCGCTGCCGCCGTCCTCGCTCATCAGGTACTCCACCGCCGGGATCGCCTGCTGGTTAGGCGCCGCGCCGGTATAGAAGACGTTAGGTGACATCTCTTCACCTTCATACTGCACCGGATAGAACAGCAAACCGTTCAGCTCCTCAAAAACCGGCAGAACCGATTTACGCGATACGGAGGTCCAGCAGCCAAACACCACGGCGACCTTATCCTGGCTCAGAAGCTGGCGGGCCTTTTCGGCAAACAGCGGCCAGTTGGATGCCGGGTCAACCACCACCGGCTCCAGCTTTTTCCCGAGCACGCCGCCTTTAGCGTTGATTTCATCGATGGTCATCAGGGCGACATCTTTCAGGGGCGTTTCTGAAATGGCCATCGTGCCGGAGAGAGAGTGCATAATCCCGACTTTAATGGTCTCTGCGGCCTGGACGCCAAAGCTCATTCCCATGGCGATGACGGAGGCGGACAAGGTGAACGCTTTAATAAAGGTACGACGGTGCATATTTTCACTCCTGAAAAGAAAGCTGTGCGAAGACGTCCGTTACCGCCGGACGCAGAAAAAAGTAACGCCAGTTTCAGGAGAGCAAAAACAGTGCCAGGTTGCAGAGACAGGATTTTAAAGGGATCGTAGAGAGGAGTGACGGGAAACGACTCAGAATGGTACAGCGCTGCACTGTAATAATGCAGCGCTGTAAACGGCGTTACCAGACGTCGCTGGCGATTTGCGTCACCAGGCGAACTTTATCCCACTGCTGGGCTTCGCTCAGGCTGTTACCCTCTTCCGTAGAAGCAAATCCGCACTGCGGGCTGAGGCAAATCTGCTCTTTCGCCACGTAGCGCGCAGCCTCTTCCAGACGCGCTTTCACCCCTTCCGGGTTCTCCAGTTCACCGTGTTTGGTGGTGATCAGCCCCAGAACCACCTGCTGTTTACCCGGGCGCACAAAACGCAGTGGCGCGAAGTCCCCGCTACGGTCGTTGTCGTACTCCAGGAAGAACGCGTCGACGTTCACCGTGCCGAACAGCACCTCCGCCACCGGCTCATAGCCGCCCTCGGAAATCCAGGTTGAGCGGAAGTTGCCGCGGCAGACGTGCAGCCCGACGGTCAGATCGTCCGGTTTGCCCTCCAGCGCCTTATTCAGCACCCGGGCATAGGTCCGGGCAAGTTCGTCTGCATCGTCACCGCGCTCGCGGATCTGGCGGCGCTGGTCCTCCGAACAAAGATAGGCCCAGACGGTGTCATCCAGCTGCAGATAGCGGCAGCCTGCATCGTAAAAGGCCCGAATGGCATCGCGCCAGGTGGTCGCCAGATCGTCAAAGTAATCCTTCAGATCCGGGTAGACCGTAGCATCAATATCCTTGCGGCCACCGCGGAAGTGCAGCACGCTCGGGCTCGGAATGGTCATCTTCGGCTGTGCATTACCGCTAATGCTTTTGAGGTAGCGGAAATCTTCCAGCATAGGATGATCGCCGAAGCCCAGTTTGCCCGTTACGCGCACGCCGTGGGCTTTGGTCTGCACCCCGTTGAACTGAATGCCCTGCTGGGAATCATAACGCTCCACGCCCTGTAGCCCGTCAAAGAAGTCAAAGTGCCACCAGGCGCGGCGGAATTCACCGTCCGTTACCACATGCAGACCGCAGGCGCACTGCTGCTCGACAACATGACGAATGGCCTCGTCCTCAACCGCGCGAAGCTGCCCGGCATCGATTTCACCGCTGGCAAATTGCAGACGGGCCTGTTTAATGGCATTCGGGCGTAAATAACTGCCGACTACATCGGCGCGGTACGGGGCATGGTGTCGCTGCATGGAAATCTCCTCTGTCTGTCGGCGTTAATTGCCCACAGTGATAATTCATCTCTTGAATCTTTAGACTTCTGGATGTCTAAACGTCCTGAAAAGATGTCATACCGGCTCGCCGCCGACAAACGAGAAAATTTCATCTGTGTTGAAATAAATTCATGTTCACAGAGCGGGTGATGAAGATCCTGCAAACGCGAACCGCTCATCTTCCCAGCCGGTCATGCCCCCGAGCATAATCTTAACCGGCAGACCCAGACGCGCCAGCTTTAGGGCCGCCCTGTCCGCCCCGTTGCAGTGCGGGCCTGCACAATAGACGACAAACAGCGTGCCCTCCGGCCACGCTTTCATCCGCTCTGCGGTGATCTGGCTCCAGGGTAAATGCAGCGCGCCGGGCAGATGCCGCCGGGCAAAATGTTCAGGCTTTCCGACAACGTGCAGCAGAACAAAGTCCTGCTCACCGCTGGATACCGCATGATGGACATCGGCGCAGTCCGTCTCGACACTCAGACGACGCAGAAAATGTCCCACAGCTTCCTGCGGCTCAGCAGCCGGAAATTCAGTAACATAGCTCATGAATCTTCCTCATTTGTGGTGTTTGTGTTAACACTACTCTATCCCTTAATTCAGCCCATGAATGCGTCCGCCTATGCCAGAAAACAGCAAAAAGATGACAAACTTAAGACATCCCTCGCCGCGCGCGATCGTGCTGGCATATGACGGTTTATGTACCTTTGAGTTTGGCGTGGCGGTAGAAATCTTTGGCTTGCCGCGCCCGGAGATGGGCGATGACTGGTATCAGTTTGCCGTGGCGAGCGTGGATGATGGCGAACTCCGGGCAACGGGCGGGATCCGTATTCTGGCCGATGGCGATCTGGGTCTGCTGGAGACGGCGGATCTGGTTGTCGTTCCCGGCTGGCGAGGGCTGGACGAACCCGTACCGGAAGCGCTCTGCCAGGCGCTCCGCGCGGCGCATGCCCGCGGCTGCCAGCTACTCTCGATCTGTTCTGGCGTTTTCGTTCTGGCAGCCTCAGGCCTGCTTGACGGGCGGAAGGCAACCACCCACTGGCGCTACACGCAAGCGCTGAAAACACGCTATCCCGCCATTACCGTGGTCGAAGATGTGCTCTACCAGGACGAAGGCGACATTCTCACTTCCGCCGGAAGCGCCGCGGGGATTGATCTGTGCCTGCACGTGGTGCGCCGGAATTATGGTATGGAAGTGGCAAACCGCGTGGCGCGTCGGCTGGTGATCCCGCCCCATCGGGACGGCTCGCAAACCCAGCAGCTTAGCCGACCGGTGGCTCAGTTGCGGGAGAGCCAGCGCCTCGGCCAGTTGTTTGATTATCTTCACCAGCATCTGGCTGTTTCCCATACCGTCGAATCGCTGGCCCTGCGGGTGGGTATGAGTCAGCGCACCTTTCTGCGCCGTTTCCAGGACGCGACCGGAACAACGCCCGCGCGCTGGTTATTGACTGCGCGATTGCAGCGGGCAAAAGATTATCTCGAAAACAGTCGGCTCAGCATCGACAATATTGCGGAACAAACCGGATTTGGACAAAGCGCCACGCTGCGCCACCATTTCCGGCAGCAATTTGCGCTTTCACCCGCGCAATATCGCAAACAATTTTTACAGCCGGTACGATAAACGGGCAAAAAAAAACCGCCATAATCTGGCGGTAAATGCTTGCATGGATAGATTTGTATTTTGGTATCTACGCTCCGGTATTCCATACCGGGATGTGGATCACCTGCAATCTACCACTGTGAGCCTCAACGAAGCATAAACGAATCGATTAACCCGCTTTGGTATTAATTTGCAGATAACGCATCAGCCCCTGCTCTGCACTCTGGCGGGCATCATCATTAATCGCTTCGAGATAAAACGCACGAGAGACCCCATACGGCGCCTGCTCGGATGGGTAAACAGCGAACTGGAAGGTTTTGCCCCTCGCCTTATTGGTACAGCCCAGCTCCCAGCGATCTTCACTTACCTGGGTGCTATTACATTCGACACGTCCGTAATCGCTGGTTAAATACGATCCGACACGGCTTTTTGCTGACTGAATATATTCTGGTTCTTCATTTGAATAGATGCTGGCCGCAGCACCCACCGCAACCACTACGCCCAGAAGTGATAGCACGATTATTTTTTTCATTTATTCGATCCAATCCTTAGCCAGAAAAATCTTATTGTAAATGATTTCCCAATAAATCTAGCTTCTCTTTGCATACCAGAAATGGGAGTTTACAACGGCGATATTGCTTTTAAGAATAGTCTTAAGTGAGTTTTATGGCGACCACAATTTTTGACAGTCTATTTTCTCAAATTTAAAGAGTCGAATAATTACTCTATGAAATTATCCCTACGATGACCGTAGCGTATTTTCGGGGGTAAAAGATGTTCAGAAAAGGCTTTTCGCTACTGCTGCTGATTAGCGCCCTGTTCTCGGGTCAGATTATGGCGGAACACAAAGGGCATGAATTTCTGTACGTGAAAAACGCCGACCATCAGCTTCGTCATGAAGCTGACAGCGACGAGTTACGCAGCGCGGCAGAGGAGTCTGCGGAGGGGTTGCGCGAGCACCATGCCTGGCAGAAATCGCGCAAACCGGATACCCACTCTGCGGGTTAGCTGCCTTTACGCTTCGGCAGGGTCTTCATCAAATCGTCAGGGCTGACGGAGGCCACAATGCTGCCCGGAGACGGCATTTTGAAGATGTGATTCTTCATCTTGCCGATAACGTGCATTTCACACGGACGGCAGTCAAACTTCAGCGTCAGTACTTCATCGCCATTCACCAGCTGCATCGGCGTCGCTTTCCAGCTTTTAATATTGCCTTTCGCCTGTTTCGGACAAAGGTTAAAGGCAAACCGCAGGCAGTGTTTGGTGATCATCACCGGCACATCGCCCTTCTCTTCATGCGCTTCATACGCGGCGTCAATCAGTTGCACGCCGTGACGATGGTAAAACGCACGCGCTTTGTGGTTGTAAACGTTCGCAAGGAAAGAGAGATGCGTGTCCGGGTAGACCGGCGCAGGCACCGCTTCGGCCTTACGACTGCCGCGCGGATAGTTTGCCAGGCGTGCTTCATCCAGCATCTCAGCCGTTTCACGGCGGAACTGGTTCAGCAGGCTGTTCGGCACGAACAGCGCATCCGGCAGATTCACCTCAATATTGCGCGCATAATAAATGGTCTGCCCGAGCTTCGCTACGCCATCCTTGAGGTTGCTAAGCGCTTTCTCCGCATTGTTCGCCACCTCGAACAGGCCGTCGAGCGTATGCGTCACGCTGATGCCGTCTTCGCAGGTCATGGTCAGGATCAGCTGCTCTTCCCAGCCACCCAGCGCGATATCCACCGCAATGCGACGCTCGCTGGAGGTCTTGAGCAAGGCCTGCTGCCAGTTGTGATCCAGGTTACGGTTCAGCGCCGCATTCGGGCGGGCTTTGTAAAGGTCGGCAGGCATTTCGTTCGGCCAGACGCGATAACGATTTTCGCCGGTTTTCTCCACCGTATTGGCGCGAAAACCAACCACTTCACGTTTGATCATCACGTTGAGACCATCGCCGTTCGCCAGCGGTTCTGTAACCTGAACGTCAAGATGATCCTTCGCCACTTTCAGCACTTCACCCACCGGCAGACCAATAAACTTCGGTGAATCGAACGCGCCAATGTCCCCTTTGCGCGCATTAACGAAATAATCCGTACTGCCGCGGTGGAACGTTTTGTCCGTCGATGGAATAAAGAAATGCTCTGTACGACCGGCGGACGCGCGCGCCAGGTCACCGCGATCGTCGATGATGGCATCCAGCATCTGACGATAATGGGCGGTGATATTTTTCACGTAGCTCATATCCTTGTAGCGGCCTTCAATTTTGAAGGAGCGTACGCCGGCATCGATCAGCGCGCCGAGGTTTGCCGTCTGATCGTTATCTTTCATCGACAGCAGGTGTTTTTCGAATGCCACCACGCGGCCCTGATCGTCTTTCAGGGTATATGGCAGACGGCAGGCCTGAGAGCAGTCGCCGCGGTTAGCGCTGCGCCCCGTCTGGGCGTGAGAGATATTACACTGCCCGGAATAGGCCACGCAAAGCGCACCGTGGATAAAGAATTCAATGGTCGCGTCGGTGGCCTGGTGGATATCGCGGATCTGGTTCAGGTTCAGCTCACGCGCCAGAACAATCTGCGTAAACCCGACGTCTGAAAGAAACTTCGCCTTCTCAACGGTGCGGATATCGCACTGGGTGCTGGCGTGCAGCTCAATTGGCGGGATATCCAGTTCCAGAACACCCATATCCTGAACGATCAGAGCGTCAACGCCGGTCTGGTAGAGATCGGTAATAAGACGCTGCGCGGGCTCCAGCTCATCATCATGAAGAATGGTGTTCAGGGTCACGAACACCTTCGCCCCGAAACGGTGGGCGAACGGTACCAGTTCGGCAATGTCGCGCAGGCTATTGCTGGCGTTATGACGGGCACCAAAGCCTGGGCCGCCAATGTAGACGGCATCCGCACCGTGAAGAATGGCTTCACGGGCAATGGCGGCGTCGCGGGCCGGGCTTAGCAGTTCAAGATGATGGGGGTGCAGGCGCATACTTCGTCGTTATCCGTTATGGTCAAAATGGCGGCTATTGTAGTCAGAAGTCTGTGCCAGTGAAACCGTTTTGCGACGCTTTAGCGGGGATAATGGATCAGAGAGTGAAAATGCACCGTCCGGGTGCTGCTGTTGCGGTACGCGTGCGGTTTATCTCCGGCAAAACGCACGCCTGAATCAGCGTATAGAGTACGCCAGACACCGTCGATATGCATATCCAGCTCACCGCTTATCACCACCACGTGTTCAATCACCCCGGCTTCGTGCGGCGTGGACTCACTCAGCGCGCCGGGCGACAGGGTGATGGAGAAATGGTCGAACTTAAGCTGTTCATCCCAGGGGAAAAGCGGTTTCACCACCATCGCCTGCTGCTGCGGATCGAACACCGCCTGCGGTTCGCTCTCTGGAGTGATAAACGCCGAAAAAGGTACGTTCAGCCCGGTGGCAATTTTCCACAAGGTTGAGACCGTCGGGCTGGACTCATTGCGTTCGATTTGCCCAAGCATCGCTTTCGACACGCCCGTCTCTTCCGCCAGTTTCGACAGGCTCCAGCCCCGCGCCTGACGCAGCGCTTTCAGTGTGGTTGCCAGATGTTGAGTGATATCCATGGTTCCTCCCGTTGCAGCAAAGCATACCACTTGTACGCTATAGCGCACAGTGATACCTTATCCCGGACGCTATAACGCACAACGGAGTTCACATGCGATCGACTGCCTCTCTCTTTCCTGCCGTGCTGGCTGGTTTTGTTGCCGTTCTGGTGGGCTACGCCAGCTCTGCCGCCATTATCTGGCAGGCGGCTGCGGCGGCGGGCGCCAGTACACAGCAAATCGCCGGATGGATGACCGCGCTGGGGCTCGGGATGGGGATCAGCACGCTTGCATTGTCGTGGTGGTATAAAGCCCCGGTGCTGACCGCCTGGTCGACTCCTGGCGCGGCGCTGCTCGCCACCAGCCTGCAAGGCGTGACGCTGGCGGAAACCATAGGGGTATTTATATTTGCGAATGCGCTGATTCTGCTGTGCGGCGTCACTGGCCTGTTTGCCCGGTTGATGAAACTGATCCCGCACTCGCTTGCCGCCGCTATGCTGGCAGGCGTGCTGTTACAGTTTGGCCTGAAGGCATTCAGCAATCTTGAGGGACACGTGCTTCTTTGCGGCAGTATGCTGGCCGCCTGGCTGGTGGCTAAAGCCGTGGCGCCCCGGTATGCCATTGTCGCCACGCTGCTGGTGGGGGTGTTCGTGGCCTGGGCTGGAGGTGACGTTGTCACGAATAAAATGACGTTATCGGTGATCATGCCGGAATTCATTGCCCCTGCGTTCACCTTCACCAGCCTGATCAGCGTCGGCTTACCCTTCTTCCTGGTGACCATGGCGTCGCAGAATGCGCCCGGCTTCGCCACCATGCAGGCATCGGGCTATCCGCTGGCGGTCTCACCGCTGATCGTTGCCACCGGCGGGCTGGCGCTGCTGTTGTCCCCCTTCGGCGTCTATTCCATCTGCATCGCCGCCATCACCGCCGCCATCTGCCAGAGCCCGGACGCCCACCCGGATGCCAGTAAACGCTGGCTGGCAGCGGCGGCCGCAGGTGGGTTTTATCTGCTGGCGGGGGTGTTCGGCGGGTCGATTTCGGGGCTGATGGCCGCCCTGCCGCTGAGCGGCATCCAGACGCTGGCCGGGCTGGCCCTGCTCGGCACTATCAGCGGGAGTTTGTATCAGGCACTGAATCATGAAGCAGAGCGCGACGCGGCGATCGTCACCTTCCTGATGACCGCCAGCGGCGTCACGCTCCTGGGAATTGGCTCCGCTTTCTGGGGGCTGGTGCTGGGTGGGATCTGTTACGCTGTCTTCTCACGCCTTCGCCGCGCGTAGCTGTGACGGCGTGATGCCGGTCATGCTACGAAAACGGTTACTGAAATGGCTGGCGGAGTTAAATCCGCAGGCCAGCGCGATGTCGGTGAGCGGCGTGGTCGTGTGCTGAATCAGCGCTTTGGCCTTCTCCATGCGGCGCTGCATGACGTACTGATGCGGCGCCAGCCCCATCGACTGGCGGAACATCCGCGCAAAGTGATACTCACTGAGTGCGGCCTGGCCCGCCAGTTCCGCCAGCGTTAAGGGTTGCGCCAGATTTTCCTCGATAAAGGCCAGCACGTTGCGCAGCACAAACGGTGATAACCCGCCGGTCACCACCGGTAACTTCCACTGGACGCTGGAATAGTGCTGGACCAAATGCGTCAGCAATAAGGTCGACGCAGTGCTCAGGGTGAGCTGATTGGCGTTTTGCTGCCAGTCGCAGCCGAGCAAAAACTGGCGATAAAGGGCGGTGATTTTCGGATCGCTGCCGAAGATTTTTTCCTCCAGCGTCAGCGATAGCGGTCGTTTATCCCAGATTTTCTCCCCCACGTCCCGCAGGTGTTCATCGGTGCAGTAGAGGTGCACGAACGACAGGTCATCACGAATATCCCATGTGGATTCGCTCTCTTCCGGCATCAGACAAAAACGGTCCGGCCCGCCGCCATTTTTCCAGCCACCCGGCGTTTTTTGATAGCTTTCATAGCCATCCGCCACGTACAGGCTAAGGGTGTGATGGTTGCTTTTCACGGTGATCGTATCGTGCTTGTTGTACCACGCCGCCAGTTGAATGCCAGTATTGAGCGCGACGGTTTCCCGCAGCACTGCATTTTTTTGGCGTAACGTTTCAAAGGTGTCGTAAACGAGAGACATGGCCGTAAACAGGTGATTAATCAGACTGTCAGTCTAAGAAGTGTTGCAGCCTGTTACCAGCCATTGTGCGAGAAAAAAGCGCAAGAATTTGCAAGTCCGGCGCAAGGCGATGAAAGCCGGGGCCCCCTTCTTTCGCCACACTGTTGTTTTGCGCGGTATGAGAAGAGAGACACCATGAACGCATTACTCTATGGGCTGGTTGTTGTTATCTGGGGCACGACCTGGATCGCCATTTTTTTACAACAGGGGCCGGTTGCAGCGCCGGTCTCCATTTTCTGGCGCTTCGCCGTGGCCAGCGCCACGATGATGATCGTCCTGGTCGCCCTTCGTCGCCTGCGAAGGCTGGCGCTGCGGGATCATCTCTATTGCATGCTTCAGGGTTGCTGCGTTTTCTGTTTCAACTTCTGGTGCTTTTATACCGCCGCCGCCCATATCAATACCGGCCTTGAGTCGGTGATTTTCTCGATGGCCGTACTGTATAACGCCATCAACAGCTTTATCTTCTTCGGCCAGCGTCCACCCGCGCGCTTCTGGACGGCGGCAGCGCTGGGGCTTATCGGGATCATTACCCTGTTCTGGAACGATCTGCTCGCCAGCGGCTGGAGCGCGTCATTGCTGACGGGCATCGGGCTTTCCGCCCTCGGCACCTACGGCTTCTCGCTGGGGAATATGATCAGCATGCGTCATCAGCGAAACGGGCTGGAAACCATGACCACCAACGCCTGGGCAATGCTGTATGGCACCGTCGTGATGGGCCTTATCGCTCTCTTCAGGGGCGATAGCTTTATGCCGGAATGGACGGTGAGCTATATGGGGGCGCTGCTCTATCTTGCGCTGTTTGGCTCGGTGATTGCCTTCGGCGCCTACTTTACGCTGGTAGGCCGCATTGGTCCCGGTAAGGCCGCGTACAGCACCCTGCTGTTCCCGCTGGTGGCGCTGTCGATTTCAACGGTGTACGAGGGTTACGTGTGGCATATCAACGGGATCGTCGGCCTGCTGTTGATATTGGGGGGAAATATGGTGATGTTTACGAAACCGGAAACCTGGTTCCGCCGCCTGCTGACGGCATAAAATAACGGCCTGCGTAAATGCAGGCCGTTTTTATTATTTTGCTGTCTGATGGACATCAAACATGGTGGCATCGGTCGCCATATCATCCACAACCTGTTTCAGTGTGGCGAATCCCAACGGCGTGTTCTCGTTGGCAAGCTCTTTACCTTCACCTTTACGAACAACTTTAACTACCGGTTTGTTCGTGGCGGCATCAATCAGCTCACCTTCAAAGAAAAGATGCGTATCCATGGTGCGATGGCCAGTTGCCATCTGCGTACCCGCAACCAGCAGCGCGACGGGCACCACTTCATAGAACTGCAAACCTTCTTTCTCTGAGCTCACACCCGTGATGGCGCCGCGGAAGATCAGGCTATGTTTGCCCGGCGTCGTCACAATTGGCTTACGCTGGCCAATCGCGTTTTTTAATGTGTTATTGGTGTAACTCAACAATTCATCAAGCGTTTTTTGCCCAAGCTGTGTGGTTGGCTTTGGTGTCGGATAATAGGTTATCGGGGTCCAGATAATACTGTCGTAGTTCGCCGGATCATAGGAAGGATCGACCCAACGCAAGGTTGGTTTCCCGGTTGCTGATGTCATCTCCTGCAAGTCAGAGTAATCTTTTAAAAAGCCTGAATATTGATCGGGGGCTGCGACTTTTGACGCACAGCCAGAAAGGGCCAACAGGCCAGAAAGCACTGCAACTTTAAAAAAAGTGGAAGTACGCATGATGGAGTTCCGAGTTATCTGCAAGTATGCACTTGAAGTTATAACAAAAAACAGAGGGAAATGTTGTGGCAAAAAATGACGGGGAAGGCACAAATTGTAAAAATAGTGCCCGGACGGGATCCGGGCAGAAAAATATTACTGTTTTATATCTACCTGCCAGAACAGATGTTTGCCGAAGGGATCGATTTCATAGCCCGTGACCTCTTTTCTGACTGGCTCAAAAATGGTCGAGTGGGCAATCATAACCGCCGGCATTTGATCGTGCATCATCTGCTGCGCCTGCTTGTACAGCGCCACGCGTTTTTCGCGATCGGTTATCGATTTTGCTTCGGCAATCAGGTTATCAAACGGCTTATAGCACCATTTGGCCGAGTTCGACCCGCCGTTGGCGGACGTACAGGTAAACAGTGGTCCGAAGAAGTTATCTGGATCGCCCGTCGCCGTTGTCCAGCCCATCAGCGCAGCCTGATGCTCCCCGCCCTTCACGCGCTTCAGGTATTCGCCCCATTCGTAGGTCACGATTTTGGTCTGCACGCCTACTTTCGCCCAGTCCGCCTGGATCATTTCAGCCATACGCTTCGCGTTCGGGTTATACGGCCGCTGCACGGGCATAGCCCACAGATCGATGCTTACGCCGTTGGCAAATCCCGCCTCCTTTAACAGCGTTTTC
This sequence comes from Enterobacter cloacae complex sp. P29RS, assembly GCF_014893445.1. Taxonomy (NCBI): domain Bacteria; kingdom Pseudomonadati; phylum Pseudomonadota; class Gammaproteobacteria; order Enterobacterales; family Enterobacteriaceae; genus Enterobacter; species Enterobacter cloacae complex sp. P29RS. Next base: position 143,628 of record NZ_JADBPZ010000007.1, on the reverse strand, counting down.
GCTTTTTCTGGATCGTAATCGTAGTCTTTCAGCTCGCTGTCGGCACTCCAGACGCCAGGCGGCAGCAGGTTTTTCGCCGCCGTGCCGGTGCCGTGGAAGACCGCCTCAATGATGGCCGGTTTGTTAATCGCCATCGCCAGCGCCTGGCGCACTTTTACGTTATCCAGCGGCGGCTTTTGCGTGTTAAATGCCAGGAAACCGGTATTCAGACCGTCCTTGCTCATCAGGTTGATGTCTTTGTTAGCCTTCATACGCGGCAGATCCGCCGGGTTTGGGAACGGCATCACCTGGCACTCATTCTTCTCGACTTTGGCAAAACGCACCGAGGCGTCCGGCGTGATGGTGAACACCAGACGATCCAGCTTCGATTTTCCCTGCCAGTAGTCCGGGAAGGCGGTAAAAAGGATGCGGGAATCCTTCTGATATTGCGCCAGCTTAAACGGCCCGGTGCCAATCGGCTGCATATCGACCTTTTCAGGCGTGCCCGCTTTCAGCATGGCATCGGCATACTCCGCCGACAGGATGGAGGCAAAATACCACGCCAGATCGGCAACAAACGGCGCTTCCGGGTGCGCCAGGGTGAAGCGCACGGTGCGATCGTCAACCTTATCAATGGCGGTAATCAGGTTGCCGAACTCCAGACTTTCGAAGTTGGAATAACTGCCGTTGGAGACGTTATGGTAGGGATGATTCACATCCTTCTGGCGCATAAACGAGAAAATCACGTCATCCGCGTTGAAGTCGCGCGTCGGCGTGAACAGTTTATTACTGTGGAATTTCACCCCTTTGCGCAGGTGGAAGGTGTAGACCTTACCATCCTCGCTCACCTCCCAGCTTTCCGCCAGGCTCGGCACCAGTTCGGTAGTGCCCGGTTTGAAATCGACCAGACGGTTATAAACCGGTACGGCGCTGGCGTCCACGCTGGTCCCCGACGTATAGAGCTGAGGATTGAAATTTTCCGGCGATCCTTCGGAGCAATACACCAGCGTTTTTGCCGCGACGGTGGAACTGACCGTCAGCGCAGCAAGCGCCAGCGTTATCATTGTGAATGTGCTTTTCATCATTTATTCCTGTCTTTTTAATTCGACGGCTAATTACTTCTTTTGCCATTTCATAAATAACATTAAAGTGATGGCGCAAACACATGAAAAATAAATACAGAAGGAAACACTATGGGCTCAGAACTCTCCAGACAATTAACCCAACGCTTTTTCCGCTATCTCGCCATCACCAGCCAGAGCGACCCGAAAGTCAAAACCCTGCCCTCCACCCCGGGCCAGCACGACATGGCGCGGGAGCTGGCGAAGGAGCTGGAAACGCTGGGGTTAGACGATATTGTGATTGATGAGTTCGCCACCGTTACCGCCGTAAAAAAAGGCAATATTCCCGGCGCGCCGCGGATTGGTTTTATTACCCATATCGATACCGTTGACGTCGGTTTATCCCCGGATATTCATCCACAAATATTAACCTTTACGGGAGATGATCTCTGCCTGAATAAAGAAAAAGATATTTGGTTGCGCGTAAATGAGCACCCGGAAATTCTGGCTTATCCTGATGAGGAGATTATTTTCAGCGACGGAACCAGCGTATTAGGCGCAGATAATAAAGCGGCCGTCACCGTGGTCATGACGGTGCTGGAAAACCTCACCGCTGAACATAAGCATGGCGATATTGTGGTGGCGTTTGTGCCCGATGAAGAGATTGGTCTCTGTGGCGCGAAAGCGCTGGATTTGAAGCGCTTCGACGTCGATTTTGCCTGGACCATCGACTGCTGCGAGCTGGGGGAAATTGTTTACGAGAACTTTAACGCGGCGGCGGCTGAAATTCGCTTTACCGGCGTCACGGCGCACCCGATGTCCGCCAAAGGGGTGCTGGTCAACCCGCTGCTGATGGCAACGGATTTCATCAGCCATTTCGATCGCCAGCAAACCCCGGAATGCACCGAGGGGCGCGAAGGTTATATCTGGTTTAACGGCATCCAGGCCGGGCAAAACGAAGCGGTGCTGAAAGCCAACATTCGTGATTTTGACAAAGAGGGTTTTGCCGCCCGCAAGCAGCAAATTGCCGATGTGGCAGCGCGGATTGCTGCGCAGCATCCCACGGCAAACGTGGAGTATCGCATTGAAGATACCTACAGCAATATTAGCAATGCGATTGGCGAAGACCGCCGCGCGATCGACCTGATGTTCGAGGCGATGGAATCGCTCGGTATCACCCCAAAACCGATCCCCATGCGCGGTGGCACGGACGGGGCGGCCCTGTCAGCCAAAGGCTTGCTCACCCCGAACTTCTTCACCGGCGCCCATAACTTCCACTCGAAGTTTGAGTTTTTACCGCTGTCGTCGTTCGAGGCCTCCTGTCGCACGGCCCTGCAACTCTGTCTGCTGGCCGCGCGTTAAGCGGGCTTGCGTGCGAGCATGGTGGCGAAGCGCAGCTTGATTCGGTTCCCGTTGGCATCGGTACGGTGGAGTTCCCCCACCTCTTCGTTGTACTTGATCAGCTCCCAGCCTTCGTAGTAGTGGCTCAGTTCACCGGTCTTGAAGGCAAACGGGAAACCGACGGTACACGGATAATCCTCCGTATCCATGGCGGCAACGATCAGGTTATAGCCGCCTGGTTTAGTGCAACGCTGCATATTGGCGATAAGACCAGGGATGGTTTTTGCTTCGAGAAACATCAACACGACGGTGGAAAGAATAAAGTCGTATTCGCCGTCAAAGGTCAGGTTGTTCAGATCCTTTATCGCCGTTTGCAGATTCGCGATCCCTTCCGCCGCCTTAATGCGCTCGATGTTATCGATGCTCATCGGGTTTTTATCCCACGCCGTCACGTCATAGCCGTTGGCAGCGAGGTAGAGGCTGTTACGGCCATTTCCGCAACCGAGATCGAGCGTTTTTCCCGGCTTAACAATGTCCGCGCTGAGCAGGACCTCTGAGTGCGTGCGGGTCAGCCCATATTTCTCAGTAAAGTAGTTTTCATCGACAGTCATTATTTTTCCTCAGATTGCATTAGCAGTGCCTTATCAGCGCGCACCAGAAGTTTGCCCTGCATCAGCAAGATAAAAGTACGGACCAGCAGCATCGCGATGATGATGTTGGTGAAAATAAACAGGGGAACCGCGAGGGCATGAAAGAACCCTGACGGACTGCTCTGCCCCAGATGTAAACCGGTGGTCGCCAGCGCCGACACCCCGAACGAGAAGCTCCAGAACGACACGTTGAACGGCTGCGACAGATACCACGGCATCAGACGCAGCATAAACAGGAGTTGCAACAGACCATAGCCGAAAAGCATTTTGGCGAAGGTGTCCGCTTCGCCGCCGTTGACGCTAAACCAGGCGCTACAGGCCACCAGGGCAGGCGCAAGCTGGATCCCGAGCGAAGTACGAAGCGCCGCGGGCAGTTCGCCCACGCTGCGCAGGCGTTGCAGAATGACCGGCTCGAGGCTCAGCCAGGAAAAGACCCCGGCACCAAGGAACACCAGCCCCGCATCGTGGAAACCCAGCGCACCGCAGGCCATGGCGCTGATAAAATTGTTCGCCACCGTCGGCAGATACAGTCCCGGCGTCGTGGCCTCTTCCGGATGCTTACCGCGCCACAGCCCGGCGCTTTGCCAGGCGGCATACGCAAGCTGGATCACCACGCCTACGCTAAACAGCACCAGCGACACTGGTCGGCACCACGGCACAAAGCCAATGGCCACCAGTAGCGTTGTGGCAGGAAACAGGCTGACAAAACTGCTCATTACCGGATGCCGCATCTCGGCCAGCACGCTATGTGGAAACCGTACCGCACGGGTAAGAAACGCCACGCTCAGCAGGAACCAGATCGCCACCGCCAGCGCCACCAGGATCTCGCCCGGCAAGCGCGTCACCGGCCAGATAGTACCGGCATAACGCCAGGCGAACCCCATACCTATGGTACCCAGAACCATACCGAAATAACCGGCGGGCAAGTTAAGAACGCGTTGGTCTTGGTTATGCATTTTTTTTAAACTTTAAAATGTATTTTAAATGCCATTTTAAGGGGTTTACCGTGCAGACGCCAGCACTTCGAAACGCCAAAAGTTTGCTACGTTTAGTGAATGGCTTTTCAGGGAAAACACGATGACAAAATACAGGCTTAGCAATGAAACCCGTCTCTGGCGCTGGCAGGACGGATCAACGCCGTGCACAACCCTACTCAGACAGATTATTGCCGCAAAGGATTTTAACGATGTGACCAGCGGGACAAAAGGTGGTTGGGTTGAGGATGAACACGCGCTCGCCCAGGACGGGGATTGCTGGGTTTATGATGAAAACAGCGTGGTGTTTGCCGGGGCCAGGATATCCGGCAACGCCCGCCTCACCCAACCTTGCATCGTAAGCCACCGCACACACGTAGGCGGCAACAGCTGGCTTGACGCGGCAGAGGTGAGTCACGGCGCGGCAATAAGTGACAACGTCACTATCCAGCACTCCACCGTACGCGGGGAATGCCGTATCGCGGGTGACGCGCGGGTGCTGCATAATAGCATGGTGATTGCAGCCAAAGGGCTGACACCCGACCGTGAGCAGATCCTGCAGATATACGACAGAGCCACGGTCAGCCAGTCGCGTATTGTGCATCAGGCGCAAATCTACGGCGATGCCATGGTGACCTGGGCCTTTGTTGAGCACCGCGCGGAGGTGTTCGACCGCGCCATTCTTGAGGGCAACGCGCTTAATAACGTCTGGGTGTGCGACTGCGCCAAAGTGTACGGCAACGCCCGCCTGCTGGCCGGTTTAGAGGATGATGCGATCCCGACCGTGCGGTACAGTTCACAGGTCGCGGAAAACGCCCTCGTCGAAGGTAACTGCGTGATTAAACACCACGTATTGATTGGTGGCGAGGCGTGGTTACGCGGCGGGCCGATCCTGATTGATGACAAGGTCGTTATTCAGGGGCGCGCGCGTATCAGCGGTGATGTCCTGATTGAGCATCAGGTGGAGATGACAGACGATGCGGCGATCGAGGCGCTGGAGGGTGAAAGCATTCACGTCCGGGGAGCCAAAGTGATCAACGGTGACACGCGGATCACCCGGACGCCGCTGCTGGGGGCGCTATAGCGGGAATAACCTGGCGTACAGGTTTACGTCATCGAAGCGGCCGTTGAGCATTTCCGCTTCCCGCAAACAACCTTCCAGCGCAAAACCGTTGCGCTGCGCCACGCGGTTACTGTTATGGTTAGCCACGCGACATTTGATCACAAAGCGGCGGATCTCGCCGCGCTCAACGTAATAGCGCATAAACGCCTGTAGCGCCTGAGAGAGAATGCCCTGCCCCTGATGCGCTTTGTCAAGCCAGTAGCCGATGTACCCGGCCTTATTCGCAGGCTCTATCGCGTTAAAAGAAAGCACGCCCACCAGCTCGTCCTTCATGAAAATCAGGAACATTTTGGCGTAGCCGCGCTGGTGCAGCATCTGGTTGCTCTGCACGTTACGGCGCGTGTCCTCTTCAGTGCCGACATGCTGCGCCCAGTCGAAGGCGGTTTGCAGCCAGGTTTTGTTTTTAATAACGAGGTTATGCAGATCGGTGGTATAGCGCTCTTCGACGGCGCGAAGCTCGATTTCCTGGGTTACGGGGATAATTTCTGAAGACATAGTGCCTCTTAATTGCCGGGTGGCGCTAACGCTTACCCGGCCTACAAATGCGTCCGGATCAGGCCGGGTAAGGCGAAGCCGCCACCCGGCACAAACCCATAAGGACTAACGCATGATCCGGTCGTCAACGTAGTTACGTTTGTCCGGCGCGGGCGGGAAATACTGGTACAGCCAGGTCTCGCTGATGGCGTCGCCCTGACAGCGCAGGAACAGACGCATATCGACCGGCTCGGTGGAGTCAGAGGTTGGATACCAGTCAAACAGAATGCGATACCCGTCGAACGGCTCGACGTAGAGGATCTCCACCTGCTTCGCTTCACCGCTGGACAGGGTGATCACCGGCTCAATGCCCTTCGGTGCGGCGGCCTTCAAATCGCCCCCGACGAAGTCGATGGCAAAGCGACGGGCCCACACTTTCGGGTAATTTTCACCAGGCGCCCAGCCCTCCGGGAAGCCGCCCATACCGGTACGGGTAGCGTAGACGTTTGCCAGCGGTGAACGCACCGGCGGCTGCGCGCTCCAGTAGAGACGGTATTTGAAGTCCAGTTCATCACCCGCCTGCACCGGTTTTTCCGGCTGCCAGAAGCAGACCACGTTATCGAGCGTCTCGCCGGTTGTCGGGATCTCCATCAGGGCGATGGATCCTTTACCCCAGTTGTTGCGCGGCTCGACCCACAGGCTTGGTCGCTTGTTATACCAGCCCATGACGTCCTGGTAATGGGAGAAATCACGGTCAAGCTGCAACAAACCAAAGCCTTTCGGGTTTTTATCCAGATAAGCGTTAAATTGCAGCTTTTGCGGGTTGTTCAGCGGTCGGCAGATCCACTCTCCGTTACCGCGCCACATTGCCAGGCGGTCTGAATCGTGGATCTGCGGATGAATGGTGTCGCACATGCGGCGTTCGTTGTTGCCGCAGCTGAACATGCTGGTCATCGGCGCGATGCCGAGCTGCTTGATGTCTTTGCGCGCATAGAGATGGTTTTCGACGTCCATGATCACCTGGCTCTTCTCACAGTGGATCACAAACTTATAGGCACCGGTAATGCTCGGGCTGTCCAGCAGCGCATAGACGGTAAAGGTGGTATCGCCCGGCTTAACGGTTTCAAACCAGAAGGAGGTGAAATCCGGGAACTCTTCCGGGGTGTCAGTAAAGGTATCCACCGCCAGCCCGCGCGCGGAAAGGCCGTACTGGTAGGTATCATCCACTGCGCGGAAGTAACTCGCGCCCAGGAACGAAACGATATCGCGTCGCGCCAGTTCGGGCGCTTTAAAGACGCGGAATCCGGCGAAGCCGAGGTCACTCTGACCTTCAAGCTGTTTGGTATCCACGCCCGTATCGCCGTAGCTGAACAGCTCTGGACGGAAGTGGATCTCACGCGCCTGAGAGGTGCTTTGATCCAGCGAGAACATGCGCACGCGGCGGCGGAATCCCATCCCCATATGGAAGAACTGGGCGTCCAGCTGGCGACCTTCAATGTTATTCCACAGCGACTGTTTCTCATCGTAACGGATGGCGTTGTACGCCTGCGGCGTCATGGTGGCCAGCGTTTCCGGCAGCGGACGCGGCGCACCACCCCACGGGGTTTTCGCCAGATCGTGCGCCATGGATTGCAGAACAGAGAAGTCAAAGCGACGGCTCTGACCGTCGGCAATGTCGGAGTCAGCAGCATACGCCGCCTGGGAAAACAGAGAAGCAAGGCCAGAAGTGCCGCTCAGGGCAGCCATTGCCAGGGAACCTTTGAGAAAACGTCTGCGATTCATGCCTGAGAAAACGTCCTTATGGTCGTGTGAATGAGTTTCGCGCGCAGCGAAATGACGGCAAGAAAGAACGCACAGCCTAAACAAAAACGGTTAAGAATCCAATTGTTGGAGGGTGATTATCTGAACAAACCGAGAAATATTTTCTGTCGACCAGAACGGCCTGAAAAAGGGGTAAAGTTATGTATAAAAATGTCCCGGCTGGACATCGTCAGCCGGGACCAACGAGGCGGTTATTTTACGCTGACATCGATACCCGGGAAGTACTTATCAGCCAGTTTAGCGATCGTGCCGTCGGCACGTACTTTATCAATTGCGGCATCAAGCTGCTTTTTGGTGGCCTCATCCCCCTTACGCAGCCCAAAGCCGATCCCACTGCCGAGGATGGTGTCGTCCGACACCGGTTTGCCGATAAAGCCAAACCCTTTACCCTGCGGCTTGCTGAGGAAACCTGCCTGCCCGGCCGCTGACATGACCAGCGAGGCATCGATGCGGCCATTCAGCAGATCTCCCCAGGCCATATTCTGATCTTTATAAGACACCACGGTGACACCGTGCTTTTCCCAGTGCTCTTTGGCGTAGGTTTCCTGAATTGAACCCTGAAGAACGCCGATGGTTTTGCCCTTCAGCCCTTCCGGCGTGGCCTCTACCGCAGAACCGGCTTTGCCCACCAGCTGGGAGGGAATACGGTAGATGGGCTGGGTAAAATCAATGCTCTTACGACGCTGTTCGGTGATGTTCATCGCCGAGTTTATGGCGTCGAACTTTTTCGCCACCAGACCGGGAATCAACGCATCAAACGAGGTTTCTACCCAGCTGCACTTCAGCGCGGCGGCTTTACAGATGGCATTTCCCAGTTCTACGTCAAATCCTTCCAGCTCCCCTGAGGCATTGCGGCTTTCAAACGGCGGATATTCCGCTTCCAGCCCGTATCGCAACTCGGTAGCAGCAAACGACGAGAATGAACACAGCAGTCCTATGCCGACAACTAACGCGCGTAATTTCATCTCAAATTCCTTAACGTGGTGTAACCCGACAAAGGGCCTGGGCACCTGCCCGTAACGTCGCCTCATCTTTCGCAAAAGAGAGACGGATCAGTTTATTGTCCGTGCCATCGGCATAAAACGCTGACAGCGGAATGGTGGCAACCCCGTACTCAACAATCAGCCTTTTCACCATCTCGCTGTCGCGCTCGTCGCTAAAGCCGCTGTAATCCGCAAGCAGGAAGAACGAACCGGCACTCGGAAGCAGCCTGAACGGTGAGTCGGCGAGCAAGCTTTGCAGCAGATCGCGCTTGCGCTGATAAAACGCCGCCAGCGACAGCCAGGTTTGCGGATCGGTCATGTGTTCGGCAAACGCGTACTGCATCGGCGTATCGGCCGAGAACATTAAAAATTGATGGACCTTACATATCTCATCCATCAGCTCCGCGGGCGCCACACAATAACCCACTCGCCAGCCGGTGACGTGATAGGTTTTTCCGAAAGAAGAAATAATCACGCTGCGCTCCGCCAGTTGCGGGTGCGTTGCCATCCCGTGATGCGGTTCGCCATCAAAAACGACGTGCTCGTACACTTCGTCAGACAAAATGATGATGTCGGTGTGGCGCGTCAGCGCTGCCAGCTGGTGCAGATCGGCGGCTGAAAACACCTGTCCGCTCGGGTTGTGCGGCGTATTGACGATGATCATCCGCGTGCGTGGGGTAATAGCCGCGCGTACTTCATCCCAGTTCACGGCAAAATCCGGTACCGTCAGCTTAATAGCGATCGGCGTCGCCCCCTGCAGACGGACAATCGGCGCATAGCTGTCAAAGGAGGGCTCGAAATAGATCACCTCATCGCCAGGATGAACCAGCCCGCTGATGGCTGAGTAAAGCCCTTCGCTGGCGCTGGCAGTCACCAGTACCTCACTCGCCGGGTCATAGCGGGTGCCATAGAGCGTGGCAATTTTGTCCGCGATGCGCTCTCTGAGCGGTTGCAGCCCGGTCATGGAGGCATACTGGTTATGCCCTGACTCCATGGCGCGAGTGACGCCGGAGATAAGTTTTGGGTCGCAGGAAAAATTCGGCGCACCCTGAGAAAGGTTGATGGCGTTATGCCGGGCTGAAAGCTGGCCGATAACGGTAAAAATGGTGGTTCCTACATCGGGCAATTTGGAGCGGGTCTGCACCGGCGTTTTCAAAGTCATCCTCTGTCCCTTCTCGTGGTGAATGCATAACTATTCAAACAATAACTTGATTGCCGGGACAATCGAATTGTTGTCATAATAGCCATGACAAAAACGCATAGCTAAGGTGAGATATGTCGCGTCGTTCATTTCCGCTTAATGCCGTAGAGACGTTTATCGTGACCGCGCGTCACCTGAATCTTACCCATGCCGCGAAGGAGCTTTGTCTGACGCAGGGGGCGGTAAGCCGCAAAATTGCCTCGCTGGAAAGCTGGTTCGGCTTCCCGCTGTTCGAACGCCATGCTCGCGGCCTGCGTCTTTCTTCACAGGGAAGCGCCCTGCTGCCGGAACTGCAATCTGCGTTTGAGCACCTGCTTAACGTTGCTGAACAGGCGCGGACGCACCAGACCGTAATTCGTCTGAAAGCGCCTACCTGCGCGATGCGCTGGCTGGTACCGCGTCTGTTACAGGTCGAGCGCGAACAGCCGGAACTCCAGATTGCGCTGACCACTACCACCGATCATAACGTCAATTTCAAAACCGAATCCTATGACGCGGCGATTGTGTTTGGAACGCACATGAGCGCCGGCGATCTGCTGTTCGAAGAGGCCTTAACCCCGGTGATGAGCCCGCTGCGGGCCGGTTCTGCGCTGGAAACACTCACCTTCCTTCACCCCACGCGGGACAAAACGGACTGGACGCTGTGGCTGGCGAAACAGCCGCGTCCGGCGCAAGCTATGCTCAAAAATCAACACTTTGAAACCATGGATCTGGCCATTACCGCCGCCATTCAGGGGCTGGGCATCGCCATTGCGGATGAAACGCTGGTGGAGGAGGACGTGCACGCCGGACGGCTGATGCGGCCTTATGATACGAGCATAAAGACGGGGGCGAGCTACCGGCTGGTGTTACGCGACGCACCCGACCCGGAGAACGGGCTGGATGCGTTTCGTGCCTGTCTGCTCAGTCGAGGCTGACGTGGTGTTTCATTACCCGTTTGAAGAGGCTCATACGGGCACGCATAAAACGGTTTTCAAGCCGAAAACCTGCATGTTTATTCACACCGATGCGTAACAACACGTCCCGCCCTTTCCGGCAGGCGGGCCAGCGCGTGGGCCCCACCAGGCTATCGCGTGCTCCCGCATCCCGGGCGAAGCTCACCCAGTAATCCGCCACCTGAGCGGCGAAGGCCAGATCGCGTTCATTTACATACTGCCGCGAGGGTTCCACCTGCCCAAGGGTATCGAACACGTAGGGCACTTCGTTACCGTGCCAGGCGCCGTTGGTATACGTCGCGTGCTCCGCTTCGGCCACATAATCAAACCAGTATCGCCAGCACAGGCCGCCTGCCCGCTGCTGCGCCTGCATCACCACATATCCCATGGTGGTAAAGGCCATGTCGCGGCAAACCTGCCTGCCGAGTTCCTCATCGCCCTTCACGCCCGGATAAAGCAGCTTGATCAGCCCCAGGCCAAAGCGCCGCTCGCGACGGAGCTTCTGAATCTGACCGGCCAGATCGATCCCGAACACCGACATCACGCTGGCTTCGTCGCTGTTTGACCCAATCATCACCGGTACTGAATGCTGACGGGCAGCGAAAAAGACATCGAGCATGGCCTCAGGCAAAACGCAGTCACCCACGATGGGCGCAGGGGCGATATTCAGTGGCGAGGTCAGCGGCCAGAACGCCTCAGGCGGGATCGCGCGAAGCTGTTCCGCGGTGGCATTTTGCAGGCCAAAATGGGCAGCAATCACTTCGCCTTTATGCATGGCCTGCTCGCGCGGGGTGTCGGGCAGCGTGTACCCGCTTTGCACAATGGCTTTATGGAACAGTCCTCCCGCAAGCGGAGAAGCCATCAGCGACAGCACGCTGCGCGCACCGGCCGACTCGCCAAATACGGTGATGTTCTCAGGATCGCCGCCGAACGCGGCAATGTTATCGCGCACCCATTCCAGGGCCTGGATCTGATCGAGCAGCGCAAAGTTATGCACCACGCGTTCTTCTTCCCCCTCAAGCGCCGGATGGGCAAAAAAGCCGAGGTGGCCGAGACGGTAATTAATTGTCACCACCACCGTGCCGCGCTTCGCCAGCGCCCTGCCGTTATACGGAGGCAGACCGCCAGCGCCGAGTGTAAATCCTCCGCCGTGCAGCCAGACCATCACCGGAAGCGGATCGGCGCGTACGACTGGCGACCAGACGTTAAGGTACAGGCAGTCTTCAGAGAACTGGCCAGGATCGCCGCCGCCCAGCTCCTGACAGCTTTCGCTGCTCTGCCAGCTGGAGGCGGAGAATGCCGTCGCCGGACGCACGCCATCCCAGCGTGCAGGGGGGCGTGGGGAGCGCCAGCGCCACGGGCCAACCGGCGGTGCCGCATAAGGAATGCCACACCACACATGGGTATCGCCTTCAGTAGAACCAATTAGTGCGCCCTGGCGCGTTTCAACCACAGGGGCGGAGGGATTTTCCATACCAACCTTCTTTTTCCATCACACCCCTGCAGAGTAACGGTTTCAGAGCAAACCGCAACGCTGTTTGCTGCGCGCTTCCGCCTCCTCGTAAAGCGTAAACTCGTCGTACACCGCACAGCCGAGCGCGGCTTCGAAGGCATTGCGGCTGGCATTGCCGTGGCTGCGCGCCTGCGTTTCATTGCCAAGATTCGACTGGAAAATCCCCGCCGCGCTGACGGGCAGAAAATCCTCATAGGTGATCGGCTGCGCCACAACCCAGCCGCGTTCGATCAGCGGCTGCGGATCGTCGCCGGGACGAAACGCGTGGCGATGCGCCTCACCTGTCGGAGTCAGACGGTAGCGGAAATAAGCCAGCCCCTGACGGCGCAGGAACATTTCGCTGTCCGGGAAGGTGCTGAAGATCTCGCGCAGGTGAAGCTGATGGGTCAGGTTGTCTTTGCCGGTCCCGGCCTGATTTAACAGACGGTCGTACAGCTCGCGCCCTTTCGGCGTAAGGGCCACGCCCCGCTGCTCAATCTCACCGAAACGCGCGGTATGCGTACCCTTGTGTTCTCCCGCGAAAAGCACCGGCTCTTCCAGCGCCTTAAAGCTGGTCTGGCGCAGGAGGATCGGCACCTCGCGGCGCGGCGGGCCTTCAATCAGGATTTTCGGCTCAATGCCGTACTTCGGCATCAGTTCCTGTACCCGGTCGATATCCAGCGTGCGCGGCGTGAGATGGTTGATATGGCACCCCGGGAAACAGACCACGTCGGCTATCAGGCGATGTTCGTTGCTAAGCGCCAGATAGGTTTCCTGATCGACCGTCGCATGGCGATGCCAGCGGAAGGTTTCTAAGGCTTCCTGCACAAATTCGCGCGCCTGTGCCTCGGTAAAGTGTCCCTGTACATCATGCAGGTCGATCAGGTCCAGGCAGCGCGGCGTAAAGATGTTGCGCCGGGAGAGGATCTCTGCCGCCCTTTCGCGCAGCGCAACGTTTTCAATCAGCTCCAGGCGCAGCAGCGAGGTAAAAATGCGAAACGGATTACGGCAGAGCGCCGCATCGTCAGTCGGACGAAACGCCGTCGAGTGGACGGGCACGCCCGCCTGGGAGAGATCGTAGTAGCTGACCGGGTACATGCCCATAATGGCGAAGATCCGGCGCAGGGTGGAAAGCTCCTGCGCGGTGCCAACGCGGATCGCACCGTGACGTTCAACATTCAGGCGCGCCAGTTCGTCTGCATTTGCCAGTTGTTCATGTAAAAGTGGGTTATTTTCCAGAACCGCCAGGTTAACGTCCGCCACCAGTTCCAGCAAGGTGCCGTACTGCGGAACTTCCTGCTGGTACATCGCCGACATAGCCTGCGAAAAGTGTTCCCGAATATCATCAGCCGTGATGGTGTTCGCCATGATGTCATGCCTCCAGTGAATACTACCTGGAGTGTAGAGAAGCCCGTTCTTTTCGTTGGGAAGAATTTACAAATTGTGATCCAGGCAGACGAGTGGTCAAAGCATGGGCGTTTTCGAAAAACAGTTGTAACTCAAACAGATCAAATGTTAAAAATATTTTGCTATCAGGTTATCAAATTCAAACAACTTAACTTGTCACCCGCGTCGCTCTGTTTTTAACATCGCCTATGGAAAAAAATGGTCTGTTCAGTCAGCGCATACGCTTGCGCCATTTGCATACATTTGTGGCCGTCGCTCAACAGGGAACGCTGGGGCGAGCGGCTGAAACCCTTAACCTTAGTCAGCCTGCACTATCCAAAACGCTGAACGAACTGGAACAGCTTACCGGAACCCGTCTGTTCGACCGCGGCCGTCTGGGCGCTCAGCTTACGCTCGTAGGCGAACAGTTCCTGACGCATGCCGTTAAAGTTCTTGATGCCCTCAATACCGCCGGTCAGGCCTTAAACCGTAAAGAAGAGCAGGCCAGCGACATCGTGCGCGTGGGGGCACTGCCAACGGCGGCGCTGGGCATATTGCCTGCGGCGATCGGCCAGTTCCACCGCCAGCAAAAGCACGCCACGCTTCAGGTCGCGACCATGAATAACACCATGCTGTTGGCGGGCCTGAAGTCAGGCGAGCTGGATCTGGGCATTGGCCGGATGTCCGATCCGGAACTGATGAGCGGCCTGAATTACGAGCTGCTGTTCCTGGAATCACTGAAGCTGGTCGTGCGTCCGAATCATCCCCTGCTGCAGGATACCGTCACCTTAAGCCGCGTAATGGAGTGGCCGGTGGTAGTCTCCCCGAAAGGAACGGTTCCGCGTCAGAATGCGGAAGCGTTGCTGCAAATGCAGGGCTGCACGCTGCCTTCAGGGTGTATTGAAACGCTCTCGGCGTCTCTTTCGCGCCAGCTGACGGTGGATTATGACTACGTGTGGTTTGTGCCGTCCGGCGCGGTGAAGGACGATCTGCGACGCGGCGTGCTCACCGCGCTGCCGGTAACCTCACCCGGCGCAGGAGAACCCATTGGGATCCTGACGCGGGTAGATGCCCCGCTCTCTGAAGGCGCCCAAACGCTGTTAAGCGCCATTCGTAAGTCAATGCCTCTCTGACCCTAAACGCAGAACCCGCCGCGAGGGCGGGTCTGTCTTACTCAGAACGTTTCCCAGTTATCACCTGAGACAGCCGCCGCCGGGGTTAAAGGCGCGGGTTTTGCTGCGGTTGCGGCAGCAGTCCTTCCTGCTCGTGCCCCATTGAGACGAAACGCGCCAACGGCTTCCGTCAGACGCGCGCCCTGCTCTTCCAGCGAGGCCGCCGCCGCAGAGGCTTCTTCCACCAGCGAGGCATTCTGCTGCGTCACCTTATCCATCTCGGAAATCGCCTGGCTCACCTGAACAATGCCGCGGCTCTGCTCATCAGACGCGGCCGCAATCTCCAGCATAATATCGGTGACGCGTTTAACCGCCTCGACGATCTCATTCATGGTATTGCCCGCCGCAACCACCTCCCCGGAACCCTGATCGATAAGCGACACCGATTCATTAATCAGGCTTTCAATCTCTTTCGCCGCGTTCGCGCTGCGGCTTGCCAGGGTGCGGACTTCACTCGCTACGACCGCAAAGCCGCGTCCCTGTTCACCCGCACGCGCCGCCTCGACCGCCGCATTGAGCGCGAGAATATTGGTCTGGAACGCGATGCTGTTAATCACGGCGGTAATTTCAGAGATCTTCTTCGAGCTGGTGGAAATATTACCCATGGTTTTCACCACGCCGGAGACCATCTGCCCCCCGCGGCTGGCCTTACCGGAGGCATCTTCTGCAAGTTTACTCGCATGATGCGCGTTATCGGCGTTTTGCTTCACCGTCGCGGTGAGCTGCTCCATGCTGGCCGCCGTCTGTTCGATGGCCGCCGCCTGCTGTTCGGTTCGGGATGAGAGATCGGTATTACCCGCGGAGATCTCGCTGGTTCCACGGTAAATCTCCTCCGCCCCCTGCCGCACCGTGCCCACGGTTGCCACCAGCGCGTGCTGCATTGTTTGCAGATCGCGCGTCAGGCGGCCAATTTCGCTGCGCCCGGTCGGTTCGTCCGGCATGGTTAAATCGCCTTTCGCGATATTTTCGATACGCGTAGCGGCTCGCTGAAGCGGGTTTATCACCGTACGGCGCAGCACCACAAAGGTGATCACCGCCAGCGCCAGCGCCAGGCCAAACGCGCCGAACATAAACATCAGCCCCAGCCGGGTGCGGGTGTGAGCCTGCGCCGTCAGTGCGTTCGCGCGTTCGGTGCGGATTTTTATCGCCTTCAGCAACACCGCGTTATAGGCATCGTCCAGCGGACGCGCGGTCTCATTTTCATGGTTGATAATGGCTTCAAACATGCCGTTTTTGGCATATTTCAGCATCGGCTGCATACCGGCGATGTAGGCGTCATAGCGGGCTTTCAGATCGCCATCCAGCGCTTCATCAGCCTGAGTGCGAACGGTGCGCTTCATATAGGCGGCAAATCCATCCTGCGACTGCCTGATGCGGGTCTCAGCCTCAGCGATGTTTTGCTTCATCGCCTCCATCTCCGCGATGCGGCTCGCCGCCCCCGCGTGGATCATGTTGATACGGGCGGTGCGTAAATGGTTGGAACTGTTTGACAGACCGGTGCGCACCTGGATTTCTGCTGTGACATCCTGCTGATCGTTATCGGCCTGGAGCAGGAAATAGCCTGCCAGACCCGAGCTCAAGGCAAACAGGAGAATAATGCCACCGAGAATGGAGGAAAACAGCGGAACCAGCCGGATGTGATGCAAGAAACTCAGCTTGTGCTGCGCCTGCATCGATGTTGTGTTGTCCATGACCGTCGACTCTCTTATAGGTAAGATGCGTAAAAACACGCCTGTAAAAGAGTCATCGGCACAGCGGGGAATTAGATTACGCCTAAAAGCGCCAGACAGGTCACACTTTAGAGAAGATCAGGGAAGAAATGCCAGCGGGAAAAACCGCTGGCAGAATAATCAGTTGTCGCCGAAATGGATGACGGTACGAATGGATTTTCCTTCGTGCATCAGATCGAAAGCTTCGTTGATCTGCTCCAGCGGCAGGCGGTGCGTAATGAACGGGTCGAGCTGAATTTTGCCGACCATCGCATCTTCAACCATGCCCGGCAGCTGTGTACGGCCTTTCACGCCGCCAAATGCCGACCCGCGCCATACGCGCCCTGTCACCAGCTGGAAGGGACGGGTTTTAATCTCCTGACCCGCGCCGGCCACACCGATAATGATGCTCTCGCCCCAGCCTTTGTGGCAGCACTCCAGCGCTGAGCGCATTACGTTGACGTTGCCGATACATTCGAAGCTGAAATCCACGCCGCCGTCGGTCAGCTCAACGATCACGTCCTGAACCGGTTTGTCGTAGTCTTTCGGGTTGATGAAGTCGGTCGCACCCATCTCACCTGCGAGCTTAAATTTCTCCGGGTTGGTATCCACAGCAATGATACGCCCAGCTTTCGCCTGTACCGCGCCCTGTATGACCGCCAGACCGATCCCGCCCAGGCCGAACACCGCCACGGTGTCACCCTCTTTCACTTTCGCCGTGTTATGCACCGCGCCGATACCGGTGGTGACACCGCAGCCGAGCAGACAGACTTTATCCAGCGGGGCCTGCGGATTCACTTTCGCCAGTGAGATCTCGGCGCACACCGTGTATTCGCTGAAGGTGCTGGTCCCCATGTAGTGATAGATTGGCTCGCCGTTATAGGAGAAGCGGGTTGTGCCGTCCGGCATAAGACCCTTGCCCTGCGTGGCGCGCACGGCCTGACAGAGGTTAGTTTTGCCGGATTTGCAGAACTTACACTCGCCGCACTCTGCGGTGTAGAGCGGGATCACATGGTCGCCGGGCTTCAGGCTGGTAACGCCTTCACCCACTTCCACCACCACACCGCCCCCTTCGTGGCCGAGCACCGCCGGGAATACGCCTTCCGGATCGTCACCGGACAGGGTAAACGCATCGGTATGGCAGACGCCGGTGTGAGTAATTTTGATCAGCACTTCGCCTTTCTTCGGCGGAGCAACATCAATTTCAACGATTTTCAGCGGCTGGCCTGGGCCGAACGCGACAGCTGCGCGAGATTTCATGATGTCTTTCCCTTGTTGTGAGGTGTGTGGGTTTATTTTAGATAAGAGCGCAGCAAATGGCCGACTTCCGCCATCCGCACTGCCCGCTGATCCGGGGTGGTCTCCCCCGTCACCAGCTCATCTTTGAGGTGAATTTCAACCATTTCACCCATCAGGCCATTGGCAGCACCGCGCACGGCGGCTATTTGCTGCAGAATGGCGAGACAGGGATCGCCCGACTCCAGGGCGCGTTCAAGGGCATCAACCTGGCCTCGAATGCGGCGGACGCGGGTCAGAATACGTTTTTTATCTTCGGGTGAATGCGGCATACGCCCTCCTGATACTATAGGGGGGTATGGTACCCCGTATGTTATTGCCCTGTAAACCACAAGATAGAGACGCTGCAATGAGCACATCGCCGGCAAGGAACAAAAGATATTTAGGGTTTATTCTGGCCGCTACGAATCCTATTTAGCTCGTAATGTTAAAATTCAGCACTTATATGGCACGATGTGAACAGAAATAACATTCTCGTCACCTAACATACTGCTACAAACAAAATGGTGGTGTTAATGATTGTACTAAAGAGCTTTTTATTCTTTGTTGGCGCGGCGGTCGCATGCGCGCTTATTATACTTTGTCTTTGGGTTGATATGCGGTTTGTCGGCCATGATATTCCGGAATTATCACTGACCGAAATTATGCAGGAAACGGTATTAGCGACTATCGTTTTTCTCCATTTTCGTCTGGCGAAAATGAACGAATCCATGCGTTACTGTAATATACTGGTTGGCGGTTTTTTCCTGACGATGTTAATTCGTGAACTGGACGCGCTTTTTGATCTCATTTCTCATGGGAGTTGGGTGTGGTTCGCGCTGATTACCGCTCTGCTGGCTATAATTCGCCCCGTTATGCATTTTCGCACTACCCTGGAACAGCTGGCAAAATACACGCAATCCCCCTGGTACGGTATTCTGTTGAGCGGTCTGCTGGCTGTACTGGTCTTCTCCCGTCTCTTTGGGATGCAAGTGCTGTGGCACGCCATTCTGGAGCATGGCTATATGCGTGTCGTGAAAAACGCCGTGGAGGAAGGTTCGGAATCGTTCGGCTATATGCTGTGCCTGGCCGCATCCCTTGGCTATTACATTACCTTTCGCGCTAACGCACGAGAGAAATAGTCTCTTCCCGCTACGTAGACAGAGACGGCGAGGGAAATATTTATCCACTCCA
This sequence comes from Enterobacter cloacae complex sp. P29RS, assembly GCF_014893445.1. Taxonomy (NCBI): domain Bacteria; kingdom Pseudomonadati; phylum Pseudomonadota; class Gammaproteobacteria; order Enterobacterales; family Enterobacteriaceae; genus Enterobacter; species Enterobacter cloacae complex sp. P29RS. Next base: position 124,858 of record NZ_JADBPZ010000007.1, on the reverse strand, counting down.
TCCTTAGGGCGTTATGGTGGACATGTAAGAAAGACATATCCTAAAAAGAGGTAATCAGGCGTCGATTTTAGCGAATTCTCTCTCACTCTTGCCATCAGCGTCTATCCTTAGACTATCAACAAAAGGAGGCTGGAATGTCTGATTTCGACACTGATAAAAATGCACAATACGCTGGCGATAAAGCCAAAAACAAACTTGATGAATTATCCGGCTCTGCGCAGCAGCAGTTTGGTGAATTCGTTGATTCCCCTAAACATCAGGTGAAAGGTGCAGCGAAAAAATATGCTGCTCAGGCCAGTGATGCCGTCTCGGATGTTACTGAAGCCGTCAGAAATAACCCGTTAACGGGCTTAATCGCTGCGGGTGCGGTAGGCATCGTTCTGGGACTTCTGCTGGGACGGAAATAATTTCAGGCCCTCCGGGGCCTTTTCTATGCCCCACGTTTTTCTCCCTCTCTTCCCCCCTAATTTTGATAGTTCTTATGACAAATCCCCGAACCGCACGAAAAACTTGTACAATTTAGATGTACAGATTTGACCGGATAGTATAAATTCGATGCCAGTGATGTTACAAAATTGTTTGTCAACGGTGGAAAATTATGCGTCGCAACCATGCTCCCTCTACAGCAGAAAGCGCTATAACCTTGTATTTTAACAAGGATAACGTCCCAACACAGCAGGAAACCCTTGGTGCCATCGTCAGTGAGATCATCAAAGAAAATGTACAACTGAGCAGAATGACAATTTGTACAAAGCTGTTGCGCAGAATTGAAGAATCAACGTCTGACGTAGAGAAAGCGCACTATAACGGTTTGATAGCCCTCTTCTTCGAGCGTTAACCTGAACACTGTTTTTAACTTACTAAGTTAGTCATGCTGAGTGAGAATAGAGCATCTGGATGCGATGACTAACCCCATGCTACAGCCGCGTGTAGCAGAGTGAGATTAAGCTATGCATAGAACTAAATTTGAACGACTTAAGGATGACCTTATCGGTGAGGCCGTATTATCCATACTGAAAGAGAACGGACCTATTACCTTTGCGTCTCTTGCTAATCGCCTGCAGGCGATGGCTAACGTTGAATCAAATGATGAGCGTAAAAATGCATTGATTGCCGCTGAAGATGAAGTGCGCCAGCGTGTAACCGGCGTATCGCACGACCGGGGAAGAGTGATGGGCGATTATGATATTGGCCGCATGCGCTCTCTCTTTACTCACAACACGCTTCTGAGCCCAAATAAGAAACACTAATTTTAACCGAGACGGTGACCACCATGAGTAAAGCGACTATGCACCAGACGTATAATTTTGAAGCCCTGCACGATAAAGGACTGGCGGAACACTTTCTTAATGCTGGAAAGCATCTCAGTGGTGAAGTTGAAGTGTTAGGCTCGGCAATACGCTGTATTATGCTGACCGGTGACAACCTTTCGAATAAAGAGATCATCCTGCAACTGATTCACGCCCTTGAAATTACCGAGGAGCCTGAAGCCTGCGATGTCATTCGCAACACACTTGAAATTGTTGTCGGCTTTACGCGTGATGATATCTGAGAATACACTATTGCGACGGTGAGTGAGTGTTTTTTACTGGTGGTCGAATACTGTAGTCTGTCGTACCACCAGCATAGTGAAGCCGTTAACTAAATAGCCGTACCATTCGATCCAACTCTTCTTCTTTAACCGCGCGGGAAAGATAATAACCCTGGAATCGCTTAACCCCTAACGCGACAAGTTTTTCAAATTTTTCTTCGCTATCGACGCCTTCCGCAACGCATTCGGTCCCCGTCATGTCGCTGTAAACCTGTATCGCTTTAATAATGCTATAGTCTTTGTCGTTAGCTACAAAGTGCTCAACAATATCGCGATCAAGCTTTAGTCCATCAACATTAATCAGTCTGATGGGCAGCATAGCATGATATTTTGAAAAACAGTCATCCAGAAAAAGCCGACATCCCTCGGCGCGTAAACGCTGGAGTGTTTCGGGAATATTTTTATCCTTTGTTACGTCAATCGTTTCAGCTACTTCAAAGACCAGTTTCCCGGCCCACTGCGGTTTGAATAACATTTCGACGGCCTTTTTGGCCATCCCCGGCAGCGCGTTTCCCGAAGCAAGTTGAGGAGGAATGTTAACTGAAAAATAATATTTTCCATTGTATTTATTGATACCTGATACGGCCGCATGGATGACTAACGCCGTTAGCTTGAGCCATATTTCACTATTTTTTATCCCTCCCAGAAAATAGGCTGGCTTCAGGATCTCACCTTTTTTATGCCAGCGCAGCAGGATTTCAAATCCAACTCCTTTTTTATCACTATCAGTGATAATTTGATAAGCCGCAAAGATTTCCCGTTTATGTAACGCTTGTAATATATCTATTTCCGTTTCCGAAAACACTTTTGTTTTATTTTTTCCTGCACAAACCTCATCTCTGAAAACGCGAGAGTCGCTAAACCATACTCTGATAATATATAATTTACCCAAACCCACCTTGCGATGGGTATAAATAGTTTTATCTGACAGCCCTAACCTCTTACTCTGCTCTTTTATGGAAATACCCCGATAGAAATTCAGTAGCACGGTTAACTCGCGATGTGTTAACCCATGCAAATTTTTTTTACCCTCCTTGTCCGGTACGTTACGCAACAAGCGTGAAGGGCCAGCACGCTCATCTGTCTCATTTTTTACAAAGCCCATTATTTCTGTAATATTCTCTACCCTGATCGTGGAAAGCTTTTTTGTATTATTAACGAGACTTCTCAACGTTGCATTAAGCCATCGCTCAGGTAGTGCACCATACAGGGTGACCCTGCAAATCACCGGCAGTGCATTCAGAACGGATACCAAGCGCTTCAGGCTTTCAAGAAAAGTAGCAACGTCACGACCAAGGAAAACCGAAACCTCGGGCGATTGATTTTCCATCATTTTTTCAACGTCAACGGAACATATTTCATCCTCTTCAAAATGGAGTCGCGTGGCGTGTACGCCTCGAGATTTCAGAAGCAGGCTATACCCTTCAAAGGTGAAACCGCAGGCTGAAATAACAAACCGTTGCTTGTAGCAAGTACCTTGCACAGAAGGTAAATTTTGAGACATAACCTGCTCCTGAGAATACAAACATCATTCCCATATGTAATTAAAGCCAATATTCCTTGTCGCATTGAATAATTTTACCGCACCCCATTTGGTTAATAAACCGTTATCAATGTTATGCACATGAACATCTTTGCGTTAATCAACCGACTCATCCATATGCAGCATAAATATCATTTTCTTTTCATATAACAACAGTAACCAGGACTTTCTCAAGGTATAATGAAAATTCCGAAAAAGAAGTCCGGACACTTCTTCTCATCGGCTCAGACAAAAAAGAGAAAATGCTATGGATAATCACATCTCATCCAGAGCTTTGCTACATCGGCGGGATGTCATTAAAAACAACCCGCGATTTAGTGAAGCTATAATAGAACATTACAGAATCAATGACGCCATTTATAAAAAACAACCCCTGTTCTACAAAACGATGCTTCAGGAATCACGGTTCAATATAATACTCTCAATATGTTGTTTTGTTTTTGGCAATCAGGCTGAGTCGGTCTCGGAGATTAAGGCACTGTGCTCACGCTATAATATCGCCAGCCCTAACAGCGTTATTGCGATCATCACCATACTTAAAACCACCGGGCGAATTAAGACCTGGCGCTGTACCGAAGATCGGCGAAAAACAAAAATCGCGCCTACGGAAAAAGGACTGGATGAGCTTAAACGCTATATGTCCGGGGCGTTCACGCCTGTTAGCATTCTTTATCCGACATTCAACATTAATGTTAATCTTCTGGACAATGACACACTCAGGCACAACTTTTTCCGGCGCGCCGCAGAATACCTTTTCCGCGGATTAACATTCAGTAAAGTACTTCCGGAGGTGGGTTTATTTATTGATAAGGATGGTGGCCGGATGATTATGCTCTATCTCTATTTGCAGGCCATTAAAAACAAAACAGCATACGGTGCCATAATAGCGTATTCAGCCAGCACACTTGCAAAAGAATTTTTCGTCTCGCGTATTCACGTCAACCGCATTATCAAATCGGCACAGGAGGCAGGTTATCTTAAAGATCGCGGCGATGGCCGGATGTCCATTTACCCGGCATTTATCGAACTTGTCGAAAATTATGCCGGTTTATATTTTGCCTATGTCACACATTACATCAATGTGGTGCCAAAAGAACGACGCCATGCTGTCAACATGACGTCTACACTCTGATCTGACGGGCGTTCGGCTTGCTGAACGCCTTTTTTATCGCTCGCGCAGCGCCTCTTTTGCCTTATTTAACGGTTTCAGCAGATAATCAATGACGGATTTACTGCCGGTTTTGATATCAACCGTAGCTATCATGCCCGGAAACACCGGGAATTCCTTGCCCTGCCGGTTAGTCAGATGGTTACTGTCTGTACGGATATAAACGCGATAATAATAAACATCCCGTTTCACCTCGTCCTGAAGGGTATCCGGTGAAATCATCGTCACCTCCCCCTCCAGCCCGCCGTAAATGGAGTAGTCATAAGCGGTGATTTTCACCAGCGCTTTTTGCCCGGGATGGATAAACGCGACATCGCGCGGCGAGATTTTCGCTTCTATCACCATCTGGTCATCAAGCGGTACCAGGCTCATCAGTTTGCCGTTCGGCGGGATCACCCCGCCAACCGTCGTCACGTCAATGTCTTTCACGATGCCACGCACCGGCGCATTAAACGTTAAGCGGGTGAGTGAGTCTTCGCGCCCTTTCATCACCGAACGCTGCGCTTCGATTTCCGCGTTCGCTTTCGCCAGTTCTTCGCGGGCGCGAACGTAGTACTGGTTTTTCATCTCGGTGATTTTGCTCTCCAGTTCATTTTTTTGGCGTTCAAGGCGTAAAACTTCGACCTTACTGGCCGCCCCCTGCGTCACCAGCGGGCGCGTTAATGCCAGTTCACGCTGCACGAGATCCGCTCCCTGGCGTAAACCCGCCAGCCCTTTTTCAAGGCTTTCGCGACGAGACTGGTAAAGCGCCGTTTCCTGTTTAACCAGCTCAACGTCGTCATCCAGCTCTGCCGGGAATGTCAGCCCGGTGTCGTTCACTTCAGCATTCAGACGCGCGGCTGTCGCCATCGCAGCATTTAATCGAGACTCGCTCTCAAGCACGCTGGACTCGGTTTTCGTCCGGTCCAGTTGGGCAAGCTGTTGACCACGCTCGACGATATCGCCTTCGCGCACCATCAGACTGTGGATAATTCCCCCTTCCAGGGACTGGATCACCTGCTCGTGGGAGGACGGGATCACCTTGCCACTGCCCGTAGTGACCTCATCCAGCTGGAACAGGCTGGCCCAGGTAATAAACACCACCAGCAGGGCAAACAGCGACCATGCCACCAGCGACGATCGCGGCAGGCGGGGCTCCTTCAGTCGGCTATTAAAGCGGGAGAAATCATTCATGCCACGCCCTCCGTTTTCAGTTTAACCGTGCGCTGCGGCGCCTGCTGCGGGGCCATTCCGTGCTGGCGTAAAATGGCATCACGAGGGCCATCCATCACCACTTTGCCGTTTTCCAGCACGATGATGCGGTCAACCAGGTCCAGAATCGGCAGACGATGCGTCGCCACCACCAGCGTCCGGCGCTTACCGAGCCACTGGTGCAGATGCTGGATAAACTGCTTCTCGCTGACCTCATCCAGCCAGGCAGTGGGTTCATCCAGCAGCAGAATATTCGGCGAGGTGATCAGCGCGCGGGCCAGCAGCAGCGCCTGACGTTGCCCGCCGGAAAGCCCCATTCCGCCCTCGTTGATGATGGTGTTCAGCCCCATTTTCTGCTTGCGCACAAACTCCAGCGCGCCGCTGTTGACCAGCGCCTGATGAATTTCCTCGTCTGTCGCCAGCGGATTACCCATCAGGATGTTGTCGCGTACGGAGCCGAAGAACAGCCTCGCCTGCTGACTGAGCAGCTGCATATCGCGGCGTACGTCAGCCGGGTCAAGATGATTGAGAGCAATATCGTCCAGCAAAATGCTGCCCTGCTGTGGCTCCTGCATTCCCGCCAGCAGGTGCAGCAAAGTGCTTTTCCCCGAACCATTCCGCCCGAGCACCGCCACGCGCTCCCCGGCGCGAATGCGCAGTTTGCTGACGTTAAGCACGGTGAGCTTCTCTTCTTCGTCGTAATAAAACCCGACGTCGTCCAGCTGATAATCACCGCGCAGGTGGGCTTTATGCACTTTTTTGCCGTGCTGGGGATCGTCAATCGGACGCTGCATCAGGTCATCCAGTCCCTTGCGGGCCACCTTTGCTGACTGCCAGCGGGAGAGCACGCCGGAAATCTGCGACAGCGGCGCAATGGTGCGGGACGCCAGAATCGAGGTGCCCACCAGCGCACCGGTGGTCATGTCGCCGCTGATGACCAGGTAACAGCCCACCAGCAGCACCACGGCGTAGACGATAGATTGCACCTCCTGGGTCCAGGTCAGCAGCAGCCCCGTCAGCCAGCGCTGTTTCATGCCGACGCTGGCGGCAACGTCATTGGTGTTATTCCACTGGTTCTGGAACCGCTGCTCGGCGCGCATCAGCTTGATGTCCTCAAGCCCCTGCACCGCTTCCACCAGCGTGGCGTTACGAATCGCCGATTCACGCATCCCTTCGCTGGAGAGTTTTCCCAGCGGGCGCTGCACCAGCAGGCCGGGAATGAGCAGCAGCGGCACGGCCAGCAGCACCACCAGCACCAGCGGGCCGCCAATCATCCACAGAATGAAGACGAACAGCAGGAAGAACGGCAGATCGGAGATGGCTGCAATGGTGGTGGAGGTGATCAGCTCCCGCACCGACTCCAGCTCGCGGATCTGGGCGATAAACGACCCGGTCGATTTCGACCGTGCGCCGTTTTTAATCCGCAGGGCGTGGGCAAACACGCGCTCGGAAATACGCAGGTCGGCGCGTTTCCCTACCACATCCGAAATATGCACCCGCAGCATGCGCATGATGAATTCAAACACGATAGCGATCATCACGCCCCCAAACAGCACCCACAGCGTGGCCTCCGACTGGGACGGCACCACCCTGTCATACACCTGCATGGAAAAGACCATGCCGGAGAGCGCCAGCACGTTGGCGACCAGCGCCACCAGCATAATATCGCTGTAACGACGCCAGTCTTTCAGCGCCAGCTGCCAGAACCAGTTTTTCTCATAGGGTTTGATGTAATCATCCACGCGCGCATCCGGCGTGGACTCCAGGGGACGCAGTACCATCAGCCCTTTTAACCGCGAACCGAGTTCGTCACGCGTCAGCGTCGTCTCCAGGCCGCCGTCGCCGCTGAACTGCACGCTGATGTTCCCTTCATTGTCCATACGGTTGATGACCGCGATTTGCCCGCCGGTGAACTCCGCCAGCAGCGGTAAGCGCCACGGGTCGAGCGATACGGCTTCCGCCGCTACCCAACGCATCCCCAGCCCAAGCTGGCGCGCCATCTCCTCCAGCACCAGCTGGCGCGAAGACTGGCTTTCATGGTTAATCGTGACCCGAACATGCTCCGCCGAAAAATCCAGCCGATAGTGCTTAGCGATGATGAGCATGCCCTGCAACCAGGGTTCGTACTGTGGATGTGTCTTCATAATGCTACGTCCTGTTCAGGGCGATGATTTCGCACTGAAATGATACCTTTGCGAGATGATTAGAAATCGAACGTTACCTAAACGAGCCCGCAAAATAATCTTGTGAAATAGAGGGTTATGGCTATTAATGTAAAGAAACGCAAAAAGCCGCGAGGATCGCTCCCCGCGGCGTTGTTTTACGCAATTAACAGTTGATGATTTGCCAGCAGCGTCGCCAGATCCGTCTGCACGCCGTTCAGCGTCACCAGGGTGGTTGGCGAGAACTGGCCGCCCGTCCCGTCGAGGTCAACCTGGATCTCGGTGTTGCTGCCGTTCTGCACCACGCGGATGTAGTCAGCAATGTTGCCCGCGCTACTGTCCAGCGTCGCCACGCCGTTCACGTAGCTCGCCGAGCCGGTGCCGGTATAGCCGCTGTCGGAAAGCAGGTCGCGCAGATCGATGCGGTCCGTGTCTGCCGTCCCTTCCCAGGTACCGACGGTAAAGCCGTTCACCACATCGCTACCGTTGCCGCCCGTCGCGTCAGACGCGTTGATCAGCTTATAGAGCAGCGTGTCCTGACCGCCGCTGCCGATGTTGAAGGTGTCGTTACCGCCGCGGCCTTCGAACTGGTTATCACCGCTGTTGCCGGTGATCACGTCGTCATGGTCGGAGCCGTTAATCCCTTCAATATTCAACAACCGTGTGGTACCGAAGCCGGTGTCCTGCGCCGTAGAGAGGCGCAAATCAACAGTTATCCCAGAGGTGGCATTGCGGTAATCCACCACGTCCATGCCGCCGGTATTGCTCCAGGTGTCGTAGTCGGAATGGGTATTCCAGCCGCCGGAGCCGTTATAGGTATAGGTCCCATCCTCTGCGATAAAGGTGTCGTTATACCCGGTTCCGGTAATGGTTCCGCTGTGGCCGCCGGTGGCCGCTTCGGCGGTGAGAACATAACCCTCTTTGCCGTTGCTCGCGTCCAGGCCGGTCCAGGTGACGTTATCCGACACGCCGTTGGTGATCTTCACGATCTCCGCCGAGTAGGTTTCGTTCGGATCCAGCCCGTAGAAACTTACCAGCGCAGAGGTATCATTCGAACCAATGCCGGACTGGGCGTTGATGATCTGCGAGGCCACCAGTACGCCCGCGGCGTTGTACAGATTGACCGTGTTGCCGTAGTAGGCGTTGATGCCCTCGCTATCGATAATGTGCAGATGCATCGCGGTACCGTCAGCAATGGTTTTGCTGTTTTGCACCAGCACCACCTTGCCATTCTGCTGAGACACCAGCAGATCCTGCGCACCATCCCAGTTGTAGTCCACCGCGGCGACGCCGGTGACATTAGCAAGCCCTGACGCCAGCTGGCTTGAAGTCCAGGTTGAGCCGTAGCCGTTGTTGGTGAACAGGGTCGCCGTCTGTGAGCTGCCGTAGGTGCTGAGCTTGATGATGTCCATCTGCCCGTCACCGTTCCAGTCTACCGCCACCGACAGATAGCCCGCCGTGGCGTTAGAGGCTTCCACCGCGCTTTTGGTCGTGGAAAGCTGCCCGGTACCGTCGTTGTAGTAAATCACCCCGCCGTTGTTGTTGTAGCTGCTGCCCAGGTACAGGTCCATGTAGCCATCGCCGTTAAAGTCCGCCCACGTCATGGACGCCGCCGTGGTGGTATTCGAGGCGTTGGCCACAAACACGTTGGTCAGGTTCTGGCCAATGGAGAGCGTACCGTTCCCGTTGTTGTTTATCACGGTGAGCGAGTACGCCCCGCTGCGGTTGGTGTGCTGCACGATGTCCACGGTGCCGTCGTTGTTCAGGTCGACGCCGGAGATTTCACGTCCGGAATCGAACTGGCCGTAGAATCCACCTTCCCCGCCGGTGCCGTCCGGCGACAGAACGCCGTTGGTATTAACCAGGTAGGTCAGGGAATCCATACCGGCATCTCCGTAGGCCAGATCCAGATAGCCATCCCCGGTTTTATCGTAGGCAATTACGCCGCCGTACCAGATGGTGGTCCCCATTGCCAGCTGGCTGGCGGTGTAACTGCTGCCATCGTAGGTCCACATCACCTGCGTAGAACCCGCGTAGGTGTTCTCAGTTGCGAAAATATCCTGGGTGCCGTTACGGTCAAAGTCGGCGGCGGTCTGACTCACTACGTAATAGCCACGGGTGTTGCTCAGCGTATTGCCGGCATAGGTCGAGCTATCGCTGCTGGAGTAAGACTGGCCGTTAGCAATGATATTCCACAGGCCGCTGCTGTTCGTGCCGACGGTCATGGTCGAGTTATTCAGGTTACCCGCAGTGGTCGCCCAGTCGGTATTCACCGAGGTGGTATCGATCACCAGGCTACCGGTTGCCGTACCGGTGGTGTTACCGTTGCCCGCGCTACTCTTCACCTGCGCGGTTACGTCGTAGTTCGCCACGCTCAGGGCATCGCTGTCCGGGATCTGCAGATACCAGGTATTGTGATCCGGGTCGACTACCACCGCGCCGCCGGTCTGGGAGGTGTAGGTTTTCCCGTTCACCGTCACCACCAGATATTCACCGTTTACCAGGTCTGCGGAGACCGTACCGCTGACAATCGGCGTGGTATCCGAGGTGGTCTGGGCAGTAATCGCCGCCGTGGTGGTCGGGATGCTGGTATCGACGTTCAGCACAAAGCCATCCGATTCCGTGTAGTTACCGGCTTTGTCGGTGACGCGCAGAATGTAAGTGTGATTCCCGTCGAGCAGGCCGTTGTCCTGATAGGACCAGCTTGCGCTGCCGTTCATTGTGACCTGACCCAACAAGATCCCATCCCGGTAAAGCTGCACGATTTCGCCGTCTTCCGGAGCACGGTTAAGCGTACCGTTGATCAGCGGTGAGGTATCGTCCGTCGCGACTGATGCGCCGTACGTGCCCGTACGTTCACCTTCCCCGTCGGTATAGCTGACAACCGTTCCCACCGTTTCAGGCGGCGTGGTATCAACCGTTACCACCTGCGACGAGGTTGAGCCGACGTTGCCCGCCTGGTCGATGATCCGCACCTGCCAGGTGTAATCCCCGTCCGCCAGATCGCGGGTATCCGTATAGCTCCAGCGCTGGTTAGTGACGGCAGTGTCAATCCAGGTATTGCCGCCGTCGAGGCTGATCTGTACGCGCTCGTCGCTGGCCAGCGCGCTGCCCAACGAGCCGTTGATCGTCAGCGAGGTGTCCATGGTGATGAAATCACTCCCGGACTGCCCGGTATCTTCGCTGATGCTGTCAATGGTGATGCCGTACTGCGGCGCCTGGGTATCCACCGTCACGTCCTGCGTGGTGGTGGCCCCGACGTTGCCCGCCTGATCGACAACCCGCACCTGATAGCGGTAGTCGCCGTCGGCCAGGGTGCGCGCGTCGTTATAACTCCACCGGGTGCCGCTTACCGTGGCGTAAACCCAGGTAGTGCCGCCATCCATGCTCACCTGCACATACTCACCCGCCCCGAGTTCGGCCCCGAGCGTCCCGTTGAGCGTGTACGAGGTCGAACTGGTCAGGAAGTCGTTATTGTCGAAGCCGGTATCGACGGTGATGTTATCCACGGTCACCGTAATCGCCGCATCCGGCGCGACCGTATCGACCATCACCTGCTGATGAGCGCTGGCACCCACGTTGCCCGCCGCATCCACTACGCGAACGTAGTAGTCATAGGTCTGGTTACCCAGCGTGCGGCCGTCCACGTAGTACCAGCTGTTGCCGGTGACGATCACGTTCTGCCATGTGACACCGCCGTCGATGCTAATCTGGGCATATTCGCCGTCGGCCAGCGTTGCGCCGAGCGAGCCGTGCAGCGTCAGGGAGGTATCATTGGTGATAAAGTCGCTGCTGCTCAGGCCGGTATCGTCGCTGATGCTGTCGATAGCGATCGTTTTGCTGGCGTCCGGCGCGACGGTATCAATGGTCACCACCTGGCTGGTGGTGGCGCTGATATTCCCCGCGTCGTCAATCACCCGCAGCTGGTAGTTGTAGTCTCCGTCGGCCAGCGTGCGGCCATCAACGTAGGTCCAGCTCAGACCGCTGACGCTCACGTCAGTCCAGGTCGCGCCACCGTCCAGGCTGATCTGCGCGTGGTCGCCGCTGCCCAGGGCCGCGCCGAGCGTCCCTTTCAGGCTAATCTGGTTGTCGCTGGTAATGAAGTCGCTGTCGGACAGGCCGGTATCCTGCGAGACGGAATCCACGGTAATGCTCGTCGCCGCAGGCTTCGTCAGATCGATTACCACGTCCTGGCTGTCCGTTGCCCCAACGTTGCCCGCATTATCAATGACGCGCACCTGGTACGGGTACGTCCCGTCCGTCAGGGTACGCCCATCGGTGTAGCGCCAGGTGGTGCCGGTCACGGTCAGGTCAATCCAGGTGACGCCGCCGTCCAGGCTGATCTGCGCCTTCTCGTTATTACCGAGCTGCGCGGTCAGGGAACCGTTCACCACCACCTGCTTATCGTTGGTGATGAAGTCACTCGCGCTCAGGCCGGTATCGTTTTGCAGGGAATCAATGCTGATCCCCATTGACGGTGCGGTGAGATCCACGGTGACGCTGTGGTTATCGCTGGCGCTGTTGCCGATTGCGTTGCTCACCTGCGCATTGATCACGTACGAACCGCCGTCCGCCAGCGCGGTCACGTCTGCGCTGCCGACCGTATAGCTCCAGGTGCCGTCATTTTGAACGGTAGCCGTGTAGGTTTTACCGTTAAGCGTAATGGTCACCGTCTGGCCCGCAGGCGCGTCGGTGGTGCCGCTGACAATTAGCGGCGTGCCGTGCTCGGCGGCGTTGACGATATCGTCCTGGGCAAAGGTGTTAATGACGATGGTCGGCACGTCGCCGTTCAGCGTCACGTCGTGTGTTGCGCTGCCCGGGTTACCCGCCTTATCGCTCACCGTAGCCGTAATGGTGTAATCCCCATCGCTCAGGCCGAGGAAGTCGCGGCCCGGCACGAAGACCGACCACGAACCGTCTGCTCCAACGGTCGCCTGATAGCTGTGCCCGTTGAAGGAGACGGTCACCGTCTGGCCCTGCTCCGCGGTGGTGGTCCCGCTAATAGTCTGCCCCGCCAGCTGCTCGGCGTTGTTGACGATATCGTCATCGGCCACGGTGCTGATGGTGACGGCTGGTGCGACGGTATCGACCGTTAAGGTATGGGTCGTCTGGCCGCTGTTACCGGCTTTATCGTTGACCACGGCGGTCACCGTCAGCGCACCCTGGCTCAGTGCGGCCAGGTCTGCCGCCGGAACGTCCAGCGTCCAGGTGCCATCGCTGCCGACAAGCGCAGTGTAGGTTTTTCCGCCCAGCGTGACGGTCACCGTCTGGCCTGCTTCCGCGCTGGAAGAGCCGTGTACGGTGAGCGGCTGCTGAGCTTCCGCCGCATTCAGCACGTCGTCGCCCGACAACGTGTTCACGCTAATCACCGGCACGGTGGTGTCCACGCTGATGGTATGCGTCGCCGAGGCGCTGTTCCCGGCGCTGTCCTGCGCCGAAGCAGAAACCTGGTAGCTCGCGCCGTCGGCCAGAGCGCCCACGTCGGCGGCCGGAACGGTGGTCTGCCAGGCGCCGTCGCTCTGAATGGTGGCCGTATAGCTCTTACCATTCAGGGTGATAGTGACCTGCGTACCGCTGGCGAACTGCGCACTGGAACCGTTGATAACCAGCGACGCGCCCGCTTCTGCCGCATTGATCACGTCATCACCACTGAGGGTGTTGACGGTCAGCGCGACCGATGCGGTATTTACCACCACGTCATGGGTCTGGGTGCTGCTGTTGCCTGCGCTGTCGGTGATAGTCGCGCTGAGGGTTACGGTGCCGTCGGTCAGTGCGGAAATCACGCTGGCCGGAACGCCCACGCTCCAGTAACCGCTGGCGTCAACGGTGGTGGTGTACTGATTCGAACCGATGGTGATAATCAGCTTATCGCCGACGCTGGCGCCGGTTGCGGTGCCGCTGACGATCTGCGCCTGCCCGTGCTCCACGCTGTTGATGACGTCATCACCCGCCACGACGTTAAAGCTGACGGTCGGCGGCGTGGTATCAAGCGTAATCGCTTTACCCGCGCTGCCCGGGTTACCCGCGGCGTCACTCACGCTCACCTGCACGGTGTAGCCGTTATCCGCCAGGGCGGACAGGTCTGTGCCCGGCACGTTAACGCTCCAGACGCCGCCCTGCTGAACCTGCGCGGTGTAGCTGTTCCCGCCGAAGGTTACGGTTACCGTCTGACCGACTTCCGCCGTGGTGGTGCCGGAAATGGCCACGCCCGCAGCCGCTTCGCTGCCGTTGATCACGTTGTTGCCTGCGACCGTGTCAATCGTCACGGTTGGCGCGGTGGCATCTACACTGTATTCGCGGCCCGCCGAAGCGCTGTTGCCGTGCGCGTTGGTGACGCTCACCTGCACGCTGGCGTCGCCGTCTTTCAGACCCGCAAGATCCGAGGAAGGCACGCTCGCCGTCCAGTTACCGTCGGCATCGACTTTGGCGGTGTAAGACTTGCCGCCAAAGGTGATGGTAACGATCTGGTTCTCTTCCACATTGGATGTGCTGCCGGAAAGCACCAGATCCGCGCCTTTCTCCGCCGCGTTAATCACGTCGTCGGTGGCGATGGCATCGATGCTGATCGCCACGGCTGCCAGATCGATGGTGACGTCGTGGCTGATGGAGACCGGATTGCCCGCCGCGTTCTGGCCCGCTACGGTGACGGTCATCGTGCCTGCGGCCAGAGCGCCCACGTCTGCCGCCGGGATCGCCGCGGTCCAGGAGCCGTCTGCCAGTACCGACGCGGCATAGGTCTTGCCATTCAGGGTCACGGTGAGCGTAGTGCCCGCCGCCAGCCCATCGCTTGAGCCAGTGACGATAAGATTCTGACCATGCTCAATGCTGTTGATCACGTCATCGCCCGCCACGGTATCCACGCGCAGCCCCGGCAGGCTGGCGTCGATAGTGATATCGCGCTCGCCCGTTCCCGAATTGCCATGGTCATTAGTGACGGTCGCAGACACCGTTAAATCGCCGTTGCCCAGCGCCGTCAGAACCGACTCAGGCACGTTCACGGACCAGGTCAGATCGCTCTGCACCGTCGCGGTGTAGCTGTTGCCGCCGATGGTCACCGTCACGGTGTTGCCCGCCTCAGCGTTCGTTACCCTGCCGCTGAGGGTCTGCCCCGCAGCCACTTCCGCCGCGTTAATCACGTTGTCGCCCGCCACGGTGTTGATGGTGACGGTTGGCAGCGCGGTGTCGACAAGCAGGTTCGCGGTGTTGCTCACGCTGTTGCCCACGCCGTTGGTGACGGTCGCGCTCAGGGTGTAGTTGGCTTCGCCCAGGCTCGCCAGATCCGCCGCCGGAACCGTCAGGCTCCAGGTGCCGTCTGCCGCAGTTGTCGCCGTGTAGTTTTTACCGTTCAGAATTACGGTCACCACGGTGCCTTCTGCCAGGTTGGCGCTGGTGCCGTTGACGCTCAGGTCCTGCCCTTTTTCTACCGCGTTCAGGACGTTGTCATCGCTGATGGCGTTGAAGCTGACCGACGGCAGACCAGTATCGACGGTCACATTATGCGTGCCGCTGCCGGTGTTGCCCGCCGCGTCGGTGACAGACGCAGTGACGGTCACGGTGCCGTCGCTGAGGACTGAAATGACGCTGGCCGGAACGCCCACGCTCCAGTTACCCGCCGCGTCCAGCACGGTGGTATAAGTCTGGCCGCCAATCGTGACGGTGACCTTATCGCCCGCTGCCGCGCCGGTGGCGGAGCCGCTGACGATCTGCGCCTGATTGTGTTCAGCCGCGTTAATCACATCGTCACCTGCAACGGTGTGGATGGTCACCCCAGGAACGGTCACATCCACCGTCAGAGTGTGATCAACCGATGCCGGGTTACCCGCCTTGTCGCTGACTGAGGCAGTGACCGTCACGCTGCCGTCGGTTAATCCTGCCAGATCCGCCGCCGGAACGTTCAGCGTCCAGCTGCCGTCCGCGCTCACGGTTGTGGTGTAATCTTTGCCGTTCAGCGACACGGTCAGCGTCTGGCCCGCTTCGGCGGTGCTGGTGCCGGAGATTGCCAGGTCTGACTGCGCTTCCGTGGCGTTGAGGATATCGTCTGTGGCAATCGTGTTGATGGTCACGGACGGCGCGGTAGCATCCACGCTGTACTCGTGGCCCGCAGACGCGCTGTTGCCGTTCACGTTGGTGACGCTCACCTGCACGCTGGCGTCGCCATCCTTCAGGCCAGCCAGATCCGCTGACGGCACGGTGTAAGTCCAGTTGCCGCTGTCGTCCACGGTGGTGGTGTAGATCCTGCCGTTCAGACTGATGGTCACGGTCTGCCCGGCTTCCACGTTGGTGGTCGCACCGGACAGCACCAGATCCGCGCCCTTCTCCGCCGCGTTAATCACGTCGTCGGTGGCAAGCGCATTGATGCTGATGGCAACGGTAGCCAGATCCACGGTCACATCGTGGCTGATGGTGATCGGGTTACCCGCCGCGCTGTCGCCGGTAACGCTGATTTTCACGGTGCCTTCCGGCCACGCGCTCACGTCGGTGGACGGGATCGCCGCGCGCCAGGTGCCGTCTGCCAGCACCGTTGCCGCGTAATCTTTACCGTTGACGGTAACCGTCAGCGCCGTGCCCGGCGCCAGCCCGTCGCTGGAGCCTGAAACAATCAGGTTCTGCGCGTGCTCAATGGTGTTGATCACGTCATCACCCGCCACGGTATTCACGCGCAGGCCCGGCAGGTTAGCGTCGATAGCGATCTCGCGCTCGCCGGTCCCGGTGTTGCCGTGGCCGTTGGTGACGGTTGCCGTCACGCTCAGGCTGCCGTTGCCGAGTGCGGTCAGCACGTCAGACGGCACGTTGACGGACCAGGACAAATTGTTCTGCACCGTCGCGGTGTAGCTGTGGCCGCCGATAGTCACCGTCACGGTGTTGCCCGCTTCGGCATTCGCCACGGTGCCGCTCAGGGTCTGACCTGCCGCCACTTCCGCCGCGTTGATGACGTTGTCGCCCGCCACGGTGTTGATGGTGACGGTTGGCAGCGCGGTGTCCACCAGCAGGTTCGCGGTGTTGCTCACGCTGTTGCCCACGCCGTTGGTGGCGGTCGCGTTCAGGGTGTAACTGGCCTGACCGAGACCGGCCAGATCCGCCGCCGGAACAGTCAGGCTCCAGGTGCCGTCTGCCGCAGTTGTCGCCGTGTAGTTTTTGCCGTTCAGAATTACGGTCACCACGGTGCCTTCCGTCAGGTTGGCGCTGGTGCCGCTGACGCTCAGGTCCTGCCCTTTTTCAACGGCGTTCAGGACGTTGTCATCACTGATGGCGTTGAAGCTGACCGACGGCAGACCGGTATCGACGGTCACATTATGCGTGCCGCTGCCGGTGTTGCCCGCCGCGTCGGTGACAGACGCAGTGACGGTCACCGTACCGTCGCTGAGGCCTGAAATCACATTTGCCGGAACGCCCACGCTCCAGTTACCCGCCGCGTCCAGCACGGTGGTGTAAGTCTGGCCGCCGATCGTGACGATGACCTTATCGCCCGCCGCCGCGCCGGTGGCGGAGCCGCTGATAATCTGTGCCTGCTTGTGTTCAGCCACGTTAATCACGTCGTCGCCTGCCACGGTGTGGATGGTCACCGCAGGAACGGTCACATCCACCATCAGAGTGTGGTCCACCGACGCCGGGTTACCCGCCTTGTCGCTGACTGAGGCAGTTACCGTCACGCTGCCGTCGGTTAATCCTGCCAGATCCGCCGCCGGAACGTTCAGCGTCCAGCTGCCATTCGCGCTGACGGTTGTGGTGTAATCTTTGCCGTTCAGCGATACGGTCAGCGTCTGGCCCGCTTCGGCGGTGCTGGTGCCGGAGATAGCCAGGTCTGACTGCGCTTCTGAAGCGTTGAGGCTATCATCTGTGGCAATCGTGTTGATGGTCACGGACGGCGCGGTAGCATCCACGCTGTACTCGCGGCCCGCCGAGGCGCTGTTGCCGTTCACGTTGGTGACGCTTACCTGCACGCTGGCATCACCCTCTTTCAGACCGGTCAGATCCGAAGATGGCACAGTGGCGGTCCATTTACCCTCAGCGTCCACCGTGGCGGTGTAGTTCTTGCCGCCGAAGGCGATGGTGACGGTTTGATTTTCCTCAACGTTCGCAGTGGTGCCGGAAAGCACCAGTTCTTCGCCCTTCTCGGCGGCGTTGATCACGTCATCGGAAGCGATGGCGTCAATGCTGATGGCGACGTTTGCCAGATCCACCGTCACATCATGGTTGATAGTCACCGGATTGCCCGCGCTGCTCTGCCCTTCAACGGTCACGGTGACCGTGCCTGCGGCAAGGGCACCCACGTCCGCAGAAGGGATCGCCGCACTCCAGGTGCCGTCTGCCAGCACGGTAGCCGCATAGGTTTTACCGTTTACGGTGACGGTCAGCGCCGTACCCGCCGTCAGGCCGTCGCTTGAACCCGTGATAATCAGATTCTGCCCGTGTTCGATGCTGTTAATCACGTCATCGCCCGCCACGGTGTCCACGCGCAGGCCCGGCAGATTCGCGTCTATCACGATTTCGCGCTCGCCCGTTCCACTATTGCCCACGCCGTTGGTGACGCTGGCTGACACGGTTAAATCGCCGTTGCCCAGCGCGGTCAGCACCGACTCCGGCACGCTCACGGACCAGGTGAGATCGCTCTGCACCGTTGCGGTGTAGCTGTTGCCGCCAATGGTCACGGTCACGGTGTTGCCTGCTTCGGCATTCACCACCTTACCGCTGATGGTCTGGCCGGTTGCCAGCTCCGCCGCGTTAATGACGTCGTCACCTGCCACGGTGTTGATAATCACGCCCGGCAGAACGGATTCCACGTTCACGGTGTGCGAGGTGCTGGTGCTGTTGCCGACGCTGTCCGTCGCGGAGGCCGACACGGTGTAAAGCGCTTCACCCAGTTGCCCCACCTCGCTCGCCGGAACGGTTGTAGTCCATTGGCCATTGGTATCTACCGTGGCGCTGTACGCTTTGCCGTTGAGCATCACGGTCACCACCGCGCCCGCCGCCAGCCCGGAAGCCGTACCTGTGATGGTCAGATCCTGGGTTTTCTCGGTGTTGTTGATCACATCGTCACCGGACACGGTGTCAATGGTCAGCACCGGCGCGGTCAGGTTGACTTCAACCTCGTGCGTTGTGCTGTTGCTGTTTCCGGCTTTATCGGTCAGCGCCGCGGTGATGGTGTGATCCCCTGCGGTCAGAGCACTCACGTCCGCCGCAGGCACGCCCACGTTCCACTTGCCGGAAGCGTCCAGGGTCGCCGTGTAATCTTTGTTATTGATGGTGACGGTCACCACGTCACCCGCCGCCGCACCGGTCACGGAACCGGTGACAATCAGCGCCTGCGCATGCTCGGCGCTGTTGATCACGTCGTCGTCGGAAACGGTGTTAATGGTCAGCTGTGGCACCGTGGTATCCACCAGCACATCGCGATCCGCCGAGGCCGGGTTACCCGCTTTATCCAGGACGGCTGCCGTGATGGTGTAATCGCCGTCGGAAATCGCGCCGACATCCGCAGACGGTACGGTGACGCTCCAGCTGCCATTCGCCTGCACGGTGGTGGTGTAATTCTCGCCGTTCAGGGTCACGGTCACGGTCTGGCCCACTTCCGCATCAGAGACGCCGTTGATGACCAGATCCTGCTGCGCTTCGGCAGCATTGATGATGTTGTTGTCGCTGACGATTTCAATCGACACCGTCGGCGCGGTGGCATCCACGCTGTACTCGCGGCCCGCAGAGGCGCTGTTGCCGTTTACGTTGGTGACGCTGACCTGCACGCTGGTGTCGCCGTCTTTCAGTCCGCCCAAATCGGCAGACGGTACGGTCGCCGTCCAGTGGCCGCTGGCATCCACCGTCGCGCTATAGGTCTTACCGCCGAAAATGATAGTAACGGTCTGGTTTTCTTCCACGTTGGTGGTCGAGCCGGACAGCACCAGATCCGCACCCTTCTCGGCTGCGTTAATCACGTCGTCCGTAGCGATGGCGTCGATGCTGATGGCGACCGGCGCCAGATCCACCTTCACGTCATGGCTGATGGAAACCGGATTACCCGCCGCGCTCTGGCCGTCAACGGTCACGGTGACTGTACCTGCGCTCAGCGCGCCGACGTCAGCCGCCGGAATAGCCGCCGTCCAGGTGCCGTCCGCCAGCACGGTTGCCGCGTAGGTTTTGCCGTTGACGGTGACCGTCAGCGCCGATCCGCTCGCCAGCCCGTCGCTGGAGCCGGTGATAATCAGGTTTTGAGTATGCTCGATGCTGTTGATCACATCGTCGCCTGCCACGGTATCCACGCGCAGGCCCGGCAGGCTGGCATCAATCGTGATGTCGCGCTCGCCGGTGCCGGTGTTGCCGTGGCCGTTGGTCACGCTCGCTGTTACGGTGAGATCGCCGTTACCGATAGCGGTTAAGACGTCAGATGCCACGTTAACCGACCAGCTCAGATCGTCCTGAACCGTCGCGGTATAGGTGTTGCCCCCGATACCGATCGTGACAGTGTCACCGCTCGCCGCGCCGCTCACTTTCCCGCTCAGGGTTTGTCCGGAAGCCACTTCCGCTGCGTTAATCACGTCGTCGGTGGCAACTGCATTAATGGTGACCTGCGGCAGCGCGCTGTCGACCAGCACGCTATGGCTGGTGTTCGCGCTATTACCCGCGGTATCGGTCACGCTGGCCGTCACGCTGTAGCTCGCTTCGCCCAGTGCCGAGACGTTTGCCGCCGGAACGGTGACGCTCCAGTTACCGCTGGCATCGGTGGTGGCGGCGTAACTGATACCGTTCAGGGTTACGGTGATGCGGGTCCCGTCCGGCTGGTTGCTGGTGCCGGAGACCAGCAGATCCTGACCTTTCTCGGTCGCGTTGATCACGTCGTCAACCGCCAGGGTAGTGATGGCAATCACCGGCGCGGTCAGGGAGACGTCAAACGCGTGCGTCGCGCTGGTGCTGTTGCCCGCTTTATCGGTGAGCGTGGCGGAGATCGTTTGATCGCCGTTAGCCAGCGCGCCCACGTCCGCCGCCGGAACGCCCACGCTCCAGTTACCGGCACCGTCCAGCATGGCGGTGTAGTCTTTGCCGTTCAGGGTCAGGGTAATCACATCGCCCGCCTGCGCGCCCGTCACCTTGCCGGTGACAATCAGCGCCTGGCCGTGCTCGGCAATATTAACAATGTCGTCGCCCGCCACAATGTTGAAGGTAATCTGCGGCACGGTAGTGTCGACCAGCACGGACGCCCCCGCGCTGGCCGGGTTGCCCGCTTTATCGGACACGGTCGCCGTGACCGCCGCGCTACCGTCTGCGATCCCCGCCAGATCCGCCGCCGGTACATCCAGCGTCCAGCTGCCGTTTGCCTGCACCTGGGCGGTGTACTGATTGCCGTTGAAGGTCACGGTGACCGTCTGGCCTGCTTCGGCAGTAGACGTCCCGCTCAGGGTCAGGTCCTGCGCCGCCTCTGCCGCATTTAGCATGTTGTCGCCGCTGATGGTGTTGATGGTGACCGCTGGCGCGGCGGTATCGACGCTGAATGCCTGCGAGGAAGAGGCCGCGTTGCCGTTCATGTTGGTTACGCTAACCTGTACGCTGGCGTCGCCATCCTTCAGGCCGCTCAGTTCGGCAGCCGGTACGGTGCAGGTCCAGTCGCCGTTGGCATCGACCATCGTGGTCCAGGTTTTACCCGCAAAGATAATGGTAACGGTCTGGCCCGCTTCAACGTTCGAGGAGGAGCCGGACAGCACCAGATCCTGGCCTTTTTCTGCCGCGTTCAGCACGTTGTCGTCCGTCACGCTGTTGATGCTTATCGCCACCGGGGCGAGATCGACATCCACCACGGTACCGATGTTCACCGGGTTGCCGGAGGTATCCTGCGCGCTGGCGCTGATGGTGAGCGCTCCATCCGCCCACCGGGAGACGTCCGCGGCCGGAACCGCAGCCTGCCAGGTGCCGTCCGCCAGTACCGAGGCGGAATAACTCTTGCCGTTGATGCTCACGGTGACGGTGCTACCCGCCGCCAGGTCGGTGCTGGTGCCGGAGATAACCAGGTTCTGCGCGTGTTCAATAACGTTAATGACGTCGTCACCGGCGACGGTATCAATGCGCAGGCCGGGCAACTGGGCGTCAATGGTGACATCCAGGGAAGACGATCCGGTATTACCGTGCGCGTTCGTCACGCTGGCCGATACGGTCAGGTCGCCGTTGCCGAGCGCGGTTAACTGACTCTGGGTTAACGGCAGGCTCCAGGTGAGATCGTCCTGTACGGTAGCCGTGTATGTCTGCCCGCCGATGATAATGGTGACGGTATCGCCCGATGCCGCGTTCGATACTTTCCCGGTCAGGGTTTGCCCTGCGGCCACTTCCGCCGCGTTAACGATATTGTCGCCCGCGACGTTGTTGAGGGTAACAACCGGCAGCGAGCTGTCCACCAGCACATCGTGCGTGGCAGAGGCGCTGTTGCCCACATTATCGGTGACGCTCGCCGTCACGGTGTAATTGGCTTCACCCAGCGCGCTCACCGCAGAGGCGGGTACGGTAACGCTCCAGTTGCCACTGGCGTCGGTGGTGGCTGCATAGTTGATACCGTTCAGATTAACGGTGATGGTGGTTCCTTCCGGCTGGTTGCTGGTACCGGAAAGCAGCAGATCTTCGCCCTTCTCTGCCGCATTGATCACGTCATCCGCTGCCAGCGTATTAATACCGATTACAGGCGTGACTGTATTGACCACTACATCCACTGAACTGCTGCCGGTGTTGCCGGACCGATCGGTCACGGAGACGTTAATGGTCCAGGTGCCGTCCGTCAGCCCCTGAACGACGGACGCAGGCAGGCCGAGGCTCCAGTTGCCCGCCGCATCCACCACGGTGGTGTAGTCCACGTTATTGATGGTGATGATGACCAAATCACCCGCCGCCGCGCCGGTGACGGAGCCGCTCAGGATCTGCGCCTGTGAATGGGCCAGCTGGTTAACGGTGTTGGTGTCGGTGACGAAATCGTTGATGGTCACCTGCGGCACGGTGGCATCCACCAGCCCAACGCGGTCCGCGCTGCTGCTGTTGCCCGCCACGTCACTGACGGTGGCCGTGACGGTGACATTGCCATCGGTCAGCGCGCCAACGTCGGCGGCAGGCACGTTCAACTGCCAGCGACCGTCCGCCTGGACCGTGGTCTGGTAAGATTTACCGTTCAGCGTCACGGTGACCGTCTGGCCCGCTTCAGCGGTTGTGCTGCCGCTGAGCACCAGATCCTGCTGCGCTTCTGCCGCATTAATGATGTTGTCGTCGGTCAGGTTATCAAGCGTAATGGCTGGCGGCTGTGTATCGACAATCACCACGCGTGAGGCGTCCGCGCTGTTGCCGTTGACGTTAGTCACGCTGACGCTCACCTGCGCCCGCCCGTCGATCAGCGTTTCCATCGCGCTCGCCGGAACGGTCAGGCGCCAGGAGCCGTCCTGCTGCACCTGTGCGGTAAAGGTTTGATCCGCGAATTTCACCACCACGGTTTGCCCGGCCTCTACGCCCTGCGTCTGACCGGAAAGCGTGACATCCGCGCCTTTTTCCGCCGCGTTGAGCATATCGTCAGTGGTTACGGTATCGATGGTGACGGCCACCGCGTTCAGGTCAAGCTCGATCGGGTGTTCAGCCGCCACGGTGTTGCCCCAGGCATCTTCCGCACTGACGCTGACGGTCATTCCTCCCGCCGTCCATGCCTGCAGGTCCGCCGACGGCACGCCAATCTGCCAGCTGCCGCTGGCGTTAACCGTGGTGACGTATTCAACATTATTGATGGTGACGGTGATCTGTGTGCCTTCGGCCAGATGAGTGCTGGAGCCGGTCACGGCCAGATCCTGCTGCTGTTCAATGGCGTTAATCACGTCATCGCCAGAGATCGTGTTCACGCGCAGGCCCGGCAGTTCGGCGTTGATGTTGATATCACGTTCGCCGGTGCCGGTGTTGCCGTGCGCATTGGTGACAGAGGCGCTGAAGGTTAACTCGCCGTCGCCAAACGCCTGAAGGTCGGCCGATGGGATGGTCACGCTCCATTTCAGGTCGCTGCCAACCGTCGCGGTGTAGCTCTTGCCGCCCACGGTGACAGAGACGGTATCGCCCGCCGCCGCGCCGGTGACGCGTCCGCTGAGGGTTTGGTCAACCGCCGCTTCGGCGTTATTGACCAGGTTATCCCCGGAAAAGGTGTTGAGGATCACCTGCGGCAGCGCGGTATCGACCAGCAGATTCGCCTCGGCGGAGCCGCTGTTACCCACGCTGTCGGTGCCGCTGACGCTCACGGTGTAAAGGGTATTCGCCAGATCCAGCACGTCGGAAACCGGCACCTGAACGGACCAGCTACCGTTCTCAACGGTGGCCTGATAGTTAACGTTGTTCAATGTCACGGTGACAGCGCTGCCGTTCGGCAGATTACTGGTCCCGCTCAGGCTCAGAGGCTGCATGGCCTCCAGCGCATTCAGGACGTTATCCTGGCTGATGGGGTCAAGGGTAAATTCCGGCGGGTTGCCGCTGAGCGTAATGCCGTGCGTCGCGCTGCCGGTGTTGCCCGCCGCATCGGTCACGGAGACCGAAATGCTGTGGCTACCTTCACCCAGCGCGCCAATGACAGAGGCTGGCACGCCGACGCTCCAGCTGCCGTCCGCCTGGACGACACCGGTAAAGGTCTTGCCGCCAACGGTCACGGTGACAACGTCGCCCGCCGCCGCGCCGTTCGCCTGGCCGGAAATAATCTGAGCCTGCCCCTGCTCGCTGGTGTTCAGAATGTCGTCGCCCGCGACAGTGTTGATAGTGACCACTGGCGCTGCGGTATCGACCGTGAAATCGGCGGTGGTGGAGGCCCCGTTACCCGCTTTGTCGCTGACGTTTGCCGTCAGGGTGTGCTCGCCGTTAGCCATCGCCTGTACTTCACTGGCCGAAAGCGTAACGGACCAGGTGCGGTCGCTGCCCACGGTCGCCGTGTGATTTTTGCCGTTCAGCGTGACCGTCACAATCTGGCCCGCTTCCGCATCGGTTTTTCCGGTCAGCGTCAGCGGCTGATTATGTTCAGCCGCGTTGATGATGTTGTCCTGGGCGATCGTGTCGACAGAAATCGCTGGCGCAGCGGTATCGACGCCAATCGTCTGGCTGCCGGTCACGGTGTTGCCCGCCGCGTCTTTGCCGCTGACGTTGACCGTCCAGGTACCATCGCCCAGCGCCTGCGCGTCAGCAGCAGGCACCTTCACGCTCCATGCGCCGTTTGCCCCCACTTCTGCGGAATAGGTTTTACCGTTCAGCGTGACGGTAAGCGCCGTTCCCTGCGCCAGGTTTTTGCTGGTGCCGGACAGCGTAAAGCCAGCGGCCTGCTCGCTGGCGTTGATCACGTTATCGCCCGCCGTGGTGGCGAGCGTCACGCTGGTATCCGCTGTAGAAACGGTTACGGTAATACTGCCCGCAGAGGTCGTTTTACTGCCGTCGATCTGGACGACGGACCAGGTATGTTCCCCGTCCGCCTGGGTCGGAAGTGTTACCGTCCAGGTGCCGTCCTTTGCGACCATGGTGCTGGCGATGGTGCTGCCGCTGCTGTCTTTAACCTGAATGGTCGCGCCCGGCTGCCCGGTACCGCTGAAGGTTGGGGTGTTATCATCCGTGACCTCTTTTGCACTCAGCACCCCCTGCTTGTCACCCGCGTTATCCGTCAGCAAAAATGTTGGCGTGGCGCTTTCGACTTCTTTCGTATTATCAATAACTTTTGTTTTGGTTTCGCCGTCACCGCCGTGAGCCAGCAGTGCGCCAATCGCACCGCCTCCCAACGCCGCTCCGGCAATCCAGCCCCACGGCGCATCGCTTAAGACGCTTCCCTGCTCCAGAAAAGGTTCAATGCTGCTAATGGGTGCAGCCTGGGCGGTTAATTCGGTGGCGGCAACGCCTGATGCTTCCCCGGCATCGGCAAATGAAATATGCGTCAACTCCTGGTTATCGTTAAATACCAGTTCGGAATGATTATGGGTTTCCGTGTCTTCGACAAAATAATTATTGCAGCGGATCACGCTGCCATCTTTCATATAAATGAGGAGGTCATTCCCCTGGCGGACATAACGCACCACGTCCTGAGCAGAACCCTGAATTTCAATCACGCTCGGCGATGAAATAGAGACCGAGAGATTCCCTTCACCGGTTAATTTCGTTTTTTCTGCCGTTTTTCGAATGATAACATCAACAACTTTTGCGTTACTCATATTCTTCTCCTTGCAGGTGCGCGTATTCCTGTGGTTATGTCCACCAGAGGGATGTAACTATCCCTGGGAAAAACCACCCATTATTGTCTGACTTATTTCGCGCAGAAAGGCGCGCCTTTTTTAACTCAAATCAGGTAATTTCGCGGCAGCGTTTTTCTCTATTCCGATAAGCGGCATGAGATTATCCACCGCGGAGGCGTAATTAATCGCCGCGCTCCAGCCATCGTATTCAGCCATTATTTTCGCTGAGGTGGCAGACCAGACATCCTGCTCCACGCTGAGCAGATCGTTAATGCTGCGCTTGCTCAGGGTATATTCATTTTTGTAGACGTCGCGGGCGCGCAACGCATTTTCCAGCTGACGTTTTCCGGCCTCCATACGTCCTTGCGCCCCGGTCCAGTCGGCCTGTGCGACGGAGGCTTTTTGCAGGACATCAAAACGGGCCTGATCGACCTGAGACGATGCCATTGCCCTTGCGCCCTCGGCCTGACGGACGCGCGCCGAGACCGCGCCGCCCTGATAAAGCGGTGCATCAATATTGAGCTGGATCTGATCATCCCAGTACGCGCGATTATCAGACTCGTACCGGGTGCGGCCCCCTTTCAGGCTTAAGGTTGGCCAGTGCTGAGACTTCGCGGTTTCTACGCCGTACTGGGCTGATCGCTCCATGTTCTGCGCGGCCATCACCGTTGGGATCAGTGAATAATCAATCCGATTGAGAGAATCCGGCTCCACGGCCAGACCTCCCGGAACCGGTGAATAGCGTTCAGTCTGTATGCCAGTCAATACCGCCAGCCGCGCGCGGGCGCTGTTCAGGGACGCATTGTACTGCTCTACCGTCGCCTGCATTCCGGCAATACGGGTGCGGGTCTGAAGCTCATCAGAGGTGGAGCTTACGCCTGCATCGGCGCGGAGTTTTGCCAGCTGCTCAACGTTTTTAAGCGCCTGCACGTTCTCTGTTGCCGCCTGTAGCAGATCGCTGTAGCGTTTCACTTCCACATAGCTGAGGGCCGTTTTTTCCGCGACGGCAGACATCGTGCTCATCAGTTGGTAGCGATAGCTGTCACGCTGAGCTGAAGACTGGCTGATGCTGTTATTGGTCTTGCCAAAATCGTACACAAGCTGCGTCAGGCTCAGCCCCCAGGCTGCGGAATTTCGCAACGAGCCGCTCGAATCGGTGGTCTGGCTGTGACCCGTACTCCCGTTCAGGGCTATTTGTGGCATCCAGCCACTACGCGCTTCGTCTATTTGTGCCTGGCCAATCCCCAGCTGTGCAGCCTGCTGACTCACCGACGGGTCGCGGTCAAGAGCGAAAAGAATACTTTCTTTCATCGTCATTGCCGCAACGGGAGATATTCCTACCAGACCGTTAGTTGCATGAGCCGCTGTCACCACCAGTGAAATTAAGGTCAGGGAAGCAGATAATCTGAGCATCCTGTTATTGCATTTCATCTTTATAATACCCCCGACTTCAGGTGATGGCTAAATAATTACCAGGAAGAGGTACAAATAATTCACCCTATTTGCCCCACTCCTGTTTGATAAATTCCGCCAATAGTCGCCCACACCCATTTCAA
The DNA here is from genome assembly GCF_014893445.1 of Enterobacter cloacae complex sp. P29RS. Classification (NCBI taxonomy): domain Bacteria; kingdom Pseudomonadati; phylum Pseudomonadota; class Gammaproteobacteria; order Enterobacterales; family Enterobacteriaceae; genus Enterobacter; species Enterobacter cloacae complex sp. P29RS. The sequence goes on along the minus strand of NZ_JADBPZ010000007.1, from coordinate 97,462 downwards.
TTGAGATGAGAGCCGTACAATCTCTTTTTTTCTTTTAAGAATTTACTTAAATATTTATTGATTCGCAGCATAACAAAATGTGATATGAGCGACCACACCTGTAGTGTTAATGCGGTGTTACAAATAAGAAAAAAGATGGGGTTTCTGGACAAATGGCTATTAGATGCGTTTACGCTGAAACATATAAACCCTCTGTAATTTAAGGAAAATTCTGAAACACCTTGATGTACATTTTTGCGTTTATTTCATCGCGAATCAGACACAAAGATTTTCAAAGAACTGTCAATTTAAGTCATTCGCTGATTAATATTAAATTATTTTACTTTAAAAAGAATATCTAATAGATATAAGCACCAATTTATATTTATAATCTGGTTTTATATTCTTATTCGAACTCCTTATTCGGTAGCTTCAACCAAATTTCTATGTAAAACATAGCGTTAACATCAGGTCTAAACGATACATACATGTTTTTGATGACTGATTAATGCTAATTCAATATTCACCTTATCAAACTGTTTTTGGACAACATCCCCCTCCTGTTACGATTCCCTTTCTTGTAAAATGCTGTAAACTGCATAGTATTGCGACATTTTGCAGGATACTGCACCCATGCATAAAACTGCCAGACAGAAATATGTACTTGAAATTATTACTGAACAAGGCCAGGCCAGCATTACTGAGCTGGCAGAAAAGTTGCAGGTTTCGGCGGATACCATCCGTCGCGATCTGACCGATCTGGAAAAACAGGGACTGGCGCAAAAAAACCATGGCGGCGCCATCGCGCTGAATCTCTCGACGATGAACCGAGTTAGCAGGAATACCTTACTGCCTGAAATCAAGCAGCGGCTGGGTAAACAGGTTGCGCAGTGCGTACCTGCGGGCTCGACGCTTTTTCTGGACGCCGGAAGCACACTTCTGGCCGTTGCCTCTTTCCTGCAGGGACCGCTGACCATCATCACCCCTTCTCTTGATATCGCCCAGCAGGTTAGCGATCGGGAAGATATCGATCTGATCCTGCTTGGTGGAAAGTGGGATCAGAAACAGCGCCTGTTTGCCGGAAGCGCCACCCTTTCGCTGCTCTCTCGCTACCGGGCGGATATCGCCATCCTTGGCGCATGCGCCATTCATGCCGAGCTCGGATTGAGCGCCAGTCAGGAGGCGGATGCCGAGGTGAAGCGTGCCATGCTGGCCGCAAGCCAGGCGCACTGGGTAGTCGCCGATCATCTGAAACTCAACCAGTGCGAACCTTATCTGGTTTCAGGGTTATCCCAGATTCATCAACTGTTTTTAGATCGTCCCTGGGCAGAGCTCGGGGACCATAGCGCCGTGCAGGTTACCGTTTGCGCGCATTAACGTGGAGAAGGTCATGAATAAAGTGAAGACAATGAATATTGCGCTGATCGGGTATGGTTTTGTGGGTAAGACGTTTCATGCCCCGCTGATCCAGTCCGTCGACGGCCTGAAGCTGGCGGTGGTCTCATCCCGGGATGAAGAAAAGGTCAAACGCGATCTGCCGGACGTCCTCGTTGTTGCCACCCCTGAAGAGGCTATTCAGCACCCGGATATCGACCTGGTGGTTATCGCCTCCCCTAATGCGACCCATGCGCCGCTGGCCACCCTGGCGCTCAACGCCGGCAAGCACGTAGTGGTGGATAAGCCATTTACGCTGGATATGCAGGAAGCGCGAGACCTGATTGCGCTTGCGCAAGAAAAACAACGCCTGCTCTCTGTCTTCCATAACCGCCGCTGGGACAGCGATTTTCTCGGCATTAAGCAGGTGATTGAGCAAGGCAGTATCGGCAAGGTAAAACACTTTGAATCGCATATCGATCGTTTCCGCCCGGAGGTTCGCGTGCGCTGGAGAGAGCAAAATGTTCCCGGCAGTGGCCTGTGGTTCGACTTAGGCCCGCACATGATTGACCAGACGCTACAGCTTTTTGGTCTGCCGCTGTCGGTACAGGGCAACATCGCCACCCTGCGTGACGGTGCGGAAATTAACGACTGGGCGCACGTGGTGCTGAACTATCCTGAACACAAAGTGGTCCTCCATTGCAGCATGCTGGTGGCAGGCGGCGTTGCCCGCTTTACCGTCCACGGCGATAAGGCCAGCGTGGTGAAAGCGCGCATCGATCAGCAGGAAGCCCAGCTTCTGGCAGGCGTCATTCCGGGTAGCGAAAGCTGGGGTGAGGACAGCGACGCTATGGTGCTGTTTAATGCCCAGGGTGAAGCCAGCGCTATCCCTGCGCCAAAAGGCGACCAGCGGCAGTACTATATAAACGTGCGCGATGCCCTGAACGGCAAGATTGACAATCCGGTCCATCCGGTGGAAGCCCTGGCGGTGATGGCGGTGCTGGAAGCGGCGGTAAAATCTTCAGAAACGGGTACAACTCAGGAACTGGATTTAACGGCGCAGGAGCGCGCGCAACTGCAATAAGCCGCAAAAAAAATGCCCTGCGGGTTGGCAGGGCATTATCGGTCACTGACGCTTTTTCGGCATCATGCGCAGCAGCGTATTGTCTTTCCAGAAATAGTGATGCATCAGCGCGGCAAAGGCGTGCAAACCAATCACAAAATACCCCAGATTCGCCAGCGTTACGTGCCACGCTTTTAGCGTATCCACCAGGTCAAAATTCCCCTCCGCCGCATGCGGCATCGTCAGGCCAAACGCAAACCAGTCATTTCCCCGGTTATACATCATCACCATGCCGATCAGCGGCAGCGCAATAAACAGCAGGTAGATAACCAGATGCCCCAGATGGGACAGCCCGGTGATCATCGCTTTTGGTTTCGGTTGAATGGGCGGAGCCGGGAATTTCAGGCGGATAAGCAGGCGCGCCACCATCAGCACCAGGATGCTGATCCCGCAGGAAACGTGGATCATATTAATAAGCGGACGATCGGTTCGCGGGAACCAGCCTCTGAATTCCATGGCGCAATAGGCCATAATCACTAACAGAAAAACCAGCCAGTGAATGCTGATTTGCAGACCCGTATATTTTGTGCGCATGTTGTTTCCCGATAAATAACAGTTATCGCGCCAACATAACCACCTTTCCTGAAAATGTGAACCCCCTTTTACGGAGGGCCGAGTATTCCCAGTTATTTGAAATCAGAAGCATTAACGTGCCTTCAGAATAACGGAGGGATTACAGCGATGCCCAGGTCCGGCTGTAAATCGCTGAGGCGTTTGCCTTCCGGCCGGGGCGAGGCGCAGGGATGCGCCGAGAGGGCGGGCTTTACAGGGATGTTACCTCCGCCCGTCCCCGATAAGCCGGAAGGAATAAGCCGAAGGGACCGCGAAGCGGCGATTTACCGCCGGGAGCCCGGGTCGCCAGGGTGGTGGCGACTGAGCCACCCTGGCACGTTCACCGGTCATTTTGTTACAGAGTAGCAAGGAACCTAAAGTGAACGGAATGACCACCAGAGCCGTATGTTCCCCTCACCCTAACCCTCTCCCCAAAGGGGCGAGGGAACTGCTCCGTGCACACATTATCTCGCATGGAGGGGGCTCCTGATTACGACTGTAAATAGACTACCTGCGTCTGCAAATACTCATTCAGCCCGTGTTTGCCATCCGCCCCGCCGATCCCGGATTTCCGCCAGCCCGCATGGAAGCCCTGCATCGCTTCAAAGTTTTCACGGTTAATGTAGGTCTCGCCGAACTTAAGCCCTTTAATGGCTTTCATGGCGACATTCAGATCCTGCGTATATACAGACGAGGTTAAACCGTAGTCGCTGTCGTTGGCCATTTTCAGGGCCTCTTCCAGGGTGTCGAAAGCCACCACCGGCAACACCGGGCCAAAGGTCTCTTCGTGCATGATGGCCATGTCCTGACGTACGTCCAGCAGCAGCGTTGGGGGATAAAAATACCCTTTGCCCTCTGCCGCTTTACCGCCAAGGACCACTTTAGCCCCTTCCTGCACCGCGCGCGCCACCTTCTGCTCCACACGCTCCAGCGCGGCGGCGTTGATCAGCGGCCCCATGCCGATATCCGTTCGCTCAGCCGGATTGCCAAACTGGACGGCTTTCATTGCCTCACCCAGACGATTCACAAAGCGGTCGTAGATCCCCTTCTGAACATAGACACGTTCCGCGCAGTTACACACCTGTCCGGTATTGATGACACGTGAATCCACAATGGCCTTCACGGCCAGCTCGAGGTCGGCATCGTCCATCACGATGGCCGGGGCTTTACCACCCAGCTCCAGCCCCACTTTGGTGATGTTTTTCGCAGCCGCGGCCATGATCTTCTCACCCGCCCCGACGCTGCCGGTCATGCTGACCATCGCCACTTTCGGGTTCCCGGCCAGCTCCTGTCCGACGGTTTCACCGCGGCCCAGCACCAGGTTGAAGACGCCTTTCGGCAGGCCAATCTCGTCGACGATTTTGGCAAACGCAATGGCGTTGTTTGGGGTAAATTCGCTCGGTTTGATAACGATGGTGTTGCCGGTGATTAGCGCAGGAGCGAGCTTACGGGCAATCAGGAAGAAGGGAAAGTTCCACGGCAGAATGCCGGTGGTGACGCCAAGGGCGCGCTTAAACACCAGAATATTCTCGCCCGGACGGTCGCTCTGAATGATTTCCCCTTCATAACGGCGCGCCCACTCGGCCATATAGTCGATATAGTCAGCGGTAAAGTTAACCTCCACTTCCGCCAGCTGCTGGATCTTGCCCCCTTCGGCCACGATCAGCGCGCTGATTTCGCTGACGCGCTCGCGGATCCCGGCGGAAATTTTGCGTAGCCAGCTGGCGCGTTCAATGGCAGGCAGCGCCTCCCAGCCAGCCTGCGCGCGCTCTGCCGCGTCAATGGCCTTGCGGGCGTCCTCGGCGGTGCCATCGGGAATACGGGAAATGACCTCTTCCGTGGCCGGATTGATCACGTCAATCCAGGCATCACCCTGCCAGGCAACAAACTGTCCATCAATATACATAGGATGTTGTACGGGTACTGTCATAACCTGCTCCTGTAATCACACTGTTTTTAACAAGTAAACTTAATGTTAAAAACTATAATTACCGGGGCAATTGCCTACTCTATGAGTCTGTTTTTGTGAGATATCTCATAAAAGAAACGGGTCAGCCCGTTTCAAAAATCACAAATCGGCAACAAAGGCTGCCCGTTTGCGTAAAAGATGGCGCAAACGGGCAAGAGCATTACAGCAGAGAACGGCTCACCAGCGCGTCGGTGAGAATGACGTCGTTTCGCAGGATCTGCCACGCGGCGTCCACGTCGGCAGGGATATCGACATGGGCAATGAAATCACGTCCCGCCGGACCGTAGCCGTTGATGTCGTCCCTGAGTCGCGGAAATTCACCCAGCACCAGCGACAGGTAACGTTCTACCGGCCATAACCCCTCGACCGGGCCGCTGAACGCCAGACCGTCGTCACTGTTTTGCAGCACGGGCGTCAGGCCGGGATGACTCATCCATGCGGGCGATGCAGCCTCGTCGCGGCAAACGCGGGCAAACGTAGCCATTGTGCGACGCTGCATCGTCGGGTCCTGCACTACCAGCACCCGGGCGGCATTCAGTCCGGACTGTTTCATCAACGCCCGGCTGAAGCGGGCGTTTTCGCCACAGTTGGTCGACTGATCCTCAACGTGAAGATGCTCAGCCGGAATGTTCCAGAATTCACGGGCGATGTCGGCCAGAATAGCCGCCTCAGCCCGCCCGGTGGTGGGTATCCTGTTATAGCGGGGGTGCTTAGCAATCGCGGCGTAGAGGAAGGTCGTCGAGTGACCGATCCCGCCGCTGATGATCAGAGGAACCCCCTGTTCAGCCGCGATTTTACAGGCAGCATCAATCGCGGGGATCACCGCGTTACCCGCCAGAATCACCAGATCAACGGGCTGGTTGTCCTGATAGTCGTCCTGAGCAAGCCACGCCCCAACGGTATTCACGGCGTCGAGTGTTGTGCCAGGCAGACAGGGGAAAAGTGCCATTGTCATCGTTACCTCCTTACAGCATTAATCTTTAGAGTACTTCACACAACGGGGGTGAAAAGGAGATCACTCTGAAAGCCGAGGTGCTCATTACGCTGCATATTTGTCATTTTGATGAAATAACCAGAAACATCCAAAAACAATTGGGTTGCACCCTGAGTTTGTGCTTTTGATTATCTGCCCTTCAACACATCCTGCCACAACAGCGTGCTGAAAAAGCACCAGTTGCTGCTTAATCCATCGTGATCTGACCCGTTTTAGTTCTGGCTGACTTGCCAAACGTAACATCCAACCCTAAGTTGCTTAACAATTTCACAACCATTACACACCGACAGGTTGCACCTGAAGCGCGCCGGGTAACACCTCTATTATCATCCACGTGGCGGAGTTTTGAGTCATGACACAACATGAGAGCACGACAACGGTATTGCGGAAAAACAAAAAGGTATTAATTGCCAGTCTTACGGGAAGTTCTATTGAATGGTTTGATTATTTTCTCTATGGCACCGCTGCCGCGCTGGTGTTTAACAAGATTTTCTTTCCGATGGTCGACCCGGTAATCGGGCTGATCCTCTCCTATCTCTCCTTCTCGTTGACCTTTTTTATTCGCCCCATTGGCGGCGTTCTCTTTGCACATATCGGGGATCGTATCGGTCGCAAAAAAACGCTTGTCCTCACCCTTTCATTGATGGGAGGTGCAACCGTGATGATTGGCCTGCTGCCCACCTACGACATGATCGGGATGTGGGCGCCCGCGTTGCTGATCCTGATGCGTATTATTCAGGGGATGGGTATCGGCGGTGAATGGGGTGGCGCGCTGCTGCTGGCTTATGAGTATGCTCCAGAAAAACGCAAAGGCTTCTTCGGCAGTATTCCGCAGGCGGGCGTTACCATCGGCATGTTGATGGCGACATTTATCGTCTCGCTAATGACGCTGTTCAGCGAAGAGGATTTTCTCTCCTGGGGCTGGCGCATTCCGTTCCTGCTCAGTTCCGTGCTGGTAATATTGGGGCTTTGGATCCGGAAAGATATTGACGAAACGCCTGATTTCCAGAAAGTGAAAAAATCCGGCCAGGTTGCGAAAGCTCCGCTGCGCGACACCATAAAACACCACTGGCGTGAAGTGCTAATTGCCGCCGGGCTTAAGGTTGTGGAGACAGCACCGTTCTATATTTTCTCCACGTTTGTGGTGAGCTACGCCACTACCACCCTGACCTATCAGAAATCCCAGGCGCTGGAGGCAGTAACTCTTGGCGCACTGGTCGCCACTATCATGATCCCGCTGATGGGTCTGCTCTCCGACAGGGTTGGCCGCCAGCGTATATACGCCGTCAGTGTCTTCGTGCTCGGCCTGTTTATCGTGCCCTGGTTTATGCTGCTGAATACCGGTACCACCTGGGGAATTGTGCTCGCGACCGTTATCGCTTTTGGCGTACTGTGGGCACCGGTGACGGCGGTTCTCGGCACGCTCTGCTCTGAAATTTTCAGTGCCAACGTTCGCTACACCGGTATCACGCTGGGTTATCAACTTGGGGCCGCGCTGGCGGGCGGAACGGCACCGCTAATAGCTACCGGACTGCTGGCGAAATACGACGGCAACTGGGTACCCGTGGCCTGGTATCTGGGCGTGACGGTCGCTATCTCCCTCATTGCAATTTTTTGTGCCAGCCGCATCAACCGTGAACGCCACCTTCAGGCGCAGCCGGAACAGCGATAATATTATTGCGGCTCCGTTCGCGAGCCGCACTTTTTCTTCATCATTCCCTCTACATTTGATTAACATACAATATTCGTATTCACTTGAATTATGATTTGCGTCAGCCGTAGAATCATTAGCCCGCTCACAATTCAACATTTTTAAAGGTAAACCCCGTTATGCGCCTGCCCCAACGCGATCCTTATGCTCCTCGCGAGTGGCAGCCACACGAGAAACCCGCTCTGCTGGGTTCCCCTTCCACCCCGGAACATCCAACGTCGAAACGGATCGCCTATGGCGTGGTCGGCCTGCTGGTGTGTCTGACCGGGGCGCTGGGTAACGCGGTCGTCACCGCCAATCTGCAAAATCTGCAAGGCACCTTCGGCGCCTGGTCGACTGAAATCGCCTGGCTGCCTGCCGTCTATGTCATGACTAACGTCTCTATCAACCTGCTGCTGGTAAAGTTTCGCCAGCAGTACGGTTTGCGCGCGTTTACGGAAGGCTTCCTGGTGCTGTATGTGCTGGTCACCTTTTTCCACCTGTTTGTGAACGATCTCAGCTCGGCGCTGATGGTACGTGCGGCACACGGGATGGTCGCCGCCGCGCTCAGCTCGCTCGGCATTTATTACCAGATACAGGCCTGGCCCGCGAAGCACCGACTGAAGGCGCTGACCATCGGCATTACCGGTTCGTCGCTGGCGATACCGCTGGCGCGGCTGTTCTCCACCGAGCTGTTGCAGCTTGATGAGTGGCGTGGGCTGTACTTCTTCGAGCTGGGTTTGGCCCTGATCTCACTGGCCTGCGTGATGGTGCTGAAACTGCCCCCGGGCGATCGACGCAAAGTTTTCGAGAAGAAAGATTTCATCACCTTCTTTTTGCTTGCGCCCGGTATGGCGCTGTTGTGCGCGGTTCTGTCGCTAGGGCGTCTGGAATGGTGGTTTGAAACACCGTGGATCGGCTGGGCGTTGGCTCTCTCGCTGGTGCTAATTGTCTGTGCAATCGTCTTTGAACATAACCGCAGCAACCCGCTGCTCAATACCCGCTGGCTGTCCAGCGGCAGCATCGTACGCCTGGGGTTGATTATGCTGCTGATCCGCATCGTACTGGCGGAACAGAACACCGGCGTCATCGGCTGGCTGCAATATGCGGGCCTACAGAATGAACAGATGACCCATCTGGCGTGGTCTATTTTCGCCGGAATCGTCTGCGGTATCGTCACCAGCTGTCTGACGATCAAACCCACTAAGCTGGCCTGGCCGATTATCACCTCGCTGGCGCTGATGATTGTTGCTTCGCTGCTGGACAGCCAGTCCAACAACCTGACCCGGCCGGATCAGCTGATGTTCAGCCAGTTCCTGCTTGGTTTCGGCAGCGCTTTCTTCCTCGCCCCTGCGATGCTGGCCGCCATTGGCGGGGTGATCGCCGAACCACGCAATCTGGTCAGCTTTTCCGTAATGTTTGGCATGAGTCAGAACCTTGGTGGCCTGCTGGGTTCTGCAATCCTTGGTACCTTCCAGACCTGGCGCGAGAAGTACCATTCCAGCCTGCTGGCTGACCAGCTCACCACCCTCAACCCGCTGGTGAACGAACGCATTCAGCTTTACACCCAGATGTATAAAAGCCTGGTTGGCGACAGTTCCCTGTTGGGAACCCAGGCCATTATTCAGCTTCAGACGGTGACGACGCTTGAGGCAAACATTCTGGCTTACAACGATACTTATCTCCTGACGGCGAGCATTGCCACAGCCACGCTGGTCTGGATTTTATGGCGCTTGCTGCGCCTGCGCATCACCGCCCGTATGGCCCTTAAGAACGCCACTGGCAATAAGTAATGACTATTTTTCAGGAGAAGTTATGAGTCAGCAGGATGCCGCCAAAGAGCAGGCCAACACCCGCAAAAATGTACGCGTCGTTTCCATTTTCACCGCCGCGGCTATCGGCATTGTCGGGGTGCTGGTGATCCTTTATGCCTGGCAGTTGCCCCCGTTCACGCGTCATACCCAGTTTACTGATAACGCCTACGTGCGCGGCCAGACCACGTTCATCAGTCCGCAAGTCAACGGCTACATTACTGAGGTCCATGTTCAGGATTTTGTGCAGGTTAAAAAAGGCGACCTGCTGTTGCAGATTGATGACCGGATCTATCGCCAGCGCGTCCATCAGGCCGAGGCGCAGCTGGCAATGAAAATTGCTGCGCTGAACAACAACCTGCAACAGCGTAAAAGCGCGGAAGCGGTGATTGCCAAAAACGAAGCGGCACTGAAAAACGCCCGTGCCCAAAGTCTGAAAACCCAGGCGGATCTGAAACGCGTGAAGGATCTGACCGCAGACGGCTCCCTGTCCATTCGCGAGCGCGATGCGGCGCTGGCCAGTGCTGCCCAGGGGAGCGCCGATATCGACCAGGCGAAAGCAACGCTTGAGATGTCGCGCCAGGATCTACAAACGGTTATCGTCAATCGCGCTTCGCTGGAAGCGGACGTTGAAAATGCGAAAGCCGCGCTGGAGCTTGCGCAGATCGATCTGCAAAACACCCGCATTGTCGCGCCGCGTGACGGTCAGCTCGGGCAGATTGCGGTGCGTCTTGGAGCGTACGTCACCGCCGGGACGCACCTTACCACGCTGGTCCCGCCGCAGCACTGGGTGATCGCCAATATCAAAGAGACGCAGCTGGCGAATTTACGCGTCGGACAGCCAGTGAAATTCACCGTCGATGCGTTAAACGATAAAGCCTATCAGGGCCGCGTGGAGAGCATATCCCCGGCCACAGGCGTCGAGTTCAGCGCTATCACCCCGGATAACGCCACGGGCAACTTTGTTAAAATCGCCCAGCGCATCCCGGTACGCATTGAGGTACTCGGTGAGCCGGAGGCGTACCGGCTGCTGCGCCCTGGCATGTCGGTGCAGGTCACCATCGACACGCGGGAGGCAAAACAATGACGCTTCGCCCGATAGCCGGCCTGCTGATGATGGCTATCCTAGCGGGTTGCCAGTCGGTTGACGTTGAGCCCGCCACATCGTCCCTGCATATCCCGGCCCAGTGGCGCGCGACGTCGGGGCCAACCAGCCCGACAGAGCAGCTCTGGTGGCGTAATTTCCACGACAGCAATCTGAATCACTATGTGGATCAGGCGCTGAAGAACAACAGCGACGTGCTGATTGCCCGCGAGCGGATTAATGAGTTTCAGGCCCGGGTATACGCCGCCGACGGCAGCCTGTTCCCGTCGCTTGACGCGGGCGTGACCGGGACGCGCGCGCGCTCGCAGTCCGCCGCAACAGGCCTTCCGGTATACGGTACGTTGTACAAAGGCAGCCTGACCGCCAGCTACGACGTGGATATCTGGGGGGTAAACCGCAGCACCTCCCGTGCCGCCGAAGCGTCGCTGGAGGCACAAAAGGCGGCGGCCGCGGCGGCAGATCTCACGGTCGCATCGTCGGTGGCCTCCGGGTACGTCACTCTCCTGTCGCTGGATGAACAGCTTCGCGTTACCCAGTCCACGCTGAAATCGCGTGAAGAGGCGTTCAACCTTGCTAAACGACAGTTTGAGACGGGATACAGCTCTCGCCTTGAGCTGATGCAATCGGATTCTGAGCTGCGCGCCACCCGCGCTCAGGTTCCACTGCTTCAGCACCAGATTGCGCAGCAGGAGAATGCGCTTAGCCTGCTGCTGGGCAGCAACCCGGGTAACGTTGCGCGCGGTGAAAGCTTTGATGCCCTGACGCCGCTGAAACTGCCCTCCCAACTGCCGTCGACGTTACTGAACCGGCGTCCGGATATCGTCCAGGCTGAACGTCAGCTGATTGCGGCGGACGCGACGCTGGCGGCATCGCGTGCCAGCCTGCTGCCGTCGATCAACCTCACGGCCACAGGATCGGTGCAGGATCGCACGCTGTCGGGATTGCTGGATAACCCCCTCCAGCTCTGGAGCGTGGGCGGCAGTATTCTTGCGCCGCTGCTGAACCGACAGGCGCTGAATGCACAGGTGGATATCTCCCAGTCTCAGCGTAATCAGGCGTTGTACAGCTACGAAAAAACCGTACGTAATGCGTTTGCCGAGGTGAATGACAGCCTTGATGCCATCACCCGTTATCAGGAACAGCTTAACGAGCTGCTGGCTCAGCAGGCGGTCGCGCAGGAGACGCTGCGGATAGCGCAAAACCGCTACCGCAACGGGTACTCTTCTTATCTGGATGTGCTCGATGCACAGCGCACGCTGTTCTCGGTGCAGACCAGCGTGGTACAGGTGAAAAACAACCTGCTGCTGGCGCAAATTGATTTGTATAAAGCGCTGGGCGGCGGTTGGGTCAGTGCGTGAAAACATGCCGGGTGGCGGCTACGCCTTACCCGGCCTACATTTCGCCTCTGGCGATACCCCCATGGCGCGCGCCCTGCCGCCGGACGGAAAGTTGATTACGCTAGAAGCGGACCCGACACATGCCGCAGTTGCACGACAAAATATTCATCTTGCGGGACTCGGCGATCGCATAGAACTGATTGCAGGCCCGGCGCTAAAGTCGCTCGAGAATTTCGGTGACGTCCCGCCCTTTGACCTGATCTTTATTGATGCCGATAAGCCAAACAATCCCGGCTACCTGGAGTGGGCGCTGCACTACTCTCGTCCCGGCACGGTAATAATCGGCGATAACGTGGTGCGCGACGGCGAGGTGGTTAACGGGCAAAGCGACGATGCACGCGTGCAGGGGGTACGGAAGTTTATCGAGATGACTGGAGATAACCCACGCTTAACCGCCACCGCGCTGCAAACGGTGGGCGTTAAGGGGTGGGATGGGTTTACGCTAGCGATGGTGGAACGATAAAAAGCCGGGTGGCGGCTACGCCTTACCCGGCCTACATGTTCTCCCGTAGGCTCGGTAAGCGCAGCGCCACCGGGCAATGGTTTAGCCGGAGATCTGCTCCATCGCCTGCAAGATACGCTTATCCGAAATGGGATACGGCGTACCGAGCTGCTGGGCGAAGAAGCTGACGCGCAGCTCCTCGAGCATCCAGCGGATCTCCCGCACGTCGTCGTCATCGCGACGCGCTGGCGGCAGTTTGTTGAGCCACTGCTGCCACGCCTGCTGCACGTTTTCGACTTTCAGCATCTGCGCTCGATCGCGATGCGGATCGACCGCCATTTTCTCCAGACGCTTCTCAATCGCCTGCAAATAACGCAGCGTATCACCCAGACGCTTAAAGCCGTTGCCGGTGACAAAGCCGCGATACACCAGCCCCGCCATCTGCGCCTTCACGTCCGACAGACCCAGGGCCATGGTCATATCCACCCGCCCCTTCAGGCGCTTGTTGATATTGAACACGGCGGTGAGGATCTGCTCGACCTGTTTGGCAATCTCCACCACGGTGTCGTTCAGCTCCGCGCGCACCTTTTCATGAAGCTGAGCAAAGCCCTCTTCCGTCCAGACCGGACCGCCCGCCTCGTGGATCAGTTTGTCCACACCGCAGGAGATGCAGTCGTCGATCAGATCCAGCACCTTACCGTACGGGTTAAAGTAGAGCCCCAGCTTGGCTTTGTTCGGCAGCTTCTCGTGCAGATACTTAATCGGCGAAGGGATGTTAAGCAGCAGCAGGCGACGCAGCCCGCGCCACATCATCTGCTGTTGCTCCTGCGGATTGTCAAAGAGCTTAATCGCCACGCTGTCGCGCTCATCCACCAGCGCGGGCCAGGCTTTCACTTTGTAGTTCCCGCGCTTCTGCTCATAGCTTTCCGGAAGCTGACCAAAGCTCCAGATGTGCAGCCCGCTCTGCTCAATACCGTCATCGGCCACCGCAGAGAGCGTCTCCTGGACTTTACCTTTCAGCGCTTCTTTCAGCTCCGTCAGAGAACGGCCTTCGAGCAGCTTTTTGTTTTTATCGTCCACTACGCGGAATGTGATTTTCAGGTGATCGGGCACCTGATCCCAGTTCCAGTCGTCGCGGTCAATGGTGGTCCCGGTCATGCGTCGGAACTCACGCTCCAGTGCGTCCAGCAGCGGCAGTTCCAGCGGCGTGACGCGGCCTAAAAACGCTTCGGCGTAGTTCGGCGCCGGTACAAAGTTGCGCCGCACTGGTTTAGGCAGGGATTTGATTAATGCAATGACAAGCTCGCGGCGCAGGCCGGGAATTTGCCACTCAAACCCGCTCTCATCCACCTGGTTTAACAGCGGCAGCGGAATGTGCACCGTCACGCCATCGGCATCCGCGCCCGGCTCAAACTGATAGGTCAGACGCAGCTTGAGGTTGCCCTGATGCCAGAAGTTCGGGTAGTCGAGCTTGCTGACCGACTCCGCACCCTCTTTGATCAGCATGCTCTTTTCAAAGTTGAGCAGGTCCGGGGTCTCTTTGCTGGCTTTCTTCCACCAGCTGTCGAAATGGCGCGCCGAGATCACATCGTGGCTGATGCGCTGGTCGTAAAACTCAAACAGCGTCTCGTCGTCCACCAGAATGTCGCGACGGCGGGACTTGTGCTCAAGCTCTTCCACCTCGGCGCGCAGCTTGAGGTTTTCGCGGAAGAACGCATGGCGCGTCTGCCAGTCGCCTTCCACCAGCGCATGGCGGATAAACAGCTCGCGACTCAGCGCCGGGTCAATCTGGCTGTAGTTAACCTTACGCGCTGCAACCACCGGCAGGCCGTAAACGGTGACTTTTTCCGTCGCCATCACCGCGCCCTGCCCGCGCTCCCAGTGCGGCTCGCTGTACGAGCGTTTCAGCAGGTGCTGCGCCACCGGCTCAACCCACTCTGGATCGATACGCGCGGCAATACGCCCCCATAGACGGCTGGTTTCCACCAGCTCGGCGACCATGGTCCACTTCGGCGGCTTCTTGAACAAACCGGAGCCCGGGAAGATGGAGAAACGCGCGTTGCGTGCGCCGGTAAATTCCTGTTTATCCGCATCCTTCATCCCGATATGAGACAGCAGGCCGGTCAGCAGGGCGATATGAATTTCGCGGTACTCCGCCGGTTCACTGTTCACCGGGATGCCCAGCTCTTTCACCACCTGGCGCAGTTGGGTGTAGATATCCTGCCATTCGCGCACGCGCAGGTAGTTGAGGAAATCCACCCGGCACTGACGGCGGAACTGATTCGAAGAGAGCGCTTTTTGCTGCTCGCCGAGGTAGTTCCACAGGTTGACGAATGCGAGGAAATCGGACTCTTTATCGTGGAAGCGACGGTGTTTTTCATCCGACGCCTGCTGTTTGTCCATCGGACGCTCGCGCGGATCCTGAATTGAGAGCGCCGAGGTGATGATCATCGCCTCGCGCACGCAGCCGTGTTTTTGCGCCTCCAGCACCATGCGCGCCAGCCGCGGGTCGACCGGCAGCTGGCTAAGCTGGCGGCCCAACGGCGTTAGCTTGTAGGCCGTCGCCTGCTCGTCGGTGGTAATGGCACCCAGCTCTTCCAGCAGCCGCACCCCGTCCTGAATATTGCGCTTATCCGGCGCTTCCACAAACGGGAAGGCGGCGATATCGCCCAGCCCCAGCGCGGTCATTTGCAGGATAACGGATGCCAGGTTGGTTCGCAGGATCTCCGGATCGGTAAACTCCGGGCGCGACAGGAAATCGTCTTCCGAATAGAGACGAATACAGATCCCTTCCGACACGCGGCCGCAGCGGCCCTTACGCTGATTAGCTGACGCCTGCGAAACCGGCTCGATCGGCAGACGCTGAACTTTGGTTCTGTAGCTGTAGCGGCTGATGCGCGCCGTACCCGGGTCGATCACGTATTTAATGCCCGGTACGGTCAGCGAGGTTTCGGCCACGTTGGTCGCCAGCACGATGCGGCGCCCGCTGTGCGGCTGGAACACGCGGTTCTGCTCGCTGTTGGACAGGCGCGCGTACAGCGGCAGGATCTCGGTATGGCGCAGATCGCGCTTGCTGAGCGCATCGGCGGTATCGCGGATCTCACGCTCGCCGCTCATGAAGATCAGAATGTCGCCAGAACTCTCGGTGCCCAGCTCGTCGACGGCATCGAAGATGGCCTGAAGCTGGTCGCGCTCGGTATCGTCCGCCTCTTCAACAATCGGGCGATAGCGCACTTCAACCGGGTAGGTTCGGCCTGAGACTTCAATGATCGGCGCATTGTTGAAATGTTTTGAGAAGCGCTCCGGGTCGATGGTCGCGGAGGTGATGATGATTTTCAGATCCGGACGCCGGGGCAGCAGCTCTTTCAGGTAGCCGAGCAGGAAGTCGATGTTCAGGCTGCGCTCGTGCGCTTCATCGATGATAATGGTGTCGTACTGCATCAGCAGACGATCCTGCTGGATTTCCGCCAGCAGGATACCGTCGGTCATCAGCTTAACCATGGTGTTATCGCTGACGTGGTCGCTGAATCGCACCTTGTAGCCGATGCAGCCGCCCGGCTCCGTTTGCAGCTCGTCGGCAATACGGTTCGCCACGGTGCGCGCCGCCAGACGACGCGGCTGGGTGTGACCGATCAACCCTTTCACCCCGCGGCCTAATTCCATGCAGATCTTCGGCAGCTGAGTGGTTTTACCTGAACCGGTTTCCCCCGCGACGATCACCACCTGGTGGTCGCGCACGGCCTCAAGAATGTCCTGTTTTTTCTGGCTGACGGGCAGGTTTTCCGGATAGGTAATCTCCGGGCGTGCGGCTTCACGCAGCACAACTTTCCCTGCCGCCTGTTCAATCTCTTTGGCCATCTCCTGGTAAATGGCCTGTTGTGCATCAGGATTTTTAACCTTCTTAACGCCGTGCAGACGGCGCGCAAACCGCTGTTTATCGCGCAGCATCAGCGAATCAAGCTGTTGCATCAGCACCGGGAAGGATAATTTCTGTTGTTCTGTCATAGCGTTAACGGGCAGTGCACTGCCGGATAAAATCTCTTTTTAATGATTGCTATAGAGTACCACATCAGTGCTTTTCGCGCCTTATTCAAAAAATTCGAACATAGGCTTCGATATATTGCGCTATCCCTGTGGCAGTATTGTGAATAAAGTGTCAACAAGCAACGGGGCAACCCCCTCAATCAAATACAAAACAGGAAATTCCCATGAGCAAAGTATTAGTGTTGAAATCCAGTATTCTGGCAGGGTATTCACAGTCTGGTCAGCTGGCTGACTATTTCGTTGAACAGTGGCGTGAACAGCACAGCGCGGATGAAATCACCGTGCGTGACCTGGCAGCAAACCCGATTCCTGTGCTGGACGGCGAGCTGGTTGGCGCGCTGCGTCCGAGCGATGCGCCTCTCACCCCACGTCAGCAGGAAGCCCTGGCGCTCTCCGACGAACTGATTGCTGAGTTGCAGGCCCACGACGTTATCGTGATCAACGCCCCAATGTATAACTTCAACATTCCTACGCAGCTGAAGAACTACTTCGACCTGGTGGCGCGCGCTGGCGTAACCTTCCGTTACACCGAGAACGGGCCGGAAGGTCTGGTGAAAGGTAAACGCGCTATCGTCCTGACCAGCCGCGGCGGTATTCACAAAGATACCCCTACCGATCTGGTCGCACCGTACATGACGTTGTTCCTGGGCTTCATCGGCATTACCGACGTGAACTTCGTGTTCGCTGAAGGTATCGCTTACGGCCCGGAAGTGGCCACCAAAGCGCAGACCGACGCGAAAGCCGCTATCGACAGCCTGGTCGCAGCCTAAATTTTCCCCCTCTCACCGCCCGGTGGGAGGGTTTTTCTTTCCCCCGTATTTCGTTATCATCCGCACCCACTCTCCAGCCCGGCGGCCTGATGTCTGTCATAATCGATACGTTTATTGCACCACCCTGTCACGACGACATTGAGATCCTCTGGCAGGACGAGCATCTGCTGCTGATCAACAAACCCTCTGGTCTGCTCAGCCTGTCCGGGAAAAATCCGCAAAACCGCGATTCCGTCCACCACCGTCTGGTGCAAACCTTTCCCGGCTGCACGCTGGTGCATCGTCTTGATTTTGGCACTTCGGGCCTGATGGTGATTGCACGTAACAAAGCGATTAACGCCGCGCTTTGCCACCAGTTCAGCCAGCGCGCCGTGACCAAGGTTTACACCGCCCTGTTGTGCGGACATGTGGAACAGGACGAAGGGACCGTGGATGCCCCGATTGCCAAAGATCCGGCGCTGTTTCCGCTGATGACGATCTGTGCCCGCACCGGTAAGCCCGCTCGCTCCCGCTATCGGGTGATGGAACGTATTTACCAGGATACGACAATGCCGTTGACGCGGGTTGAGCTTACCCCGGAGACCGGGCGCACCCACCAGCTGCGCATTCACTGCCAGCAGTTAGGCCATCCTATTCTGGGGTGCGATCTGTATGGGGGTCTGGAATGGCCGGGGGCGGAAGAAACGCCCCGGCTGATGCTGCATGCAAGCGTTCTGAGTTTTATTCATCCGCTGAGCGGCGAGACCATGAATGCCCGTCACGCCGCGCCATTCTGAACGAGGTTTACCACATTAAATCGTCAGGGATTTTGAAGTCTGCGTACGGATCGTCTTCGTCCTGCTCTTCCTGACTCAGCGCGCTGTTTAGCACAATGCTGTCCGCATCGCGCTGGGCAATTTTATCCGCCACCACCGCCGGGATAATCGCGTAATCACAGTCGCCATTCGCGTTAATCACCAGTCGGGCAATCGCCAGACGACCGTTGATCAGTTGGGTTTGCGTCTGCTTATCGACGTCGATTTTTTTGATCAGGCTGCCATCGGTAAAGTTAAAGGTAATGTTGCCCTTCGCCACGGTGATGCGGTTCATCTCAATCAGCTGCTTCACCTGCGCCCTGAACTCTTTTGCCAGCACCGCCTGTTTTTGCTGTTCGCTCAGCTGCTTATCACGCTCCAGCTGGGCTTTCTTGTTCTCTTCAACAGCCTCTCTCGCCTCGCGAGCCTGGACGCGGGATTTTTTCGCCGTGCGCTGAACCTTCGCCATCTTTTTACTGCTGACTAAGCCCGCTTTCAGCATCTGCTCTTGTAGGGTGAGTTTTGTCATGATCGTTTAAACCGGTTGGAAATGTCGGGGGATTATACCTGAATCGCGCAGTTCATGAAGAACCCTCATGACGCAGTGAAATTAAGTCACTTCCCCTGCGCCAGTGGCTCAGGCATAAATTATGCATTGATAACGTTTAGGCAACATGAACTTAGGATGCATAACCAAATGAGTCAGGCTTTCACATTTACCCTTAAGCGCAGTTGCTTTGATGAAAATTATAACCCGTCAGAAAACACGCGCACCACCACCAACTTCGCCAACCTGGCGCGTGGCGAGAAGCGTCAGGAGAACCTGCGCAATACGCTGGTGATGATCAACAACCGCTTTAACGCGCTGGCGAGCTGGGATAACCCGAAAGCCGATCGCTATGCCGTCGAGCTGGAGATTATTTCAGTCGATATGAATATCGGCGGCGATTTTACTTTCCCGGCCATCGAAATTCTGCAAACGACGATTGTGGATAAAAAGACCCACGAGCGCATCGAAGGCATCGTCGGGAATAACTTCTCATCCTATGTTCGTGACTATGATTTCAGCGTCCTGCTGCTGGAACATAATAAAGATCAGCCCCGTTTTACCCTTCCCGAGAATTTTGGCGAGCTGCACGGCAATATCTTTAAAAGCTTCATTCATTCTGCGGAATATCAGGCGAACTTTAAAAAAGCGCCGGTGATCTGCCTGAGCGTCTCCAGCAAAGACACCTATCGTCGTACCGGTAACCACCACCCGGTGCTGGGGTATGAGTACCAGCCGGACGGCGAGTCGCTAACGGAACAGTACTTCGCGAAGATGGGCCTCAAGGTTCGCTATTTCATGCCGGAAAACAGCGTCGCGCCATTTGCCTTCTTCTTCACCGGCGATTTATTGCGTGATTACACCAATCTGGAACTGATCGGCACCATCAGCACCATGGAGACGTTCCAGAAGATCTATCGACCAGAAATTTACAATGCCAATTCCGCTGCGGGACAGTGCTATCAGCCCGACCTGAATCAGCAGGATCACTCATTAACAAAAATCGTCTATGACCGTGAAGAGCGCAGCCGGCTGGCCATTGAACAGGGTAAATATACCGAAGAGCGGTTCATCAAACCCTATAAAACCCTTCTTGAGCAGTGGTCTCATCACTTCACGCTTTAATTTAATACGAATAAAAGGTTCTTCTTATGAAAACATTGCTCCCGACATCGACGGCTGGCAGCCTGCCGAAACCCACCTGGCTTGCGCAGCCGGAAACGCTCTGGTCGCCGTGGAAACTCCAGGACGAGGAATTACTGGCAGGGAAACAGGATGCGCTGCGTTTGTCTCTGGATGAACAGATTCGCGCCGGGATTGATATCGTCAGCGACGGGGAACAAACCCGCCAGCATTTCGTCACCACCTTTATTGAACATCTCAGCGGCGTGGATTTTGAAAATCGTCAGACGGTGCGGATCCGTAACCGTTACGATGCGAGCGTGCCGACCGTGGTAGACGCGGTGGCGCGCCAGAAACCGGTGTTTGTAGACGACGCGAAATACCTTCGCCAGCTGACGGATAAGCCGATCAAGTGGGCGCTGCCTGGCCCGATGACCATGATCGACACGCTATACGATGCACACTATAAAAGCCGCGAAAAGCTGGCCTGGGAGTTCGCAAAAATTCTTAATCAGGAAGCCCGCGAGCTGGAGGCGGCCGGCGTTGACATTATTCAGTTCGACGAACCTGCTTTTAACGTCTTTTTCGACGAAGTGAATGACTGGGGCATCGCCGCGCTGGAGCGCGCCATTGAAGGGCTGAAATGCGAAACCGCAGTACATATCTGCTACGGGTACGGCATCAAAGCCAATACGGACTGGAAAAAAACGCTCGGCTCCGAGTGGCGCCAGTATGAAGAGGCGTTTCCAAAGTTGCAGACCTCAAAGATCGATATCATCTCGCTGGAGTGCCACAACTCGCGCGTGCCGATGGATCTGCTGGAGCTTATCCGCGGTAAAAAAGTGATGGTCGGGGCAATTGACGTCGCCACCCAGACCATCGAAACGCCGGAAGAGGTGGCCGATACGCTACGCAAGGCGTTGCAGTTTGTTGATGCAGACAAGCTCTATCCGTCCACCAACTGCGGCATGGCTCCCCTTTCCCGCCAGGTCGCCAACGGTAAGCTGAAGGCATTAAGCGCCGGGGCTGACATTATCCGTCGCGAGCTTGCCCGCTAACCTTCAGGTTTGCCAGTACAGTGGCGTACCGAACCGCTCAATATAGTAGTCAATCACCGCCCTGACGTTCAGGGGCGGATGACGCGCGTTCGGGTAAATCGCCGCAATCGTCAGTGGCTCCGTATTAATAGAACACTCCATTTCCGGCAGCAGTGCCACCAGCTCACCGCTTTTGAGCCGTTCGCTCACCATCCAGTCCGGGAATAGCACAACGCCCATGCCGCCCAGCGCCGCAATCAGGAGCGTTTCCGCGTTATTGGAAGTCATCAGCGGTACGATGGGATAGTGAACCCACGCCTCGCCCGGCTGCCGGATCAGCCAGCGGTTAGGCCCGGACGAACCGCGGTAAACCAGACAGTGGTGACGACTGAGATCGTCCGGCCCGTCGGGCGCGCCATGTTTTTGCAGATAGTCCGGCGAGGCCGCCAGATGGTAGAACTGCTGACCGAACACCCGGGCGTGAAACGAGGAGTCCGTCAGCGCGCCGATGCGGAAGATAACGTCCGCGGCGTCGCGGTGCGGATCGATAAAATCGTCGGTGAGGGTCAGTTCAATGGAGAGACGAGGATAACGCGCCAGAAGCCCCGGCAGGCCCGGCGCGATGTGCCGTTGTCCGAAAAAGACCGGGCCATTGATACGCAGCGTGCCCGACGGCTCGCGGGCGCGTTCATCCAGCTCGCGTCGCGCATCCTCCAGATTTCCGGCCATCGCCCGGGCATAGCGCACAAAAAGATGCCCGCTCTCTGTGGGCATAATCGCCCGCGTGTTGCGGTAGAAAAGCTGTTGCCCGAGGGCGTCCTCAAGCTGGTGGATCATGCGGGAAACCTGCGACGCAGAAATCCCTTCCCGCCTCGCCACCACGGAAAAATTCTGCGTTTCATAAACGTCGATGAAGATCAGCAGCGCGCGAACGCTGATATGTCCGGCATCCATCATTAATGCATTTCCTGCACAGGTGTTTCCTGCATTATGGCATTTTTCTCAATGATGTTCAGACGTAATCTTCTCCGCCTGGAAAAAGGAGAAAAAGCGTTATGCACATTATTTTAATTTTACTGGTGATTGCCGGCGGCATGGGGTTGTCCGTGGAAGCCGGGCTGCTGGGGCCGCTGGGCGCGGAGGTGGGCGACCTGTGGGCGGCGTTCAGCATATTTAGCGTGGGAACCGGGCTGACGTTTCTGCTGATGCTGTTTTTCAGCCCCCGCAACAGTCCCTCATTTTTTGCGCAGCCGTCATGGCACCTGCTGGGCGGCGTGCTCGGCCCGGTCTACGTCATCATTCTCACCATTGCCACGCCAGCGATCGGTATTGCTATGACGATGATCGGCATTCTGGCAGGCCAGGTCTTTAAAAGCCTGATTATTGACCACTATGGCCTGCTGGGTACGCCGCACCGCAGGATCGATACAAAACGCATTATTGCGCTGGGATTTATCATCACCGCGCTCATTCTCGTGGCGCAGGGGTAACGTTATGACAGTGATTATGATTATTCTGGCGGTGATTGGCGGCGCGACGCTGAGCATTCAGGCTGCCATTAACGGGCAATTAGGCAGCAGCGTGGGGGTATTCAAAAGCGCGTTTCTGACCTTTTCCGTCGGCGCGCTGGTAACCGCCCTGCTCATTTTCTTTTTTGAGCCGAAACAGGCGGTCAGCCTGATGGATGTGCCCAAGTGGCAGCTTCTGGGCGCCCTGTGCGGCGTGCCCTATATAGTGATTATGGTGCTCGCGGTGCAGCGTATCGGCACCGCCGTTGCCACGGTAGCGGTGATCCTGGGTCAGCTGGCCATGAGCATGCTGATTGATAACTTTGGCTGGCTGAACAATGAAGCCATTCCGTTTTCAGCGAGCCGTTTCGGGGCCGTCGTCTGCCTGAGTATCGCGCTCTTCTTCATCTACTCAAGCAGTAAACCTCAGCCCGAAGAGGATTAACCGCCCTCTTTGCGGGTAAAGAACAGCGTCACCGTGGCGACGGTGACGCCAAATTTCTTCATCTCGGTTTTATTGAACAGACGGGTGCTGTCCTGCAAATACATCCAGTCATCAAAGTGCAGCAGCCAGGTTTTGCCGTCCGCCTTCACGTTCATGCTGTAGCGCCAGTTAAGGGCGTTGCCCGAAACCTGACCTGTCGCGACACCTTCTATGTCACCCGCCGTGCCTTCGTAACGATCGTGGCCAATGCGGCGAATATGCCAGACGCGCTGCTGCTTTTCGCCATCGTCATAGACAAAATGCTCGTTCAGCGTCAGCGTATCGCCGATGACATCTCCGGCGATCTCGACGTGAAAACGGCGGATCTGCTTACCGCTGCGGTCCTGCACCATCCCCCACGCCTCGGTTTTGCCCTGGAAGTAGTGGAAAATATCAAGCCTTGGCTGCTGCTGACGATACTCGGTCACTTCTGTGCTGCACCCGGCCACCAGCATTGTCAGTGTAAGCGCCATTAACAGGACTCGTTTCATTGTGGTCCTCCGATTAACTGCTGACGCAGTTCAGGATACTCGGTGCGGGGATCGAGCCAGATCGCCAGAAAGCGCGAGCTAAACGCTGCCGACTGGCGCGGCCCGAGGGGCGTAAATTTTTTCTGCGACGCCGTGGGGCGATACCAGAATTGCCCCTGACCGTTATTAACCACAAACGCGAGCTGCGTGCCGGGCGTGACGTCGGGCCAGAGCGCTTTTAGCATCCGCAGCCAGGCTTCACTCTGCGGCTCCTGCTGCAAAATGCCCTGCGCCTGCCACTGGTCGCGGGTCGCCTCGACCAGGTCGTCGCCATCGATATCCCGGGCATAGGTGATAATCAGCGCGTTATCGCTGTCTGTTCCTGTATAGCTGCCGTCGGGCGTCAGCAGCTGAGAGGTATAAACGGTAAACGGCCCCCAGGTGAGGGTGGCATCGCCTACCTTGCGCCAGCTCAGCCAGTCTGCCGCCTGCGCGTTACAGGCCATAACGGTTAGCGCGAGCGCGAGTAACAGATGTCTCATTGTTGTCTCCCCATCAGCAGGTGGAAAAACAGCATCAGCACCAGCCAGCCCGGGATCATCCAGCTGACGACGATAAAAGTCGGATCCAGGAACGTGATGGCCCCCAGACGCTCGCCAAACAGGTAGGCCAGCGGCCCGCCCAGGGTCGCCAGCGCCGTCAGCAGCCAGCCCGGCAAGGTGGTCGTGCGGGTCAGTTGCGTCCAGACGGTGGCAAACATCAGCCACAGCGCCACCATCCATAGCGGCATCAGAGACGTGCCAGTGAATGAAATCAGCCCCGTCAGCGCCCAGAGGGCGTCCAGCATCGCGCCCGACGCCGCCAGCACAAGGGCGTATACCCGGTGTGATGGCGGTAACAACAGCCAGGCAATCAGCGCCAGCGCGATCCAGATGACCAGCCCCTGCTCGCGAAACAGCACCACCAGCGTCCAGTAGAGATCAAACCCGATGGCCAGCAGAAAGACCTGCCCGTAGCGCTTCATACGCGTTCCGCAGTCAGTTGCACCACGCTGATGGTGCGGGCGTTAAACCCGGCTTCACAGTAGCCGAGGTAGTACAGCCACATCCGGCGGAAACGGTCATCAAATCCGAGCTTTTCAATCTCCTGCCAGGCGTGAACGAAGCGCTGACGCCAGTGCGCCAGCGTGCGGGCGTAGTCCGGCCCCATATCGAAGAGGTTACGCACGACAAAATCGGTATGGCGGGTCATCAGTTCATTCATGGCGGTGATGCTGGGCAAAAAGCCGCCGGGGAAGATGTAGCGCTGAATAAAATCGACGCTTTTGCTGTAGTCGCGATAACGCTGATCCTGAATGGTGATGGCCTGAATCGCCATCCGCCCGCCCGGACGCAGACGCGCCTGGCAGGTGCGGAAAAACGTTGGCAGGTAGCGTTGGCCGACGGCTTCAATCATCTCAACCGACACCAGCTTATCGTACACTCCGGTCAGATCGCGGTAGTCGCAGAGCAGCACCTCAACGCGATCCTGTAAACCTGCCCGCGCGATCCGCGCGGTGGCCCAGTGGTACTGCTCCTGCGATAGCGTGGTAGTTGTGACCCGGCAGCCATAATGACGGGCGGCATATTCCGCCATCGCCCCCCAGCCGGTACCAATCTCCAGCAGATGATCGTTTGCGGTGAGCGCCAGTTGGTCGCACAGCCTGGCCATTTTTGCCTGCTGAGCCGCTGCCAGATCCTGCTCTTCCCCGGTAAACAGCGCGCTGGAGTAAAGGAGTTGTTCATCAAGGAAATGGGCGTAAAAGGCGTTGCCCAAATCGTAATGGGCGGCAATATTTTCCCGTGCCTGCGCGCGGGAGTTGCGCCGCATCCAGTGCCGTAGCCGCTCTACCGGTTTCCCGAGAAGGCGAAACCCTTTTTCCAGTTGCCCGAGGATCTGGCTATTGCGCGCTATCAGCTCCAGCAGCGGCGTCAGGTGGGCCGTCTCCCAGTCGCCATCCATCCACGCTTGTGCCGCGGCGAGGCTGCCCCCGGTTAGAATGCGCCAGTAGACGCCCGGCGCGAGTACCTGCACCTCAGCGTGAAGCGCGGTGGAGGCGTCGCCGAACTGGAATGTCTGCGCGCCTTCACGCAGCGTCAGCGAGCCGCCGCGCAGCCCGTTCAGCAGGCGAAAAAGCAGCCATCGCGCGACGCGGACGTTGCGCGGGATATCGGGTTCAAGCGCAAAGACGGGATCGGTCATGAGCGTTCACTCCTGCTTAGGGGATGGTTATGCAGCGGCACGCGCTTCAGCCACAACCTGAGCGCCTGCCAGTAAATGGCGAAAACGGTTTTGAGAGTCATCAACGGGATCCGCGCCAGCAGCGACCGCAGCGCTGCGCGCGTCAGCGGCTCCCGGCGCAGCGTCAGAGTGGCATCAAACACCTTCGTCTCCTGATGGTTTTCGATATGCATGCGCAGCGTGCTGGCCGGACTGTTGAAGCGCCAGTGGTAGACCATGTCCATCGGATTAAAGGGCGAGACGTGAAACGCTTTTTCCGTCGGCGGGGTGTCCCGCCCCGCTACCGCATAGTAGTGTCGTTCATTCCACGGCGTGTTGCGGACTTCGGCGAGAACCCAGCGCAGGGTGTCTTCCCTGTCATAGCAGTAGTAAAAATTGACCGGGTTAAAATGAAAGCCGAAATAACGCAGTTGGGTTAGAAGCATGACCCGCCCCGCCGGGCGTTCGCCGGTCAGATTTTCCAGACGCTCAAGGACGCGCTCTTTGAGCGGCGTGCCCAGCGGGTAGTCCGCATCATAAAATGCCGCGGGCGCAACGCGGTTACGGCGCACGCCGACGGAGGGCAGCGCGTCCAGCTCATCGAGATCGAGCCAGGCCATAAAGACGCTGTAGGTAAAGTGGTGCGCTTTTGGCGAAAGACGGCGATGGCGCAATGTGCCGTGGTAAAGGCAGCTGTTCATCTCAGTTGCCCTCCCCGGCCGCAATGGCGTTTACCACATCCAGCGCACTGCGTACCCCATCTTCGTGGAAGCCGTTGTACCAGTACGCGCCGCAAAACCAGCTCCGCTGGCGACCATTTATTTCGCCACGCCGGGCCTGGGCTTGCCAGCTTTGCGGGTTAAAAAGCGGATGCTCATAGACAAAGCGGCGCAGCACATAGCGTTCTTCCACCGGCGTTTCCGGGTTGAGGGTGACGCAAAACAGCGGGCTACCCGGCGGCAGTCCCTGTAAGATATTCATGTTGTAGGTGACGCAGGCGCTGGCCCGATCCTGCTCGCTGAGGCGGTAGTTCCAGCTCGCCCACGCGCGCTTGCGCACCGGCAGCCAGCGCGGATCGCTGTGAAGCACCACCTCGTTACGCTGCCAGCCGATATCACCCAGCACCTCACGTTCAGCCTGCGTTGGGCTGGCGAGCATCGCCAGCGCCTGAGCGGAGTGGCAGGCGAAGATCACCTGATCAAAGTTGTCTGTTACGCCCTCACGCGTTATATCAACCCCGCGATCGTGGCGAATAACCTGCTGCACCGGCGCATTGAGGTGCAGCGTCAGGCGATCGCCAAGCTTGTCCATCATCGCGCGGATGTACTCCCGGGAGCCGCCCGGCACCACGTACCACTGCGGACGATGGGTAATGTCCAGCAGACCGTGGTTTTCAAAAAAGCGTAAAAAGAGCAGCAGCGGGAAGCGTTTCATCTCCTGTAGCGAGGATGACCAGATAGCCGCCCCCATTGGCAGAATGTAGTGACGCGCAAAAAAAGGCGTGAAGCGGTGCTGGTGCAGGAACGTCTCCAGCGTGGCGGACTCGCTGACGTCACCCCGGAGCGTCTGTTTCGCCAGCCGGTTAAAGCGCACGATCTCCTTCAGCAGCGTCCAGAAGGCAGGGTTTAACAGATTACGACGCTGGGCGAACAGCGACGTCAGCGTGTGGCCGTTGTACTCCAGCCCGCTCTGCGGGTTATGTACCGAAAAACTCATCTGCGTTTTTTGCCCGCTGATGCCCAGTTCGCTCAGCAGCCCCATGAAGCGCGGATAGGTGCGGTCGTTGTAGACAATAAAACCGGTGTCGATGGCAAAGTTGCCCTGCGGCGTGTCGACATCCACCGTTGCGGTATGCCCGCCCGGCGTAGCCTGCGCTTCAAACAGCGTGACCTGATGATGTCCGGCGAGCCGCCAGGCACAGGTTAACCCGGCGATACCGCTGCCGATAATCGCGATCTTCATGGTCGCACCATCCTGCGCAGCAGTGCGCGCTGAAGTATATCGGGCAGACCGGAGAGCAGGCGCAGCGCCAGGCTAAACCCGGCGGGAAACGCGATATGATCCTTCCCTTTTGCCAGACCGCGACGAATGGCATGGACGGCGTCCTCCACGCTGACCCGGCCCGGCATCGGGAAATCATTTTTTCGGGTCAGCGGCGTGTCGACAAAACCAGGTGAAACGACCGTGACGGCGATCCCTTTCGGCTCCCAGTCGAGGCGCAGCGTGTCGGCAAACCAGGTTAACGCCGCTTTAGAGGCGCCATAGGCTTCTGCTCGCGGGAAGTGAAGCCAGTGCGCCATCGAACTGATCAGCACCACGCGGTTGCCGGATATCAGCTGCGGCTGCAACGCCGCAAGGCAGTTTACCGGCCCCATGAAATTGGTGGTCATGACCCGCGCCACCAACGCGGCATCCACCTCGCCGCGATCGAGATACTCGCAGGTTCCGGCGCAAAGAATCACCGTGTCGGCAGCACAGTCCGCCAGCGCCTGGCGACAGGCGTCCCTGTCTGTCATATCGAACAGGCGCACCGTAATGTTGGGGCTGTGCTGATGCACAGCTGCCAGACGTTGCGCATCGCGCCCGCAGGCAATCACCCGGTAACCATCGTCGGCAAAAGATTTCGCCAGCCCGGCCCCTATGCCCGAGCTTGCGCCGGTGATCAGAACCGTTTTCATGATTTCACTCTCCGCTTCACGCCGCGTACGGCCCAGCCGAGCACCGGAAGATGTTCGTAAATCATCTCTCCGGCATCGTAGTAATCCCGCTGGCGAACTATGCGATCGTCGCGCATGTCTACCACAGAGCAGCCCGGCAGCTGGCGCATTGCCCCCCGGGCAATACGCGGGTGCGACCAGTGCATCATCCAGGTAACAACAAAGCGATCGCCCTGCTGCAACGGTGCATCGACGGTAAAGCGGCACCGCTGGACGTTAGCCAGCAGGTGAGTGAAATAGCGCTGAATCGCGAACAACCCGCTGTGTTCGCCAAAGGGATCGATAAGCGTGGCATCGGCGCGATAAATCTTTGCCAGCGCCGAAGGTGGCTGGGTATCCAGCGTGGCGTAATAATCAACGAATCGACTGATGACGGACGGCAACGTGCTCATGGGTCACATCCTGGCTGTAAACAACGTAGCGAAATCGCATAATTAAAACTTACACAATTAGCGTTATTTGTCCAAGTTTGTGCAGATATATTTTTTATACCTCTTTTAATTCAGTATTTTAAAAACTTTCCCTGAGGTGCCAATTTGAGTCAAAAGCAGATTCTCACCGCCGTGCCGTTATTTTTTAGGGATAACCTTAAGGCAAAGGTGCCATTTATCTTCCAGACTTATCCTTTTAATTCATAAGGATGTCACGCGATGAAAAATTTACTGATGGCGCTCTTTTCCAGCCCGGAATCCTTGTTGCAGGTTATGAGTCACCAGGAAATTATCGAAGCCGTAGAGGATGGCGACCGCATCATCATCGATCAGGATGGAAACGCCTCGGTTAACTACAAAAGTAACGAGGTTCGGCAGGACTTTCTGCGCCATGTCAACGCGCTGAAGAGGGCCTGAAATGGGAACGGCAATATTCATGGTATTGATGGTATGCGGCTACTGGTACACCAGCCGCGATCTCTCAACCCGGTTCAAAATTAAGCGTTCATTCGGCTGGGATGTCTATTTCCTTGTGGCGCTGTATGGCTGCATTTTCGTTTTACAGGGCGTGATCGCCACCGGCCTGCTCTGGCTGCTGTTGTTCGCCCTCTCCGCCGCCGACAACACGTTCCATTTCACGTCCGCAAAATACGCCGACTGGCAAATTGATTTTATGAACTGGAGCTTTTTAGGAATTCAGGCTCCGGTCGTGGTGATGCTGGCCTTTGCGATCCTGTTTTGTCTCTATCGTTCTAACTGGGCCGGTAGCGCGCGGCTGGACGGCGAAGGCCGGAAAAAGCTCTACAAGCGGCTGGCGCAATCGAGCGGGATTGAACAACTGCTCTATCAGTGCATGGAGGAAGGTGAACTTGCGCACGTCACGCTGAAGTCGCGGCGGATTTATATTGGCATGATCCATACCGCCACGCTGGAGTATGAAAAAACCGCCAATATCGTGCTTATCCCGATGCTGAGCGGCTACCGCGACGGGGAGAACATGCAGCTGTGTATTGAGCACAACTACAGCAAATGGTACGCCGAGCATGAGGTTACGCTCGACTCAGAGCCAAAAAGCGCTATGGATTTCCGTAAGGTGATCATGCTTGATCAGATCGAGAGTATTTCGCTGTTCGATCCGGCAAGTGCCAGCGCGCTGGCGATGCGTGAATAAAAAAATGGCGCCTTATTTCTAAGGCGCCAGGATTATGTGGATGAAACCTGAACTTATGGCGTTACGATATTGAACCAGAAGTCAAATTTGTCCATGTAGCTCAGCATCTCTTCCAGCTTCGCCCCGTTTCCACTCACCTTCACGTCACCTTTATCCATCGCCTGCTTCAGCGTCTCTTTCTTAAGGATGATGTTGTTCAGCGTGGTGCGGTCAAGCGCGATAGTTGCGTCGGCATCCTTCGCCTGCGCGTTGGCGGTATGGTTCAGCACGCCGTTTTCCAGCTCCAGCTTGTATTTGCCGCCATCCTTACCGAGATCGACATTGAAGACCGCCTTCGCGTTACCGGCACGCACCCCGTTGATGTGCACACCCAGGTAGTCGAAGAACATTTCCGGGGTCATCGCCCGCACGGTATCCGGGCTGGCGGTGTTCGGCGTCGGCAGCTTCTTCACGCCATTACGCAGTTCTTGCGCGCCGGTCAGGTAGAAGTTACGCCAGGTGCCCGCCTCCGCCTGGTAACCTAACTGCTCAAGCGCGTCGGCTTCCAGATTACGGGCAGCCTGGTTGTTAGGATCGGCAAAGACCACTTTGCTGACCACCTGAGCAACCCAACGGTAATTACCCTGCTGATAATCCGCTTTGGCTTTCTGCATGATGGCATCAGCGCCGCCCATGTACTGCACGAACTTCTTCGCAGCCTGTTCAGGCGGCAGCTCGTCGAGGGTTGCCGGGTTGCCGTCGAACCAGCCGAGATAAAACACGTAAGTGGCTTTGACGTCGTGGCTAACGGAGCCGTAGTAACCGCGGCTTGCCCACTGTTTCTCGAGCGATTCCGGCAGCTTAAATTCTGCGGCGATCTCATCGCGAGTCAGGCCTTTGTTGGCCATACGCAGGGTCTGGTCGTTGATGTAGCGGTACATATCGCGCTGGCCTTTCATCAGCTTGACGATATTCTCGTTACCCCAGGTCGGCCAGTGGTGCTGCGCAATAATCACTTCCGCGTCCGCGCCCCAGCGCTCAATGGCGGCGTTAATGTACTTAGACCAGGCCAGCGGGTCGCGGATTTTCGCGCCGCGCAAGGAGTAGGTGTTGTGCAGAGTATGGGTCACGTCCTCTGCGGCCTCGATCATTTTCTTCTCTTTGACGTACCACAGCATCTCCGACGGAGCTTCTGAACCCGGCGCCATCATAAAGTCGTAGGTCAAGCCGTCGATCACTTCTTCCTGACCGGTATGGGTAATGTAGTCGGTCGGCGGGATGAGGGTGACAGTACCCGCAGAGGTGGTGGTGCCAAGGCCTGCACCCACCTGGCCTTTTGCATCCGGCTTCAGCAGGTTGCCGTACATATAGCTCGCACGGCGGCTCATCGCGTTTCCGGCCATAATGTTTTCGGAAACCGCCTCTTTCATAAAGCCATCCGGCGCGTAGATTTTCACTTTGCCAGACTTGACGTCAGCTTCGTCAACCACGCCGCGCAGGCCGCCATAGTGGTCAACGTGGCTGTGGGTGATCACCACAGCGACGACCGGTTTCTTGCCGCGGTTTGCATAGTAGAGATCCAGCGCTTCTTTCGCCGGTTCAGCGCTTAACAGCGGGTCGATAACGGTAATGCCCTTCTCGCCCTCAATGATGGTCATGTTGGAGAGATCGAGATTACGGATCTGATATACGCCGTCGGTGACCTTAAACAGCCCGCCAATGTTGATCAGCTGTGACTGACGCCACAGGCTCGGGTTTACCGTATCCGGGGCTTTTTCACCCTCTTTGACGAAATCATATTTCGCCGGGTTCCAGATAACGTTCCCCTGCTCGCCTTTGATCATGTTTTGCGGCAGCGGGGCGATAAAGCCTTTATGGGCATTTTCAAAGTCGGTTTTATCGGCAAACGGTAATTTGTTATACAGGGCGTTATTAGCCTGCTGGGTTGTAGGAGTGGCATCCTGCGGCTGTACTTCCGCAAACGCGGAAAGCGACAGCGACGTCAACACACCGGCCAGCGCCAGATGTTTAGCGATTATCGTTAATTTCATTAAATGGCCTCATAGATTAATTGCGCCGCCAGCGATATTTAATTGTGGCGGATAATTTTAATGCGAACTTATTGAGGACCATTCTAACCAGAATACCTTCCCTTCATAGTCCCATATGGGACTGGTTATTTATCGATTCGTAATTCGTGGGCTATTGCTGCTATACTCGCTACCATAGCAGACGTTGCGGGGAGAGGCTTAGCGTGAATTTTCAGGATATCCATACCTATTATCAGCAACTCAATATTGGGCAATTTTTTCCGCAAATGCTTTGTAAAGGCGAGGTCTTAACCGTTGCCGCAAATAAAAAACTCACCGTTGAACCTGGCTATATTTATTTTTGTACTGAAGGGTCACTGACGATATTAATGCCTGATGATGGGCTGAATATTGGCAATACTATTGAGTATATGCCGATCGGGTTAATGGAAAGGTATTGTCCACTGGCGAAGTATGAATATCGCAGCAGTGCCAGGGTGAAACTGGTGAGAATATCCTGGGCCGACTTCGACCAGATATTTTTCCAGGGTGGGCCTGAGCGCATGCAGGCGCTGGCCACCATACTGACCTACATGTCGATATTCACCATCGACCTGCATAACGAACGCAGGCAGGTCACCAGCTACCAGACCATTAAACCTATGCTCTATCGCTATCTTTATCGGCAGGAAACCCACACCGGAGAGAATGAGGGTCTGGCGCTGTTTATCATCAAGCGCACTAACCTGTCGCGAACGCATGTCTTTCGCGTGCTGGCGGATCTTAAAGCCGGGGGCTATATCACCATGAAGCGCGGAAAGCTGGTGTCGATAGACCGTCCGCTGCCGGAGGCGTATTAAATTACGCCCCTGAAGCGAATGCTTCAGGGGCTGGCTGATTAACGCACCAGGTGCAGGAAGTGCAGATGTTTTTCATACTGGTCCAGGATATCGTTAATTAACTGCTCCTGGTTCCAGCCCATCACATCGTAATTTTGCCCACCTTCCTTGAGGTAGATTTCTGCCCGATAGTACCGGTGCTGTTCTGCCTGATTCTCATCATTCTCCATGGCCGCTAGCGCGAAGGTCGGCGAGTTATAGCCACGCAGCCTGACTTCATAAATGAAATTCAGCTCATTGCCTAAATCCACCTCAAGGCGAATACGATCGTCCGACGCGTCGCTGATATGGCTCTGCGTTCCCTGCTTATTCAGTTCATCCTGCACCAGCACCATGGCCGGTTTGATCACTTCTTCCATAAAGCGTTTCACCAGGGAGCGTTTAGGTAAGTAGGCGATGTTACGTAGTCTGCGCTGCCACGGAATGGGGTTACGGGCCGCTGTCGGCGCGATCGTGGCCATACTCAGGCTCTCGCGTTTGGTCAAATCGCGTCGGAGCGCCTTCAGCAACCCATAGATTGAGACCAGCAGGATCATCGAGAACGGTAGCGCGCTGGCGATGGTCACGGTTTGCAGCGCACTCAGTCCGCCCGCGAGCAGCAGCGCGATAGCGACTACGCCCATCAGCGCGGCCCAGAAGATGCGCTGCCAGACGGGTGTATTGGCCTCGCCGCCGGACGCGAGGGTATCCACCACCATCGCCCCGGAGTCAGCGGAGGTTACAAAGAAGACAATAACCATCGCCATGGCGATAAATGACAGCACGGAAGAGAACGGGAAATGCTCAAGGAAATTAAACAGCGCCAGCGCCACGTCCTGCTGGACGGTATTCGCCAGATCGGACGCTCCCTTGTTCATGATGAGGTAAATGGCGCTATTGCCGAACACCGTCATCCACATCAGGGTAAAGCCCGCCGGGACAAACAGCACGCCAGTCACGAACTCGCGGATGGTTCTGCCGCGGGACACACGGGCAATGAACATCCCGACAAACGGCGACCAGGACAGCCACCAGCCCCAGTACAGCAGCGTCCAGCCTCCCAGCCAGTTGCTGGATTTCGGTTCATAAGCGTACAGGTTAAACGTCTTGCTCACCAGCTCGGACAGGTATCCGCCGGTATTTTCCACAAAGGATTTCAGCAGGAGTACGGTTGGCCCCAGGCACAACACCAGCACCAGCAGCAGTACCGCCAGCCCCAGATTGAGCTCTGATAAAATGCGAATGCCTTTATCCAGACCGGACACCACAGAAATGGTCGCCAGCCCGGTAATCAGGACGATAAGGATCACCTGCACGGTATCGTTGATGGGCACGCCAAAAAGGTGGTTCAGCCCGGCATTGACCTGTAAAACGCCGTAACCTAACGAGGTCGCCACGCCAAATACGGTGCCGATTACCGCGAAGATATCCACCGCATGACCTATCGGGCCGTAAATACGGTCGCCGATAATCGGATAAAGCGCCGAACGAAGCGTCAAAGGCAGGCCGTGGCGGTAGCTGAAGAACGCCAGAATCAACGCAACGATGGCGTAGATAGCCCAGGCGTGCAGCCCCCAGTGGAAGAATGTCAGCCGCATGGCCTCTTTGGCCGCAGCGACCGTTTCAGGTGTCCCCACCGGCGGGGAAAGGTAGTGCATGACCGGCTCCGCCACGCCGAAGAACATCAGGCCGATCCCCATCCCCGCCGAGAACAGCATGGCGAACCAGGAGTGGTAGCTGAAGTCAGGCTGGGAGTGGTCGGGCCCGAGTTTAATATCGCCGTAGCGGGACAAGCCGAGGAACGTCACACTCATTAAAATCAGCGCGACGGCAAGAATGTAAAACCAGCTGGCGTTGGTGAATATTTGCTGTTGCAGTAGCTTAAAGTTTTTATCGGCAACGTCAGGGAAAATCGCGGCAAAGGCGACAAGAAGGAAAATTAACAAAGCAGATGTGTAAAATACCGCTTTGTTAATCTGGCTTTTGGACTGCTTTGGGATAGTGTCGTTTTCACTCATATAGTGTCTTCCATAAACGCATTGACCGCTCTGAATGAGAGGCGTGATCTGCGTCAGGGTAACAAAATCCCTTTATGGATGCAGGTCTGAAACGTTCAATTATACACTATCCCCAAAGGGTATTTGTTGCGCGTTAACGCATCCCTATGCCATTGCATTATTTCGCAGGCAAGAAATGGTTAATTATCCCGGCCAGCCGACTTGGGCCGTAAGTTCTCATCGAATACCAGCCGTTTGCGGCCGGGCTCTTCTTCCCGCAGCGGCTCTACCTGATGCAGCGTCTGCTTACAGCGATCCACCAGCACCTGATACTCCCGCGTGCCCTGCTTTTTCCACTCTATTTCCTGCGCGCTTAGCTCACGAATCGCTTTCGCCGGACTGCCAAGAATTAAGTGATTCGCAGGCATTTCCGCTTTGGCCTTCACAAACGCCGCCGCCCCGACGATGCTGTTTTCGCCGATCGTCGCTCCGTCCATCACCACCGCATTCATCCCCACCAGCGCATTACGGCGGATAATGCAGCCGTGCAGGATCGCGCTGTGGCCGATATGCCCGTCCTCTTCCACCACCGTGTCCTGCTCCGGAAAACCGTGCATCACGCAGTTATCCTGAATGTTCGCGCCGTCTTTCACCACGATCCGGCCAAAATCACCGCGCAGGCTGGCGTTGGGGCCTACGTAAACACCTTTGCCGAGGATCACGTCGCCAATCAGCACCGCGGTCGGGTGAACATAGCTCTCTTCAGGCACGACCGGCGTCAGACCATCAATTTGATAAACAGGCATACCCTCTCCTTATGTGATATTCAGACCACCAAAACGCTGGTGATAAAGCGTGCCGGGCGCGGGCAGCTCGCCGACGGAGGTTTCCCCCTTCTCACTGACAAACGCCAGGGCTCCCGCTGCCACGCGCTGGTAGATGTTAATGCACAGCTGTCGCGCGCTCTGTCCCGCCCAGTGCGCCGGGAGTAACTCCTCCGGCAACAGCGGATCTTTCAGCACCACGCGACGATAAAAATGAATGAGTAACAGCTGGATCTGGAAGCAGCGTTCCGGGGTTAAATCCTCGGGCGACGCCTCTTTCAGCAGCGGCAGCAGCGGACGGAACGAGTTGATAAACGTTTCGTACATCGCGTTTTGTTCGGTCAGCTGCCAGCACTCTTCCACGCGGGATCGTAATGCCGCGCGTGACAAAGCCAGCGGCGAATGAGCTTCAAAGAAAATGACGTTTTCCGCCACGCCCGCGTCATGCAACAGCGACTGCACGTCCGCGAGGTTCTGCGACGGCGAGGCCATCAGGCTCGGCGCCAGCGTGCCGAACCCTTGCCAGATGAGCTGTTTTTTCACGTCCGCGAGCGTGGTTTTATCCAGCCCCTCGGAAAGCAGTAGCAGCCATTTACCATCCCACGCCGGCAATTCTGCACGGTAGATTTTATTTTCCGCGCGTCGGGTCAAACGCAGCCCCTTGTCGCTGAGACGGTAAAAGCTGCGGCGGCCAATGCGGGACACGTCCAGCCAGCCCTCTTTGTTGAGGCGAAACAGCGCGGTGCGCACAAAGCGCTCCCCGAATCCCATCCCTTCCAGCAGGGCCGCCAGGCTGCCGAGCCAGATCTCTCCGCCGCGATGGGAAAGCGCGTCGCCATACAGCGAGGAGATAAGCGACGTTCCGCTGACGGGAACAGAGCTGACTGCGTGCTGGATAAAGGCATCAAGTTTATTCATGTGATTCATTCTGTTGTTATTTTTTTCCTGGATGAATCATAGCATAGGAATCTGGGGTTTCCCCCTCACCCTAACCCTCTCCCAAAGGGAGAGGGAACTTAATACACCCTCTCCCTTTGGGCTGAGGGATCCCCAGTAATTTTTTTATGCAGAAGCAATAAAGTTGCTTTCTAAATGACTGATGGCTGTCAGCGATGCCCTGGTCCGGCTGTAAATCGCTGAGGCGTTTCCTGCAGGCCGGGGCGAGGCGCAGGGATGCGCCGAGAGGGCGGCTTTACAGGGACGTTGCCTCCGCCCGTACCCGATAAGCCGGAAGGAATAAGCCGAGGGCACCGCGAAGCGGCGATTTACCGCCGGGAGCCCGGGTCGCCAGGGTGGTGGCGACTGAGCCACCCTGGCACGTTCACCGGTCATATCGTTACAGAGTAGCAAGGAACATAAAGTGAACGGAATGACCACCACCGCCGTATGTTCCCCTCACCCTAACCCTCTCCCCGGAGGGGCGAGGGGATTGCTCAGTGCTCGCATTAATTTGTGGGGAACCCTCAGCCCTTTGGTAGAGGGCTGGAGTAAGGGAAATTCAACCGTTGGCTGCCACTTTACGCAAATCAAACACCCGGCAGGCTTTACCCTCGGATCGCGGTATGCTTCCGCAGTTAACGATCATCACATCGGTTGAAATCCCCACCATCGATTTAATCCGATGACGCAGCTGATGGCAGACCTGACAACGCTGTTCATGCGTCAGCGTTAAGCTACTCTGTTTCAGCTCGACCTTCACCGAAAGTGAATCAAGATGCCCGCGGCGGTTCACCTCCAGCTGATAGTGCGGCGAAAGATGTTCGAACTTGACGATCTCCTCTTCCAGCTGTGACGGGAAGACGTTAACGCCGCGAATGATGAGCATGTCGTCGCTGCGCCCGCTGATGCGATCCATCCGGCGCATGGTGCGTGCGGTGCCCGGCAGCAGGCGCGTCAGGTCGCGGGTGCGGTAGCGGATCACCGGCAGCGCCTCTTTGGTCAGCGTGGTGAACAGCAGTTCGCCCTGCTCGCCGTCGGCCAGCGGCGTGCCGTCATTCGGGTTGACGATCTCCGGGTAGAAGTGATCTTCCCAGATGGTCGGGCCGTCAGCGGTTTCAAGACACTCCATCGCCACGCCCGGCCCCATCACCTCGGAGAGACCATAGATATCCAGCGCGGTAATGCCCAGCCGTTTCTCGATCTCGCGGCGCATCGCCTGCGTCCACGGCTCGGCGCCAAACACGCCGACGCGCAGGGAACAGGCGCTGGCATCACCGCCCATCTGACGCTCCAGCTCTTCGATCAGGTTCAGGCAGTAAGAGGGCGTCACCATGATCATATCCGGCTGGAAATCGCGGATCAGCTGCGCCTGCTTCTCCGTCTGGCCGCCGGACATCGGGATCACCGTCGCCCCCAGACGCTCTGCACCGTAGTGCGCCCCCAGCCCGCCGGTGAAGAGCCCGTAACCGTAGGCGACGTGAATTTTATCCTTCGCGCTGCCCCCGGCTGCGCGCAGGGAACGGGCGACGATATTGGCCCAGTTGTCGATATCATTCTGGGTATACCCCACCACGGTCGGCTTTCCGGTGGTGCCCGACGAGGCGTGGATACGCACCACCTGCTCCATCGGCACCGCAAAGGTATCGAACGGGTAGTTGTCGCGCAGATCCTGCTTGGTGGTGCACGGGAATTTTTGCAGGTCCGCCAGCTCGTTGAAATCCTCAGGGTGAACGCCCGCGGCATCAAACTTGCGTTTGTACATCGGAACGTTGTTGTAGGCGTGGTTCAGCGTCCACTTCAGGCGCGCGGTCTGCAACGCCTGCAATTCATCAATGGACGCGGTTTCGATCGGATCAAGCTTTGTTGTATTTATCATCGCAGGGTACTCACATTATTGTTCGCTCAAACACGCTCAAGGATCATGGCAATGCCCTGACCCACACCGATGCACATCGTACACAGCGCGTAGCGCCCGCCGCGTCGGTGCAATTCATTGCTCGCGGCCAGCGCCAGTCTGGCACCGCTCATTCCCAGCGGATGACCTAGCGCGATCGCTCCGCCGTTCGGGTTGACATGCTCCGCGTCATCCGGCAAGCCCAGCTGACGCAGCACCCCCAGCGCCTGTGCGGCGAAGGCTTCGTTAAGCTCAATGACGTCCATATCGGTGATACTGAGTCCGGCACGTTCCAGCACCTTACGGGTGGCGGGAACCGGGCCTAATCCCATCAGACGCGGCTCGACGCCCGCGGTCGACGTGGCCACAATGCGGGTGCGCGGGGTTAACCCCTGGGCAAGCGCCATCGGCTCGCTGGCGATAATCAGCGCCGCCGCCCCGTCGTTGACGCCAGAGGCGTTCCCCGCCGTCACCACACCGTTCTTGCGAAACGGGGCTTTCAGCGCGGCAAGCTGTTCAAGGGTGGTTTCGGCGCGCGGATGCTCGTCTACGCTCACTTCCGTTACCGCGCCTTTTTTCCCCGTTACCTGTACCGGGATTATCTCCTGCGCCAGAACGCCATTCTGCTGCGCCAGCGCGGTGCGCTGCTGGCTGCGCAAGGCAAATGCGTCCTGATCGGCACGGCTTATATTTAACAATTCCGCTACATTCTCTGCCGTTTCCGGCATGCTGTCAGTTCCGTATTGCTGATGCATGAGCGGATTCACAAATCGCCAGCCGATGGTGGTATCGAAGATCTCCGCCTGACGCTGAAACGCCGCGGTGGCTTTACCCATCACGAACGGCGCACGGGACATGGATTCGACGCCACCGGCGATCAGCAGATCGCCATCCCCGGCCTTAATGGCGCGCGCCGCAAAGCCAAGGGCATCCAGACCGGAGCCGCACAGGCGGTTAATGGTGGTACCGGAAACGGTCTGCGGCAGCCCGGCCAGCAGCGACGACATGCGCGCCACGTTGCGGTTATCCTCTCCGGCCTGATTTGCGCAGCCGAAGATCACGTCATCTATGCGCTCCAGATCGAGCTGCGGGTAACGCGCCAGCAGCGCACGCAGCGGAACGGCCCCTAAGTCATCGGCACGCAGGCTGGATAATCCTCCACCGTAGCGACCGACCGGGGTACGCACACCCTCACAAATAAATGCGTTACGCATCAGGCTTCTCCTGTCACACTGCCGCCGGTGCGGTGGGATTTCCCGCGAAAAAGAGCGACGGTTTTATGTTGTTGATTCTGAATTTCGATGTCGTAGACGCCGGTCAGTTTGCCCTGATGCTTCACCCGCGCGGTAGCGGTCAGCTTATCGCCAGCAAAGCCCGGACGCAGAAAATCGATGGCGCAGCCTGAGGCCACCGCCGCCAGCCCCTGACTGTTGCAGGCGTAGGCAAAGGCGGTATCGGCCAGCGAGAATAGCTGTCCGCCGTGGCAGGTTTTATGCCCGTTAAGCATCTGCGGGGTGATGGTCATGGTCACCACCGCGTAGCCCTCGCCCATCTCGATAATGTCCATCCCCATCGCCTGCGCGCAGGCGTCCCGTTCGTACATCGCGCGGGCGTTATGCCAGGCGTTATGACTCATAACTACTCTCCAGAAGCGCACGCTGGCGCAGCAGTGAACAGGGGCGATAACGTTCCTCGCCGTAGTGACGTTGCAGGTTCTCCAGCAGCGTTAACAGACGCTGCCAGCCAAGGCGCTCGCCCCAGGCGATGGGGCCGCAGGGATAGTTGACCCCTAAGCGCATGGCGGTATCGATGTCTTGCTCACTGGCGACCCCTTTTTGCAGGGCATCCAGCGCTTCGTTGGCAATCATCGCCACCGTGCGCCAGATCAGCAGGCCGGGGTAATCCGCAATCTGGACCACACGTTTCTCCTGGTGCTGCAACCAGTAAATGGCTTTCTGCGTGGCGGCGTGCGGGTTGCCGGGCGCGGCGGCTATAACGGCCACATCCCGCTCGATGCGGTCGACCACCACCACCGGACAGCCGTGGCGCAGCGCCAGCGACTGCGCGGTTTCACCCTGCGTTTCGATCAGCAACATATCGTCAATTTCCGTGACACCGTCACTTCTTCGCTGTGCGCGCATCGGGCTGAAGCTGTGGCTGACCGGGGCGAGCCAGCTGACGGCGGGTTTGTCCTCCTGCCAGCGGTAAACGCCCTGCCCGCTTTTCTTACCCAGACGCCCCGCCAGCACCAGCTCCTGCTGCACCAGCGACGGCAAAAAACGACGCTCCTGCCAGAAGGCGTTAAATACGGAGCAGGTCACGGCAAAGTTGACGTCCTGACCAATCATGTCCGTCAGCTCAAGCGGCCCCATCGGGAAACCCCCGCCGTCTCGCAGGGCGGCGTCGATCACCTCGGGCGCTGCCACCTGCTCTTCCAGCGCGCGCCAGGCTTCCGAGTAGAAAGGACGCGCTACGCGGTTGACGATAAACCCCGGCGTGGACTGGCAGCGTACCGGCTGCTTTCCCCAGCTCAGCGCCAGCTCGCACAGCGCATCGGCCACTTCGGGTGAGGTCGCCAGCCCGCTGACCACCTCCACCAGCTTCATCACCGGGGCAG
Source organism: Enterobacter cloacae complex sp. P29RS (assembly GCF_014893445.1). Taxonomy (NCBI): domain Bacteria; kingdom Pseudomonadati; phylum Pseudomonadota; class Gammaproteobacteria; order Enterobacterales; family Enterobacteriaceae; genus Enterobacter; species Enterobacter cloacae complex sp. P29RS. The sequence continues at coordinate 56,514 of NZ_JADBPZ010000007.1, read as the reverse complement.
GATTGAAGAAGTGCAGCCCGGCGACGCGTTCAGGGTGGTTTATCTCCGCCGCAATCGCGGTAACGGAAATGGACGAGGTATTGCTGGCGAGTAGCGTCTGCGGCGGGCAAACCTCTGCCAGCTGGGTAAACAGCGCCTTTTTCACTTCAAGCCGCTCGGAGGCCGCCTCGATCACCAGATCGGCTTTCGCCAGAGCACTGATATTCGTCACCGGCGTCAGGCGGGCGAGGATCTGTTCCCCGGCGTCGGCAGAGAGTTTTCCGCGCGCAACGCGAGAGGACAGCCGCTGGCGAATGCCGTCGACGGCGCGGGAAATCGCCGCAGCGTCAATGTCGTACACCAGAACCGGATGACCGTGGGTGGCTGCCACTTCGGCAATCCCGGCGCCCATGGTGCCGCTGCCAATGACGGCGACCGTATGGATATTCACCATCTTATTTCCCCGTAAAGTTCGGCGCGCGTTTTGCCAGGAACGCGCTGACGCCTTCCCGGTAGTCGTCGCTGCGTCCGGCCAGACGTTGATAGTCGCGCTCCAGATCAAGCTGGGCGTCGAGGGTGTTGGTTTCGGCGGCGTTGATTGCCTGCTTGATCAAGCCCAGGCCATAGGTCGGCTGCGAGGCAAAATGCAGCGCCATCTGCTGTGCGGTGGCGGAGAGCTGCTCGTCGTCCACCACCTGCCAGATCATTCCCCAGGCCTGTGCCTGCTCGGCGCTGAGCTTGTCGCCAAGCAATGCCAGCCCCATGGCGCGGGCGCGTCCAGTCACGCGCGGCAGCAGCCACGTTCCGCCGCAGTCCGGTACCAGCCCGAGCTTGCTGAAGGCCATCACAAAGCTGGCTGAACGGGCCGCAATCACCATGTCACAGCCGAGGGCCAGCGTGGCACCTGCCCCCGCCGCCACGCCGTTAACCGCGCAAATCACCGGCTTCGGCAGTTTTGCCAGGCGGCGCACCAGCGGGTTGTAAAAAGTCTCAACGGACATGCCCAGATCCGGCGCAGGGCCGTTCGGGTCCACGTTACGGTCGTTGAGATCCTGCCCGGCGCAGAAACCGCGTCCTGCCCCGGTGATCAGCAGGCAGCGGATAGCGTCATCGCGCTCGGCCTGCTTCAGGCATTCGGAAAGCTGCTGGTGCATGACGTCGTTAAAGCTGTTCAGGCGCTCCGGGCGGTTCAGCGTAATGGTCATTACGCCCTGCTCAACATGGCTCAGAATAAATTCCACAATTAGCGTCCTTTAAAGTCTGGGGTGCGTTTTTGTAAAAAGGCGTTGATGCCTTCCCGGCGATCGTCGGTGGCCGCGAGTAGCGCAAACAGCTGACGCTCCTGCGCCAGCCCGGCCTGAAGCGGCACTTCCTGCGACTGGCGAAGCGCCTGCTTCGCCGCCTGTAACGCCAGCGGCGAGTGGCGCGCCATCAGCCCCGCCTGCTTCAGGGCGTACTCCAGCGTCAGCGAGGCCGGGTAAACGTCACTGACCAGCCCGGCGCTGTGCGCCTGAACCGCCGTGATGCTTTCGCCCGTCAGCACCATTTTGCTGGCCAGCGATTTGCCCACGCTACGGATTAGCCGCTGGGTGCCGCCTGCGCCCGGCATGATCCCGAGGGTGATTTCCGGCAGGCCAAAGCGGGCGTTATCACCGGCAATCACCACGTCGCAGAGCAGCGCCAGCTCACAGCCTGCCCCCAGCGCGTAGCCGTTCACGGCGGCAATCAGCGGTTTGGTGAAGGCGTTTATCCGCGCCCACAGCTGCGGGCGGATATCGTTCAGTGTGGCGGGCAGGTCTTTCTCCGCCATTTCGTTGAGATCGGCCCCGGCGGCAAAGCAGCGTTCGTTGCCGTAAATCACACAGACGGCGATCTCCGCATCCGCGGCGGCGGCTTCAAGCTGCTCCGTGATTTGCGTGAGCAGCGCATTGTTGAGCGCGTTGCGCGCCACCGGACGGTTAAGCGTCAGCTGCAACACGCGGCCATGACGGGTGACAATCAGTTCGCTCATGCCATCCCCTTCGCATCAAAATCGACGATAACGTCAGCGGTTAACGGCAGCGCCTGACAGCTCAGCACATAGCCTGCGGCCAGCTCGTCCGGCTCCAGGCTGTAGTTGGTCGCCATGTCCACCTTCCCGCGAAGCACTTTGCATTTGCAGGTGGCGCACACGCCGCCCTTGCAGGCGTAAGGCAGATCCGCCCCCTGACGCAGGGCCGCGTCAAGAATGCTCTCGTCGTCCGCCGTCAGGGTGATCTCCCTGTCGCGCCCGTCCTGACGGACGGTGACCTTCTGCCCGTCGGCCTGCACGCTGACTGTCCGTTTAACGGGGGTTCCCGGCGTGTTAAAGCGTTCAAGATGGATCGCTTTTTCCGGCATACCCAGCGCTTTCAGCGCCGCCTCAGCCTCGTCCATCATCGCCGACGGGCCGCAGATGAAGGCTTCATCGTACTGGCGGAAATTCACCAGCGTTTTTGCCAGCGCCTGGAGCTTTTCCCCGTCAATGCGGCCATGGAGCAGATCGCTGTCGAGCGTCTCCTGGCTGAAGATAGAGATCAGCTGCAAACGCTGCGGGTATTTATCTTTCAGGTCCGCCAGCGCCCGGCGGAACATCATGCTCTGGCTGCTGCGGTTACCGTAAATCAGGGTGAAGTGGCTGTGGGCTTCAGTGGCCAGCGTAGCGGACATAATCGCCAGCATCGGGGTGATCCCGGACCCGGCGGCAATCGCCAGATAGTGGCCTTCGCGTTCGGCCTGCGGCTGGTAGCCAAAATGCCCCTGGGGCACCATCACCTCCAGTGCCATGCCCGGTTTGATTTCGTCCCGGGCATAGCGGGAAAAACGTCCGCCCTCGATGGCTTTGACCGCCACGCTGATCTCACCGCACGCGGTGCTCCGGCAGATGGAGTAGCAGCGGCGCAGTTCATCCCCGCCAGGACTGGCTTTCAGGGTCAAATGCTGACCGGGACGGAAGCGGTACGCCTCCTGTAACGCCTGCGGCACCGCGAAGGTAATGGTCACCGCGTCGCGGGTTTCAGGTTCCACTTTTGCCACTGTTAATGAATGAAACGTTGTCATGGCAGCCTCAAATACATTTGAAATAGTCGAAGGGCTCACGGCAGGTATTGCAGCGGTAGAGCGCTTTGCAGGCCGTGGAACCAAATTCACTGATGAGCGAGGTATCGGTGCTTGCACAGCGCGGGCAGCTCACCTCCGCGGGAACGTGGGCATGGCAGCTATGGCCGACAGGCGGGCTGATGCCATATTCCCGCAGGCGCCTGCGGGCATCGTCGGTCATCCAGTCGGTGGTCCAGGCGGGCTCCAGTTGCAGCACAATATGTACCGGGGAAAAGCCGTTCCCGGTCAGAGTTTCGCGGATCGCCCCCAGCAGATGCTCCGTTGCCGGACAGCCCGAATAGGTTGGCGTGAAGCCTATAACCCAGCCTTCCCCCTGCGCCTTCACGCTGCGCACCATGCCTAAGTCGGTGATGGTCAGCACCGGCACTTCCGGGTCGGGGATCTGGCTTAACAGCGCCCAAATCTGCGGGATTTGGGCAGGCGCAATGTCGACGAGGCGTTGCATAGCGTTCTCCTTTACCACTGCTGGCCGGGGTAAACGCGCTGGAGATACTGCATCTCAGCCAGCATCGGTCCGAGGTGTTCAGTATGTAGCCCCTTCTTGCCGCCCGAGCGATACGCCACTTCCTCGGGCACGCGGAGGGTAGCTTCCGCCAGCCCGGCAAACACTTCGCGCTCCCACGGTTCCCGCAGGGCGCGCGGATCAACCGCCACGTCGGTGTCAACCAGCGCCAGCTCGACGTCGTCGGCGTCGAACAATTCAGCCGTAAAGCGCCACAGGCTATCCACCGCCTGCTGCATTTTCTGTGAGGAGGTTTCTGTCCCGTCCCCCAGCCGCACCAGCCAGCCGCGGCTAAAACGCAGGTGATAGCGCGCCTCTTTAATGGCTTTTGCCGCGATGGCGGCAAGCTGACTGTCGCTGCTGTGGATCAACCGTTCGTACAGCGCTACGTTCCACGCATCCATCAGATACTGACGGGCAATGGTGTCGGCGAAGCTGCCGTTTGGCTGTTCCACCAGCAGCAGATTGCGGAACTGACGCTCATCGCGGCCATAGGCCAGGGTGTCTTCATCACCCTTACCCTCCCGTTCAGCGGCGTAGGTCAGGAAATTGCGCGCCTGCCCGAGCAGATCAAGGCCGATATTGGCGAGCGCCAGGTCAATTTCCAGCTCCGGCGCATGGCCGCACCAGGCGCCCAGACGCTGTGAGAGCACCAGACCGTTGTCACCCAGACGCAGGGCATAAGCAGATACGTTGTTCATCCCCAACCTCACATATGCTCAATGCCATCAGGGATGGTGTAAAACGTCGGATGGCGGTAGACCTTGCTTTCCGCCGGATCGAAAAACTCCCCACTCTCTTCCGGCTGGGAAGCGACGATTTCACTCGCCTTCACCACCCAGATAGAGCAGCCTTCGCTGCGGCGGGTATAGGCATCGCGCGCGTTTTCCAGCGCCATGCGGTCGTCGGCAGCGTGAAGGCTGCCCACATGGCGGTGCGACAGCCCCTGCTTCGAACGGACAAAAACTTCGTATAACGGCCAGTAAACATTGCTCATGGTTGATTCCTCTTATGCGGCCAGGCGGGCGCGTTGTTTTTCCGCGTGGGCAAGAGCGGCTTCACGCACCCATGCGCCGTCGTCCCAGGCTTTACGTTTTGCGGCCAGACGTTCGTGGTTGCATATCCCGCGCCCGTTGATCACCTCGTCAAATTCGTGCCAGTCGATTTCGCCGAAGCGGTAGTGGCCGCTCTCTTCATCGAAACGCAGGTCGGGATCCGGCACGGTCATGCCAAGCATCTCCACCTGAGGCACCGTGTTGTCCACGAAGCGCTGGCGAAGCTCATCGTTGCCAAAGCGTTTGATCTTCCAGGCGAGACTGCGGGCGCTGTTTGGGGAGTTGTCGTCGTTGGGTCCGAACATCATCAGCGCGGGCCACCAGAAACGGTTGATGGCGTCCTGCAACATCTGCCGCTGTGCTTCGCTGCCCTGCGCCAGCGCCATACAGGCCTCAAAACCCTGACGCTGGTGGAAGCTCTCTTCTTTACAGATTTTCACCATCGCCCGGGCGTACGGGCCGTAAGACGTACGGCACAGCGCCACCTGGTTCACAATGGCCGCGCCGTCCACCAGCCAGCCAATGACGCCGATATCGGCCCAGCTCAGGGTCGGATAGTTGAAGATGGAGGAGTATTTCATCTTGCCGTCGAGCATCTTTTGATAGATGTCCTCCCGGGCGCAGCCCAGCGTTTCCGCCGCGCTGTAGAGGTACAGGCCGTGTCCGGCTTCGTCCTGAACCTTCGCCAGCAGAATGGCTTTCCGGCGCAGCGTCGGCGCGCGGGTGATCCAGTTTCCTTCCGGCAGCATGCCGACAATCTCAGAGTGGGCGTGCTGTCCAATCTGGCGGATCAGCGTCTTGCGATAGGCATCCGGCATCCAGTCCTGCGGCTCGATGGCCGTCTCCTGTGCGATGCGTTGCTCAAAGCGTTGTTCTTGCGTCACATAACCACCTTTGTGATTCGTTAAATCACCAAAAACAGCATAATGGTGAATCATTTGGTTTCTTAAAAGTTACACAAAGGTTAAATATAACCCCAAGAAGCGTTTGTTTATTTTGTGACGACGCTCGCAAGCCTTTTCATGAAAGGCCGATTATACAAGGCTTTCGGGTGGTCAGGCTAAGCAATAGAGATCACAACGTTAACAATTCATTAAAACTCAGCTTGCTTTTTATGATTCGCGATCAAACTATTTATAGTGAAATCACGAAACACCTGGAGAGAAGAAATGCAGCAGTTAGCCAGCTTCTTGTCCGGCACCTGGCAATCAGGCCGGGGCCGCGAGCGCACCATCACCCACGCCATCAGCGGGGAAACGCTATTTGAAGTCACCAGCGAAGGTCTGGATATGGCGGCCGCGCGCCGTTACGCCATTGAACACGGCGGAGAAGCGCTCCGCGCAATGAGCTTTATCGAGCGCGCCGCCATGCTGAAGGCGGTGGCCAAACATCTGCTGAGCCAGAAGGATCGGTTTTATGCCCTGTCAGCCCAGACCGGCGCGACGAAGGCCGACAGCTGGGTGGATATTGAAGGCGGTATCGGCACCCTCTTCACCTACGCAAGCCTCGGCAGCCGTGAGCTGCCGGACGATACCCTGTGGCCGGAGGATGAGCTGATCCCGCTGTCGAAGGAAGGCGGCTTTGCGGCACGTCACGTGTTAACGTCGAAATCCGGCGTGGCGGTGCATATCAACGCGTTCAACTTCCCGTGCTGGGGGATGCTGGAAAAGCTCGCACCCACCTGGCTTGCCGGGATGCCCGCCATCATCAAGCCCGCCACCGCCACCGCGCAGGTGACTCAGGCAATGGTGAAAGCGATCGTCGAGAGCGGACTGGTGCCGGACGGCGCCATCAGCCTGATCTGTGGTGGCGCGGGCGATCTGCTGAACCAGCTCGACAGCCAGGACGTGGTGACGTTTACCGGGTCGGCCAGCACCGGGCAGAGCCTGCGCGTACATCCGAATATCGTCGCGCATTCCATTCCGTTTACCATGGAAGCAGATTCCCTTAACTGCTGCGTGCTGGGTGAGGACGTGACGCCGGAGCAGCCGGAGTTTGCGCTGTTTATTCGCGAAGTAGTGCGCGAGATGACCGCCAAAGCCGGGCAAAAATGTACCGCCATCCGCCGCATCATCGTGCCGGAAGCGCAGGTTGAAGCCGTCAGCCAGGCGCTGATCGCGCGGCTGGAGAACGTGGTCGTCGGCGATCCGGCCCAGGAAGGGGTGAAGATGGGGGCTCTCGTCAACAGTGAGCAACGTGCTGACGTGCAGGAAAAAGTCGATCATCTGCTTGCCTCGGGCTGCCAGATCCGTCTGGGTGGTAAAGCCGATATGCAGGCGGCTGGCGCATTCTTCCCGCCCACCCTGCTGTTCTGCCCGCAGCCGGACGAAACTCCGGCCGTTCACGCCACCGAAGCCTTTGGCCCCGTCGCCACCCTGATGCCCTGCCGCAACAGTGAACACGCCATGCAGCTGGCGCGGGCGGGCGGCGGCAGCCTGGCGGGAACGCTGGTCACGGCAGATTCAAACGTGGCGCGGCAATTTATTGCCGGTGCCGCGCGCGCCCACGGACGCATTCAGATCCTCAACCAGGAATCTTCGAAAGAATCCACCGGCCACGGTTCACCGCTACCGCAGCTGGTGCACGGCGGCCCGGGACGTGCGGGCGGCGGCGAGGAGCTGGGCGGCCTGCGTGCGGTGAAGCACTATCTCCAGCGCACGGCAATTCAGGGCAGCCCGTCCATGCTCGCCGCCATCGGCAAACAGTGGGTCCGTGGCGCGGAGGTGCAGGAAGATCGCGTTCATCCGTTCCGTAAATACTTCGAAGAGTTACAGCCGGGCGACAGCCTGCTGACCCCGCGTCGTACCCTGACGGAAGCGGATATCGTGAATTTTGCCTGCCTGAGCGGGGATCATTTCTATGCCCATATGGACAAAATTGGCGCGGCGGAGTCGATTTTTGGCGAGCGCGTGGTACACGGTTATTTCCTGATTTCCGCCGCGGCGGGGCTGTTTGTCGATGCCGGGGTTGGGCCGGTCATTGCCAACTACGGCATGGAAAACCTGCGCTTTATCGAGCCGGTCAAGCCGGGCGATACCATTCAGGTGCGCCTGACCTGTAAACGTAAAACGCTGAAGAAACAGCGCACTGCCGAGGAAAAACCGACTGGCGTGGTGGAATGGGCGGTGGAGATCTTCAACCAGCATCAGCAGGCCGTGGCGCTTTACTCCATTCTGACGCTGGTGGCGCGCCAGCAGGGTGACTTTTAATCAAAGCAATGGCATTAACCTTGCTGCCTCGAGTGTTTGAGCGCATCAAAATAAACGGAAGGTAATACAGGGACTGGTTGGCTTTGATTAATCGAACCATCCAGTCTGCCTGGTTTGGATAAGTTACAACCGGAAACACTAAGCAAATTGACCGTATAGTTAGCATAGTTATTATTTATCTCCGGGAATATTCCCGCGTTAAATTACATGGATGATTAACAGACTATGGCAATTCCTGTTTACCTTTTCTTGACTGACGATGGTGGCACAAAAATTACAGGCTCGGTGGATGTTTGTTACCGTGAGGGAAGCATTGAAGTCACTGGCTTTACACACAATCTTCGCCTCCCAACCGATCCATTGACCGGGAAAATGACCAGTAAACGTAACCATGCCCCAGTCGTATTTCAAAAAGAAATCGATTCCTCCTCCCCTTACCTGATGAAAGCGGTTGCGACTGGCCAAACCCTTAAAACGGCCGAGTTCAGGTGGTATCGCATTAATGACGCCGGACAGGAAGTAGAATATTACAATATGCGTCTCGATAATATTCGCGTCGTTTCCGTTACGCCATTGATGCATGACATTAAAGACCCGACGAAAGAAAAACATAATCATCTTGAAGTCGTGGAACTACGCTATGATAAAATAACATGGACATATTGCGATGGTAATATACAGTTTGCAGACTGTTGGGCTGAGCGTTAAATATGCGAACTCCTTCCTATTCAACACCCTATAATATTGCATCCTTTGCACCACCTGGCGTGGACGTCGTTAGCCACATGATAATAGCGCGATTTCATGGTGGCCCCTCATTAATGACCTACATATGGTTTTATCAAATGGTCAGAAACCATGGTCCCTGGGATTATAAACAAGGTCGTGCAGAGTATGCCAATTTTGGCAATTTTCATTACGGTGCCGTTGGTGCGGCAGCAGGCATTCCTGAGGGAATTCTGCTCCGGGGGGCAGGCACTGCACAGATTCTTGCCGGGACAAGCGATCCTGCAGAATTTGAAAAATTCCAGAACAATAATAATTACGGTGATGATCCAGTCGATCAGTTATGGATAAGGGCAGGAATAGATTATGCGCGACGTTCGGGTTTTTAACTGGCGAGCTGGAATTATTATCTTTAGTTTTCTCATATTCATTGCATACCCTTTCCGCGATCTTTTTACCGTGTATGAAAATTTGCAGGAAAAAATCAAGGTTAACGATCGTTTAACTCTTTACATCACCCAGGTTGAGACGGGTTCACTGTCTAAAAACAGGTATCATATTTATCTCTTTGATGCGAAAAAAAGTCCGGAAGAATTCATGTCTAATATTAAGAATATCAATCCCGTCATGATCACCGATGATGATAAAGCTTCAGCGGCAATTAAAAATGGAGACATTTATCTTCGCGTTCGCGGTACGGTTTATTCGTTCACGACGGTAGGTTTCGATGTCCGCATTCATCTCGACAGTTCACCTTACTGAAGCATACTTTCACTTTCACGGGGTGTGATGCACCCCCGGTCTTTTTTTAACCTGGCAAGACTGACAAACAACCTGGCAGATGCAGGCAAACGCTTTTCGTGCGCGCCTGTCAGGATAAGGCTGACACAACACAATAAACACAACAAGATGAGGTCTGCGATGGGAAGCAATTCTTCTTTTTCTGCCCGTAGAACGGCACTGGCCATGGCCGTTGCGCTCTGTTGCGCCTGGCAATCCCCTGTTTACGCTCACGGCAGCGAGGCGCATATGGTCCCGATGGACAAAACGCTTCAGGCGTTTGGCGCGGACGTGCAGTGGGATGATTACGCCCAGATGTTCACCATCGTTAAAGACGGTGCCTTTGTGAAGGTCAAACCCGGCGCCAACACCGCCATCGTTAATGGCAAACCGCTGACGCTCCAGGTGCCCGTGGTGATGAAGAACAATAAGGCCTATATCCCGGAGACTTTTATCAACGATGTCTTTCAGTCCGGTCTTGATCAGACATTCCAGGTTGAAAAACGCCCCCATCCGTTAAACGCGCTGACCGCTGATGAAATCAACCAGGCCGTAGCCATTGTGAAAGCCTCTGCGGATTTTAAACCCAATACCCGCTTTACCCAGATTGCGCTGGCGGAGCCAGAAAAGGCCAAAGTCTGGGACTTTGTGCTTAACGGCACGGCGGTGGATGCGCCCCGCCAGGCCAATATCATCATGCTTGATGGTAAACACATCATCGAAAGCCGGGTGGATCTGAAGGACAAAAAGATCCTCCGCTGGGAGCCGATCAAAGACGCGCACGGCATGGTGCTGCTGGATGACTTCAATACCGTGCAGCAGATCATCAATGAAAGCCCGGAGTTTGCCGCCGTGCTGAAAAAGCGCGGCATTACCGATCCGAAGAAAGTGATCACCACCCCGCTTACCGTCGGCTTTTTTGACGGCAAGGATGGGCTGAAACAGGAAGACCGCCTGCTGAAAGTGATCAGCTATCTCGACGTGGGCGACGGTAACTACTGGGCGCACCCGATCGAAAACCTGGTTGCGGTGGTGGATCTCGAGCAGAAGAAAATCCAGAAGATTGAGGAGGGCCCGGTCGTGCCGGTGCCGCTCACCCCGCGTCCTTATGATGGCCGTGACCGCGTTGAAACGGTGAAAAAACCGCTGGAGATTATCGAGCCGGAAGGCAAGAACTACACCATTACCGGGGATATGGTGCACTGGCAGAACTGGGATTTTCATCTGAGCCTGGACTCGCGCGTCGGCCCGATGATCTCCACCGTGACCTATAACGACAACGGCAAAAAGCGACAGGTGATGTATCAGGGATCGCTCGGGGGCATGATTGTGCCGTACGGCGACCCGGATATCGGCTGGTACTTTAAGGCCTACCTGGACTCCGGTGATTACGGCATGGGTACCCTGACCTCCCCGCTGGTGCGCGGCAAGGATGTTCCGTCTAACGCCGTGATGCTCAACGAAACCATCCCGGACTATACCGGTGCGCCAATGGAGATCCCCCGGGCGATCGCCATTTTCGAGCGTTACGCCGGGCCGGAGTATAAGCATCAGGAGTTAGGTAAACCCAACGTCAGCACCGAGCGCCGCGAGCTGGTGGTGCGCTGGGTCAGCACCGTGGGTAACTACGATTATATCTTCGACTGGGTATTCCACGAAAACGGCACCATCGGCATTGATGCAGGGGCCACGGGCATTGAAGCGGTGAAAGGCGTGCAGACGAAAACCATGCATGATGCCACCGCGAAGGATGACACCCGATACGGTACGCTGATCGACCATAATATTGTCGGCACCACCCACCAGCACATCTACAACTTCCGTCTGGATATGGACGTGGACGGCATCAACAACAAGCTGGTGGCCATGGATCCGGACGTCAAACCGAACACCGCTGGCGGACCGCGCACCAGCACCATGCAGGTTAATCAGTATGATATTGATACCGAACAGCAGGCGGCGCAGAAGTTTGATCCGGGCACCATCCGCCTGTTGAGCAACACCAGCAAAGAGAACCGCATGGGCAACCCGGTCTCGTATCAGATCATCCCTTACGCGGGGGGCACACACCCGGTGGCGACGGGCGCGAGGTTTGCCCCGGACGAGTGGATTTATCACCGCCTGAGCTTTATGGATAAACAGCTGTGGGTGACGCGTTACCATCCCGACGAGATGTACCCGGAGGGAAAATACCCGAACCGTTCCACGCATGATACGGGCCTCGGCCAGTACAGCAAAGATAACGAGTCGCTGAACGACCAGGATAACGTCATCTGGATGACCACCGGCACCACCCATGTCGCCCGCGCCGAGGAGTGGCCGATAATGCCGACGGAATGGGTGCACACGTTACTCAAGCCGTGGAACTTCTTTGACGAGACGCCAACGCTCGGTAAGAAAAAAGAGCAGAAATAACACGTTGACCGGGCACGATGCCCGGTTTTTCATTCGCTTTCTTGCTGAATACCACTCCCCGATTATAGTTAATGTTACTTCGCTTAATGCTTTTGCAACATCTGAAACATTTTGTAGATATCGAAGTGTCCATGAACAACGCTATACATAACCGAGAGGTTTTAGGATGAAAGTCAATGAGATAGCAAGAAGCCTTGCGCTGGCCGGTTTTTTCATTTCCGCCAGTTCAGCCTGGGCCGCAGAAGCCCCTAAGGATGCAACCGCAGCAACTCAGCAGGCCAACAACGCACTCTTCAACCAGCTTCCTTTCTCCGATAACACCGATTTTACCAATGCCCACAAAGGGTTTATCGCCCCGCTACCTCAGGAAATTATCAAAGGGGAGCAAGGCAACACCGTCTGGGATCCACAGCAGTACGCCTTTATCAAGGAAGGCGATAAAGCGCCCGATTCGGTTAACCCGAGCTTATGGCGTCAGTCCCAGCTGATTAACATCAGCGGCCTGTTTGAAGTCACCGAGGGCGTGTACCAGATCCGTAACCTCGACCTGTCAAACATGACCATTATTGAAGGTAAAGAAGGCATTACCGTGGTCGACCCGCTGGTGTCGGCGGAGACGGCCAAAGTCGGGATGGATCTTTACTATAAAAATCGCGGCAAGAAACCTGTCGTCGCTGTTATTTACACCCACAGCCACGTTGACCACTATGGCGGCGTGCGCGGCGTGGTGGACGAAGCCGACGTGAAGTCCGGCAAGGTTAAAGTCTACGCGCCAGCCGGATTTATGGAGGCCGCCGTCGCGGAAAATATCATGGCGGGTAACGTCATGAGCCGCCGCGCCAGCTATATGTACGGCAACCTGCTGAAGCCGGATGCGAAAGGCCAGGTGGGTGCGGGTCTCGGCACCACCACCTCCGCCGGGACGGTGACCCTGATCGCCCCGACCAATATCATCGAGAAAGATGGTCAGAAAGAGGTGATCGATGGCCTGACCTATGATTTTATGCTCGCGCCGGGCTCCGAAGCGCCTTCTGAGATGCTCTGGTATATCGAAGAGAAAAAGCTGATCGAATCTGCGGAAGATGTTACCCATACCCTGCACAACACCTACTCCCTGCGCGGTGCGAAAATTCGTGAACCGCTGCCATGGTCGAAATACATCAACCAGGCAATTGTACGCTGGGGTGATAAGGCCGAAGTTATCATGGCGCAGCACCACTGGCCGACCTGGGGCAACGAGAATGTGGTTAACCTGCTGAAAAGCCAGCGCGACCTCTACCGCTACATCAACGACCAGACCCTGCGCATGGCGAATGAAGGGCTGACGCGTGACGAGATCGCCGCCAACTTCAAGCTGCCGAACTCCCTGGCCAATACCTGGGCCAACCGAGGCTATTACGGTTCAGTCAGCCATGACGTCAAAGCCACCTACGTGCTCTATTTAGGCTGGTTTGACGGCAACCCCGCGACCCTGGATGAACTGCCGCCTGAAGAAGCTGCGAAGAAATTTGTGGAGTATATGGGAGGCGCGGATGCCATCCTGAGTAAAGCTAAAACCGATTTTGACCAGGGCAACTATCGCTGGGTGGCTCAGGTGGTCAGCAAAGTGGTGTTCGCCGATCCAAACAACCAGGCCGCACGTAACCTTGAAGCGGATGCCCTGGAGCAGTTGGGTTATCAGGCTGAATCCGGCCCATGGCGTAACTTCTACCTGACCGGCGCGCAGGAGTTGCGTAACGGCGTGGTGAAAGGTCCGACCCCGAATACCGCCAGCCCGGATACCGTGCGCGCAATGACGCCAGAAATGTTCTTTGACTATCTGGCGGTGCATATCAACGGTGAAAAAGCAGCGGATGCAAAATCGGTGTTTAACATCGACCTCGGCAGCGACGGCGGCAAATATAAGCTGGAGCTGGAAAATGGCGTGCTGAACCACACGGCGAACGCCGAAGCGAAGGATGCTGACGCGACCGTGACCCTCAACCGCGATACGCTGAATAAAATCATCCTGAAAGAAGTGACGCTTAAACAGGCTCAGGATAATGGCGATATCAAAGTGACGGGCGATGCCGCAAAACTCGATGCCATGCTCGGTTACATGGATAAATTTGAATTCTGGTTTAACATTGTGACCCCGTAAAGGCATGCACTCGCGGGCGGTCTTTCCGCCCGCCACAGGGACATTCTCTCTCATGGAAAAAAGACACAACGCCACTCCGGAGCCCGCGACCTGGCCGACCCGTAACGCCATGGTTGTCCACGGGCTGGCCATGAACCTGCCGTGGCTCGCCTTCGTCAACGCGAGCTTTGCGCTAATGATCCTGCTGCGCAATTCCCTGTTCGGCCAAATTGATACCCTCTTACACGTCAGCCCACCTCTCACACAGATGATTGACGCTTCCATGCTGGGGGTAGTCATCCTTTCCGTGGCGTTGGTAATAATGGCCTGGCGCCACATCCGCGGCGTCAGCGCCGTGCTGTTAATGTGTAGCCTGCTATGGTCGATAAGTTGTTACTGGTTTATCAACGTGATACAGCTTCCTCATCCCTGGCCGATATTCGTTACCCTGCTGATGGCCGGTATGACCGCGCTCTATTTTCATCCGGTGGGGCTGGTGTGCTTTATCGCGCCGCTGTGGATCACCATGCCCGTTGCCAGCATGCTGCTGAATCAGGAGATGAACCTTCGCTTTGCCGGGCTGTGGGTGGTGTTCACGTTCATTCTCGTTTGCGGACGCTACATCCTCTTAAGCTGGTTTGAAGAGGCCTGGCGTCGCAACCAGCAGAATCAGCGTTTAATTTCGCGGCTGGATGCGCTGGCCCATCAGGATCCGCTGACGAAAACGGCCAACCGCAGGGCGATGGAGCTGGTGCTGGAAAATGCGGTGGAGCAAGGCAAACGCTTCACGGTCCTGATGCTGGATGTCGACTACTTCAAACTGTATAACGACACCTATGGTCACCAGGCGGGGGACGCATGTCTCGCGCGGGTCGCGGAGGTGCTGAACACTTCGGTGCGCACGCCAGAGGATGTGGTTTCGCGCTACGGTGGTGAGGAGTTCGTCGTGATCCTCTTTGACTGTGAAGAAAGCGTTGCGGAGAAAGTCGCCGCGCGGATCCAGGCTGGCCTGCGCACCGCAGCCATTGCGCACAGCGCGTCGAAGGTGAGTGAATGTGTGACGGTGAGTATGGGCATTGCCGGCTATACCCCAGGACTGGCTGGCCCGGAAATCATCGCCCGCGCCGATGCGGCGTTGTATCGGGCGAAGGAGTCCGGGCGGGATAGGTGGTCGCGTTAAATAATGCCGGGTGGCGGCTACGCCTTACCCGGCGTTTTATTAATACCGCACACACACCGACTTGGTTTCACACCAGCCATCCAGCCAGTCGGGGCCGAAATCGCGCCCGGTGCCAGACTGCTTCATGCCGCCGAACGGCAGGTTGGCATCTATCAGCGTGTGGCTGTTCACCCACACGGTTCCGGCCTGTAGCCTGTCGGTGTACTCCAGCGCTTTACTGATGTTCTGCGTCCAGACGCTGGCCGTTAAGCCGTATTCAGTGTCGTTCGCCAGCTGAAGCGCCTCTTCCCCGTCAGCTACACGGACCAGATTCACCACCGGCCCGAAGACCTCTTCACGCGTCAGTCGCAGATGATTATCCGGGTTGACCACCAGCGTTGGCGAAACGTAATAGCCTTTGCCGTCTGGCCCCCGGTTCCCGGCGATCAGCTCCGCATTGTGCGCCTTCGCCTCATCCAGAAACGCCTGGACCTTATCGCAGTGGGCGCGCGACACCAGCGGGTTGATAAACGCATCCGGCGACATGCCCGGCCCGACGCTCAGGGATTTCACGGCCTGTTCAAAGCCGCTGACCAGCGTGTCGAACAGCGGAGCTTCAATATATATACGTGAACTGGCCGCGCAGACCTGCCCCTGATTCAGGAAGCTGCCGGTCATCAGCCCTTCAATCACCCACGCCGGATCGGCATCTTTCAGCACGATGGCCGGGTTTTTGCCGCCCAGTTCCAGCGTCACGCCCGTTAGCGTATCCGCCGCCGCGCGGGCAATCTGCTTGCCCGTCGCCGTCGATCCGGTAAAGCTCACTTTGGCAATGCGCGGGTGCGAGGTCAGTGCCGCGCCACAGACGGCGCCACTGCCGGTCACCACGTTGAATACGCCATCCGGGATCCCCGCCTCGCTCGCCAGTTCCGCCACCCGTAACAGGGTGAGCGGCGTGGTTTCCGAGGGTTTGATCACGATGGAGCAACCTGCCGCCAGCGCGGGCATCACTTTCCACATGCCAATCATCAGCGGGAAGTTCCATGGCACAATCCCCGCCACGACCCCAACCGGCTCTTTACGCGTCCACGCCTGATAACGCGCGCCCTGCGGCAGTGGAATCGAGAGATCGAGGGTTTTACCGGCAATTTTGGTGGTCAGCCCTGCCGTGTAGCGCATCCAGTTCAGGGTGCAGCCCACCTCGAAGGCGCGGGAAATGTTAATCGATTTCCCCTGCTCCAGGGTTTCGAGCTGTGCAAGCTCTTCGCCATGCTGTTCCACCAGATCCGCAAACCGCAGCAGGATGCGTTCCCGCTCTGCCGGAAGCCGCCCGGCCCAGCTTCGGGCGACAAAGGCGCGCCAGCCAGACATCACCGCACGATCGACATCATCAACGCTGGCATCGGCGGTGGAGGCAATGACCTCTCCGGTCGCCGGGTTGTAGACGTTCAGACGCTTTTCGCTATCGGATGCCGCCTGACGCCCTTCGATCCACAGGCCGTGCTGGCGATCTAAAAACTGCTGCACGCCAGGCAGGACGGCGACGTGTGATTCGGACATAGGATACTCCTTCGTTATGCTTCGCAGGGTGTGTATGCAGTCTAAGAGGGGATTCGCATTCCTGCTTTTGTCTGTGTGACATTCGCTTTGCCAGCTGTGACAGGCTCCGCAAATCGTGATAATTCCCGCTTATATCGCTGTAACCGTTGAGTGTTCTTTCCTATAGTCAGCCTCGTAGCCCTGACAATATGCAACATAAATGCAACAATGCGAAAACAGTGACGGTGCAGCGAGAACATCAATGGCATGTGCAAGCGAACAGGACAATTTTCAGCAGTGGCTGGCGCAAATTAACCAGGTTTGTGGGCGCTTTGCGGCACGTCCGTTAGAGGGGGCGTTTCTCGGCGAACTGGAAACCAGCTATACCCAAAGTCTGAAGCTGAGCACGGTGACCGCCGCAGGCGTTAACCTGTTTCGCACCCGTCAGGAGATCAAAAACGGCAACGACGCCTGGTTCTACACCGTGTTTCAGCTGGAAGGCAGCGCCGGAATCGAACAGGACGACCAGCGCGCGCTGCTGAAAGCCGGGGATATCACGCTGATTGATGCCTCCCGCCCGTGCTCCATTTACTGGCAGGAGCGTTCCCGCCAGATTTCTCTGTTGCTCCCGCGACAAATCATTGAGCAACACGCGCGTTTTCAGGAAGTGAGGTGCGCGTTGCCCCTCTCCCGCAGTTTGCCTACCGTACAGCTGAGCTACCGACTATTACAGGAGAGCATGGGCAATGCCGATCTCAGCGCCAGTGAAAGCGAAGCGGCGCTGGAGGCGATGGTGTGTCTGCTGCGTCCGGCCTTCCAGCAGCATGACGAGGTGCTGCCGCGCAAGGAGCGTCAGTTCCGCCACGTTCTGTCCCTGATTGACGATCATATTCAGTCGGAGGCGTTAAGACCGGAGTGGATAGCCTCAGAGAGCGGCATGTCCGTGCGTAGCTTGTACCGCATGTTTGCCGGGAAAGGGCTGGTGGTGGCGCAGTATATTAAGAACCGTCGCCTCGATTTATGCGCTCAGGCGCTGCGTTCCATCGGCGATGACGAAAAGCTGGCGGGCATTGGCTACAGCTGGGGCTTTACCGACCATAGCCATTTTTCCACCGCCTTTAAGCAGCGTTTCGGGGTTTCGCCGGGCGAATACCGTAAGCGTTACCGCTAGTTACTTTTTCAGCCATTTGCCGTTAATCCCCTTCACGTACTCACCCGGCTGCGCGCGGGCCACCAGCTTTTGCCCCGCCATTTTCGCCACCTCGTCGACGGGCAAATTATTGCTGTCAGCAAGCTGCTGGTAACTTTCCGTGCGTGCGGCGTTGATACGGTTCACCAGCGCCAGGGTTTCAGCGTCGTGCTGAACGGGCGCAAGATAGCCGCTCAGGGTTTCCCCTACGCGCCCCTGGGTGCGCGCATCGTTGAGCGTAAGCGTGGCGGCGTGAACGTTCATCCCCAGCGCCAGTAACATCAGAGCTAATCGTTTCATGGCATCCTCAGAACAGATCGCTGCGGGATTTCAGCAGGGCTTCGACGTCTTTATCCACCTTGATATGGATTTCATGCTCGATTTTCACGTTCATGTTGATGGTGATCGGCTCTTTGGGCGCCGCCACTTCAATGCGCGGCGTGCAGCCTGACAGCAGCGCGACGACGGCCACGGTGAGTACACCAGCCCTCTTTTTCATTGTTGTTCCTCACTTTCCTTGCCTGTCGAACCGCGGAGAAGGGGTATCGCCGCATGTTGCTCAAACCATGTTTGCAGATTGTCCCCAAAGCGCAGGCTGCGCCAGAGGGTAAAAATGTTCTCTTCATGGGTGTAATTCAGGTTAACGAAGCTGCTTTTGCCCTCGACGCGGCTGGTGCCTTTAATGGCCGCCTGCATGGTTAACACACCCAGATTATCCACATTGAGTTTTGTCCACGACTGCGAAATTTCCATATAGCGGAGCCAGTTGATCGCCGCCCCGGCAACCACGTTGTCTTTCACAATGGCATCCGCCGTGTCCTGGTCGATGCGCAGCGTCATCGGCCCCGGGTTGGTCAGCCAGCCATCTTTAATGATCCATTTCTCATTGTCCAGCCAGAACGGCAGCGCGCCGCTCACCGGGCCGGACATGGCAAACTGCTTCGGATTTACCGCGCTTATCAGTTCGCTGGAGGAAATATTATCCACGCGCAGTAAAGCCGGATCGTGCTGCGGCATTCTCAACTGCTGCATGGTGATTTTCCCGCCGAGCGCTTCCACCTTCACGTTGGTGAGCAGGAGCGGGTTCGCTTCGGTCCAGGGATAATCGCCCTGGAGATCCGCGGTGAGATTTCGGGCTGTGACCAGGTTTTTCACCTCGTCGATTCGTAACGTTACCGGTCCGCGCGTGCCCAGTGACCAGGTGCCCTGGCTTAAGCGGAACGGCAGAACAAAATCAACGCCGTTGATTTCGTTATCCGGCATCCACGCGCTGCCCGCTTTCAGCACGCCGTGCCCCCCGGCCTCAAACCCCTGGTCGGGGGCCGCCGAGAAAGCCACCTGCGCGTACATTTCGCCGCCGCGCAGGGTCATTTTCCAGTCTGGCGGGATCAGCGGCTGGAACACTGTAAGAGACTGTTTTGGCCACCAGGCCTGACCGCGGAGGCGTTCGCCGTCCCAGCGTCCATTCACCTGGACCGGGCCGATGTCATCCGCATGAAGGTTCCCTTTAAACTGGAACACCGTCGGGTCTGTCCCGTCAACGCTGAAGGTCAAAACGGACGGCGGCAGCACGCTTCCGCCTGAAAAGATTGTTTGCCCGGCATTGAGCGCGAGCGCGCCGCTAAAGGTGGGGTTATCCGGGTCCCGCGACCAGCGCACCGGGTGATCCAGCACCAGGCGCGGTTTGCTGACCAGCATCGTGCCGTACTGCAATTTGTCGAACCCCGTGGAAAGATCGGTCAGTTCGATAACGTTGTCGCGCCACTCCCCGGTTCCCCGGACATCCCAGCGCGCGTTCATCGGCGTGAAGTTCCCTTTACCCCAGTAGCGCCACTGCCACAAACCGTTGTCCGGTAAAAAGTCGTTAGCCTGGCCGTCCAGATGCAGCTCAAAATTGCCCATCTCGTTTTCATGCGCCCGCAGAATGGCTTGCAGGCGGCCGTCCACGCCCTTTTGCGTGAGCTTCACGCCCGCCAGCGGCCAGCGGATCTCATCGATATCCAGCGAGTCAATGATGCGTCCGCGCGAGCGCAATAGTGCGCCGGGTTCAAACGTGAGCTGCGGATCGTAAAGGCTGCCGGTCAGCTTCGCCGGGAGTCTGGCATACAGGATCAGATCGTTTTGCTTGGCTTCCCCGCTCAGGTGCAGCGGCATAGCGCTGTTTTCCATACTGAGCGAGCCGGGACCGATATTCAGCACCGCGTTGCCCTTACCCGCATCTCCCTGGGTCAGCACGTTGAGCCGCCCCGTGAAGGTGGCTTTCTCCAGCCCCTGCTGCCAGTTATCCACCTTCAGGCCGATGCGACCGCTCATCGGCATACCGGAGGCTGACCAGTTCCAGCGCCCGTCGCTGATGGTCAACTGCTGAGCGGTGATCTGCCACGGTAAATCGAGCAGCGGATCGGGGTTGTCCCGCGCCATAACCACCAGCTGGCCCTGATTATCCTCCCAGTCCAGATCGGCATCGACCAGCGAGGATAACTGTGGCACGTTAAAGGTCGCGACCGTATGCCCTTTCACCGGTACGCCGTCCGGCACCAGCGGCAGGGTAAATTCACCGACCAGCTTCACGGGCTGCGACTGGTCCGGCAGCTGCACATCGAACTGGCTGATGGAGAGTGTCTGGCCGCGCAACTGCCCCTTAATGCTCACCTGCTCGCCTTTATAGGTGATGTCCTGGCGGGCTGGCGTGAGTGAGGCATGCAGCTCACCCTCCCACTGCTGCCAGGGAGAAAGGGTAAAACGGTGGATGGTCAGCCAGGTGTTGGGCAGGATGGCCTGCCACTGCGCCAGCGTTTTCGGCGCCACCGTAGACGGCGCCGATTGCGGTAATTTGCTCAGGCAGACAGAGTTAAGTTCAAGTGCGCCAATATCCAGATCCCAGCGGCTGGGGTGTGACAGGGTCACGTTTTCCACGCGGGCAATTTCGCACTCTTCTACCAGATAACGGAGATCGGGGATGATCAGGGCGTGGCGCGTGAACCGTGGGCTTTTTTCAAACGCGATGCGTGTTCCAACGGGAAGCCAGATCCCGGCGAGCGTGGGCACCCACTGGGCGAGCGTCATCAGCAGCGTCAGCGGCACAAGAAATAGCAGCAGTAAAAGCGCGATTGCGGCTTTGTATTTACCCTTCATGGGCAGTTAATATCCTGATTTTGCGAAATAAATAAGCCGTTCTTGCCGCTCATTGTCGCATGTTTAGCCAGTCAGTTGAAGGTAATGCCATTTTTAAGAGTAGATGCTCTACAATAATTCATAGAACTTATTGATTTCAATGAATTTTGAAAAATTGTAAGATAATTTTAAACATGCTAACGTGGTTCCAAAATCACTGGAGAAAGTCTTATGAAACTCGCGGTATATAGCACAAAGCAGTACGACAAAAAGTATCTGCAACATGTTAACGAGACGTACGGTTTCGATCTTGAATTTTTCGACTTTCTGCTGACTGAAAAGACGGCTAAAACCGCCCACGGCTGCGAAGGCGTGTGTATCTTCGTTAACGATGACGGTAGCCGACCGGTACTGGAAGAGTTGAAAAAACAGGGCGTGAAATACATTGCTCTGCGCTGCGCGGGCTTTAACAACGTCGATCTCGATGCCGCCAAAGAGCTGGGTCTGAAGGTTGTTCGCGTTCCGGCCTATTCTCCGGAAGCCGTGGCAGAACATGCGGTCGGGATGATGATGTCGCTCAACCGTCGTATTCACCGTGCCTATCAGCGTACCCGTGATGCCAACTTCTCTCTTGAAGGGCTGACCGGCTTTACTATGTACGGTAAAACCGCAGGCGTGATCGGTACCGGCAAAATTGGTGTGGCCGCCCTACGCATCCTGAAAGGATTTGGCATGCGCCTGCTGGCGTTTGATCCGTACCCAAGCGCCGCTGCGCTGGAGCTGGGCGTGGAGTATGTCGATCTGAAAACGCTCTTCTCGCAGTCTGATGTTATCTCCCTGCACTGTCCGCTGACTCCTGAAAACTATCACCTGCTTAACCAGTCGGCGTTCGACCAGATGAAAGACGGCGTGATGATCATCAATACCAGCCGCGGCGGACTGATCGACTCTCAGGCCGCTATCGAAGCGTTGAAAACGCAAAAAATCGGCGCGTTGGGTATGGACGTGTATGAGAACGAACGCGATCTGTTCTTTGAGGATAAATCTAACGACGTGATTCAGGACGACGTGTTCCGTCGCCTGTCGGCCTGCCACAACGTGTTGTTCACCGGCCACCAGGCGTTTCTGACCGCCGAAGCGCTGATCAGTATTTCGGAAACCACGCTGGGGAATTTACAGCAGCTTGAAAAGGGCGAAGCGTGCCCTAACGCGATCGTTTAAGACCGTCAGGCCGGGTGGCGGTAACCTCTGCCCGGCCAATAATAAGCTCATCAGAAAAATAAGCACAGGTTAACTATTACGATGGGTAACGTTCATCGTAAATATAACAATCAAGGATATGACTGTTCCGGTGTGACCATATCAGAATGAGGCTCTGCTGAAGGCTGCGTGATTTGCTGCACTATCGTAACCAGTTGTTCAAAAACAGCTCTCATTTGCGTCGGGTAGGTTAAAGACAACCAGGTTGCCAGCACTGCTCCAGCCAAAAAGCCCAACTTCATACACCATCCCTAATAAATTTAGCGAGATACAAGCTTTAACGTATGTGTGGTGCCGGGTGCCTCCCGGTGAGTCGTTGGTCAGCCACCTTGACCCGCTACTGATTGCCTAAGCTACACGTGCTGTTTAGCCCCTCCGCACAGGGGGATTCACCACGCGAGAAAAATAACACAGTGCCCCGGCTGGTTTAGGAGATATTTCGTTTAAAAATAAATAATGACCATACAAAATTAATCTATAACTGTTTTCAGGAACCCTTCTACACTTTAAGCGGATATATCAGTAATAAGATTAATATAAGTCAGTTTTATTACGTCCCTAAATGCTGGGCTATTTACTTAGCCTTCACACATGTTGCCATTAGCAGAGGAGTCTGAAATATGGCATTCGTAACAACGAAAGATGGTGTCAGTATTTATTACAAAGACTGGGGTCCGAAGGATGCGCAGCCGATCGTTTTCCATCACGGCTGGCCGCTGAGCGCCGATGACTGGGATAACCAGATGCTCTTTTTCCTTGCAGAAGGCTTCCGCGTCATCGCCCTCGACCGTCGTGGTCATGGTCGTTCCGATCAGGTAAGTGAAGGTCATGATATGGATCATTATGCCTCCGACGCATCAGCCGTGGTCGAAAGCCTTGATTTGCGTAATGCAGTGCACGTCGGCCACTCCACCGGCGGAGGCCAGGTCGCCAGATACGTTGCGAAGTACGGCCAGCCTCAGGGGCGGGTGGCCAAAGCGGTACTGGTCAGCGCCGTTCCTCCGCTGATGGTAAAATCAGACACGAACCCCGGCGGTACGCCCATTGAGGTGTTCGACGGCTTCCGCCAGGCGCTGGCCGCTAACCGCGCCCAGTTTTACCTCGACGTCGCCAGCGGTCCTTTCTATGGATTTAACCGAGACGGAGCAGAGGTTTCGCAGGGAACAATCCAGAACTGGTGGCGTCAGGGTATGATCGGTAGCGCCAAAGCCCACTATGATGGCATTAAGGCATTTTCAGAAACCGACCAGACGGACGATCTCAAAGCCATCACGGTTCCCGTCCTGGTGTTGCAGGGTGATGACGATCAGGTCGTCCCGTATAAAAATGCCTCCCTTCTTCAGGATAAGCTGCTCGCAAACAGCGAGCTTAAAATCTATCCAGGCTTCCCGCATGGGATGCATACCACGCATGCAGATACCATAAATGCCGATATCCTGACGTTTATTCGCTCATAAAGACGTTGATTATCCATAAAACAACCGGGCACCACTCCCGGTTCTCTTTTGCGGCAAGAATTGAGCGACCATTTCAGGAAGAAACGCTTACAGGAGTTTGATTTTTACTTCATACCCCTCCAGACCTGTCATGGCCTCACGAGCGATAAACTCAATTTCAGATACTTCCTGCCCTGTTTTTTTTCGTAGTTCTGCAATTTTTTTGGCTATAAGCGCTGAAATTTCTTCCTCTGCCTTTTGCGTCATTGCGTCAACTTTCATATTTACCTCTTGCGGCCGTTTACTGTTTCCAGTATCTAACTGGTTTTAACCATAACCCTATGTAAAGCGTAGACTATCTGCGTTACGTATGCTGCCTTCACCTTGAGATGAGGGGCAGATGAGGCCATTGCATTTAAATATGCATTTAGATTGCATTATTTGAATAAGCTGTTATTGTGCCAACGCCTTAGAGCACATAAACATAAGAAAAGATTTGACTCAAACTCGCCCCGCACCAGGGGCATTTTTTTTGCTCCCTATAAGCAAAAAACCCGCCATGAGCGGGTTTCTGCGTTATTCGGAAAGATTATTTGAAGACTTCTGCTACGGCCTGGAAGTTAGGGCCATGCTCTCGAGCGGCGATGATGACATAGTATTTCCCGCCCTTCTCATCTGCCAGTTTCGAGAGTTTTTGATGAAGATCTGAAGGTGAAGAAATTTGTCCACCTGAAGCCCCTACAGATATATTGCCCAGGTATTCAAGTTTGAAGTGGTGCGCTTCATCTTTGGAAATCATATCTGCCGCAGATGCGCCAAAGCTTGCTACTGTTAAAGCCAATACACTCCCTAATAGTGCTTTTTTCATATCATTCCTCCTGTTAATAAATCTATCTATTTAACATTAGCATCAAATATGGGAATGATCCGTGCCAATGTCGTAGAGAGACTGAGCGATAAGCGTCGCCTTATTGAGCATTATTACCTGCCCTCTCTGACGCAACCTGCGATTACAGCAGGTTCATCTACTATACTGACCTGTGCAGTTAGCATTTATCTGCCCGGTTGCGCGTTAGGTAACCGAAACTTACCTGTACCATGACCATCAGGAGAACAATATGCACACGAGTAAAACCCTGAAAAGGCTGCTAGCCGTATCAGCAGTTGCAGCAATGTTCAGCACCGTTGGCGTACAAGCCCAGACGACAAGCGCCGCGCAAACTAACGCTGCGGGCCAGGCTCAATCGGACGCCAGACTCAGCTCCGGCGACGAGAAAGCGTTGAAGGACATGGCGCAGGCCAATATCAACGAAGTCGCCGCCGCCAGGCTCGCCCTGGACAAGGCCCAGACCAGTGAAGTGAAAACATTCGCCCAGAAAATGGTCGACGACCACGGCGCCGCCCTGACCAAAGTGCAGGCCGTTGCCCAGAAAAAGGGCGTAGAGCTGCCGACCGAGCCAGACGCCGCCCATAAAGCCCTGAACTCAAGGCTTGAAAACCAGCGCGGTGACGCTTTTGACAAAATGTATATGGAATATGCTGGCGTGAAGGACCACGAGAAGGTGCTGTCGAAGCTTAAGAGCGACGCCAGTAAAATCGACGATCCGGATGTGAAGGCTTTGGCCAACGAGCACTCGCCGGTCGTTGAGCAGCATCTGAAGTCCGCCGAGCAGATGTCAACGCGTGCTGGCGCATCAGCCGATAAATAAGCGCGTCGGTGAAACGACTACTGCAAAATAAAGTGGGGCCCGCAGGCCCCACGCTTATTTCACCTTCCTGATGAATTATTCCGGCAACGCGTAGACAACCACCTGATCGCCTACCTGATCCTTCAGGATCGTGTTCCCGCCAGCCACGAAGGCCACATACTGCCGACCCTTATATTCATACACGGACGGGTTCGCTACCGCTGGAGCTTCTGCCTGATCGGACCACAGCTCTTCACCGCTCTCTACCGAGTAGGCACGCACTTTGGCATCCATTGAAGCACCGATGAAGATCACGCCACCCGCCGTCACTGCAGGGCCACCAATGGTAGGCGAACCCCAGCTTTCCGGCATGAAGAAGCCATACTGCTGTGAGGCGCCAACCGGACGACGCCATTTCACATCGCCCGTGTGCATGTCTATCGCCACGATTTCACCAAACGGCGGTTGCCAGCACGGCATGCCCAGCCAGTTGCTCGCCACCAGCAGACGCATACCGTACGGGGCGCCTTCCTGTGGGGCAAAGCCGCTTTCGTTGCCGGAGTCTTTGTCCGCGTTATCGTAATCCTCACGGCTGTAGAGCTTCACGTACTGAACGATATGCGAGGTGTTGACGATGGCGATCTGTTTTTGCGGATCGAACGCCACCCCGCCCCACTGCACGCCGCCGGCGCTATCGGGATAGGTGAGCGTGCCTTCGCCTTTGGTGGTAGGCGGAGTATACATTCCCTCATAGGTCAGGTTATCCCACAGGCGAGAGCACTGGCCGCCACCGACGATATCCGCCAGCTTCCAGATTTCCGGCTTTTTCGACTGGTCGAGCAGCGGCGCAGGTTTGGTCGGGAACGGCTGTGTAGGCGAGAGAACTTCGCCCTGGACCGAACCATCACCCTGCGGAACCGGACGCTCTTCGATTGGCCATACGTCCTCCCCGGTCAGGCGGTTAACCACAAACAGGAAGCCCTGCTTGGTGGCCTGAACCAGCGCCGGGATCTGCTTGCCGTCTACGGTGATATCCATCAGCGTCGGGGCAGAGTTGATGTCGTAATCCCAGACGTCGTGGTGTACCCACTGACGGGACCAGACCACTTTACCGGTGTTGATGTCCAGCGCGGTGGTGGAGGTGCCAAGCGGAATTGCGTCGACGCGGTTGCCGCCCCAATAGTTGGGAGACGGCGATGAGACCGGGAGATAGACCAGCCCATTGGCCTCATCGGCGGACATGTGCGTCCAGACGTTGGCGGTACCGGTACGCTTGCGGATCTCTGCCGGTATCGCCTCAAAGGTCCATTCAAGCTTGCCGGTCTGGGCGTTGACAGAAAATACGGTACCCGGAGGCGCTTCGGCATAGGCCCAGTCTTTCCCGGCCCAACCCACCAGCAGATGGTTGCCGACGACGGTTGGCGGTTGCAGGACAGAGAGCGGATACTTGGCGTTAACGGTGTTCCACTGATTCAGATCCAGCACCCCATTGTCCGCAAAGCCGCTGCACGGTTTGCCTGAATCGGCGTCCAGCGCAAAGAGCTTGCCGTCAACGGTGCCCATATAGACCATCTTCTGGCACGCCTCTCCCTTCACCGGATTTTTGGCCTGCCAGTAGGAAACGCCGCGGTTTTTCAGCACCGGCTGGGTCAGTGCCTTGCGCGACGATTTGGTGTCATAGTGCCACTTCTCTTTACCCGTGCCCGGATCCAGCGCAATCAGGCGATCGAAAGGGGTACCGATGTAGAGCGTGTCGTTAGCGAAAATGGGCGTTGCGGACCACACGGTCGCTGGCGTATCACCTTTACCATCCGAGACGTCGCCGGTATGGAACTCCCAGACTTTCGTTAATTTACTGACGTTATCCGCCGTGATCTGGGTAAGCGGGCTGTATTTCTGCGCGTTAAGCTGGCCGTGGAAGCTGTCCCAGGTTGGCGTGCCGGGCACCAGCGGCGTCGCTGGCTGGCTGGCCGAGGCGGCTTTCTTTCCGTCACCGCTACCGGTTGAGGCATCGTCTGTGGTTTTTGTGGTTCCAGGCGCCTGCTGATCGGCCGCATCAATATTCAGTGATTCCTGGGTCCCCTGAGAGGCCTCAGCGGCTTTATCCTGCGCCTGCAGCGCGAACGGGGTGACCAGCAGCGCCAGCGCCGTCATGCTGACTTTTATGAAGGGATAATGCTTATCGTTATGCACGGGCGGCTCCTCAGGTTCTGACGGAATGGTTGTAACGGGCGGAATGGCTGCTCAGCATAATCAGACCAATCAGGCCGACCACCATGGCTGCCGTTATGATGTACTGGTGCAGCAGCGCGGCGGCAAAACCAATACCCGCCAACACCACCAGGGTGACAATAATCAGGAAAACACGCGCCCCGCGCCCCGATGCCGCACGCAACACAAAGATCAGTATCGCCAGCACCGCGCTGGCAATGGCCACGCCCAGTGCGCCAATGGTGTCTGTGACGCCGGTAAGCGGCGTCCACCAGGCGTATAGCGCCACCGCGAAGCCTATAACCGCGGCCAACAGCAGCAAAATAGTGCCGACGCGCGAAGATTGAGAATGCAACATACCAGGAATCCCCCTCTAAAAAATGCAAAATGGACCAACATTAAGGCGTTTTCGTGGATATATGTCCCTGCTGTTCGCGCGTGCAATGGCTATTAAAACAACGCGACGTGAAAAAAACGGCGGCATATTTCACTAAACGTAACTGAGTATAGAAGAGGATTTTTTAAAGGGGCGTTTATCCGGCGAGTCCCCTTCCTCACGTTGAGCCCATAAGGCAGTGTGTTTCGCTAAAAACGCACGGGCGAGGTTTATTGTCTGCTTTGAGCGAGGGACAAACGCTGGGGTGTAAAAAAAAATCGCCAGATGGGGTAGTAAAGGCTAGATTTAATTCAGGCATAACTGGTATGACCACATAAATAAGGCTCTATGAATGCGTTCAGTCATAATACCCGTCAATGAAGGTGGATTTCTGGCAGCCACAATTTGGGAAAGAAGCGATGCCAAAGCGATAGTGCTCCTTCATCCGGCAACGGCGGTAGTACAGGGATTTTATAAGGGATTCGCAGAATATCTTTTTAACAGAGGATTCAACGTCCTCACATACGATTATCGCGGCACCGGCCTCTCTAAATCCGGGCTGGTCCGTACTTACCGCGTTTCTATGTCTGACTGGATCGACCAGGACGTCGGATGTATAACCGCCTGGGCTAAAGCACATTTTCCAGGGCTTAGCCTGTTGGCGGTAGGACACAGTGTGGGCGGGCATGCCGTTCTGCTTTCAACAGCCACCCACGCCCTGCAAGCTGCGGTCATTGTAGCCTCACATGCCGGGGTGACGAGCACCATCAAACGCACCACAGAAAAGGTGCGTGTCTGGTGCGTATTACGTGTTCTGGCTCCGATTCTGTGCCGTATTTTCGGTTACATGCCTGCCAGGCGCCTGGGGCTGGGTGAAGATTTACCGGCGCCAGTCATGCTTCAATGGGGGCGCTGGAGCGCAATGCCTGGATATTTTTACGATGATCCACACTGGAATGCACGCCAACGGGCTAGTGAGATCACCCTACCCGTGCTGGTAATGGGATTTGATGACGATCCCTGGGCTAACCGTGAAGCTATTGCGCGGCTGATGGAGCCGGTGCAACAAGCAAAAATAGAACGCTGCGAGATACGGCACGCAGAGTTTGGTCTTTCGTCCATTGGGCATATGGGATTTTTTCGTACGCGATGTGCGGAGAAATTATGGCCCGTCGTCGGTCAATGGCTGGAGAGTCAGTGCCCGGATTGAACGACGCGTGAACATGACCTTTCTGAGTATTCAACATATTAAAACCTGCCGGCATAAAAATTTGGAAATTTAACGGAAATGGTTAAGCTTCTTAGACACATGCTTAAGGGATAGTCAGGAAATGATTGTTAACTGTATGGTCTACCGTTCAGGCCACCCCGCCGAAACCGTAGATATTGAGGATATCAGTGAAGTCATCCAGGATACCGATGCGTTTATCTGGCTGGGGCTTTGGCAGCCTGAACCTGCTTTTATGTACAAAGTCCAGGAGGAGTTCGGTCTGCACGATCTGGCCGTTGAGGATGCGCTTAATGCACATCAGCGGCCTAAAATAGAGCGTTATGGCAGCTCGGCATTTATCGTTGTAAAAACCGTCAGTGGACAGGACGACAATATTGAGTTTGGCGAAACGCATTTGTTTGTGGGCCGAAACTTCCTTATTACGGTGCGCCATGGTGCTTCAGTGAGCTATGCACCTATACGAGCCCGTGCTGCTGAGGCCCCGGACATGCTTTCGTACGGTCCGGCTTATCCTCTTTACTGTATTCTGGATTTTATTGTTGACAGTTATGCAGAGCTGACTGCGCGCCTCAACACCAAAATTGGTGATATAGAAGCGACACTTTTTCACAGTGAATTTGACCGTGAAGCTATTCAGGACGTGTATTCCCTCCGCCGTAATCTACTCGGGCTTCGCAACGCCGCTCAGCCAGTAGAAGAAATCTGTACAGAGCTTATCCGCATTCATGAAGAACTTATTCCAAAACCCCTCAGGGCGTATTTCAGAGATATTCAGGATCACGCAAGCCATGTAGTAACGGATGTAAATGACATGCGTGAGCTGCTAAGCAGCGCGATGCACGTTAACCTGGCACTGGTTTCAGTGCAGCAAAACGAAGTCGTGAAGAAACTGGCCGGTTGGGGGGCCATCCTCGTGATCCCGACGGTAGTCTTTAGCATGTATGGTATGAACTTCGACCATATGCCGGAACTGAAGACGCTCTTTGGTTATCCGGCTACGGTCGCTGTCACGCTGGGAGCCTGTGTATTACTGTGGCTTCGGCTCAAACGCTCTCGCTGGCTTTGATTGATAAGCGATCTGATAGTTTTTGGTGTCGTGAAGTACAGTAAAGCCTCACGCTTATGTCGATTATGCCACGACACCATACCCTATCCGTTATTTCCCCTGCATATGTCGGTACATTCCTGTTCACCGGGACCCGGTTTCTCAATCTGGGATCGCCCGCTCCACCGTTTATAAAATCCTGAAAAACGAGGCTATCACAGGGCAAGGTCACTCGTTATTCTAAATTATCAAACCACATCGATAATTATTATATTTGTTTATGATTCATTGAGCTCAGATGTGAATTTATATTGACGGACGTAAACATTATTTTTTCACACAAGGATGGTTAATATGAAAAGGGTTTTTATGACGGCTGCATTAACGGGTTTATTTGTCAGTAATAATCCGTATGCAGGAGAAAGCTATCTGGTCTATAACCCACATAATATTGCGGTATTTGAAGTGCGTTTCTTTAATGTTGGCGATGGCCCCTTTATGCCGGACTGGCCGAATGCGTCTGAGTCAACCTGGGATCTTGGCCAGCAACAAAAAGAAAAAATACTCGATGCTATGCGTTACTGGGCTGAGGTTATTACCCCCAGCCCAGGGCAACTGCCTGCCATTATCAATGTGGGGACGTTTAACGACGAGAATGCCGCAGGTTCCAGCGATTCAGTTACCGACGGCATTATAAGTCTGACGCAGTTGCAAGGCGCATTGAACGGTATTGATACCGGAGAGCTGACCTTTGGCTCCCACGCCCAGTTCATCATGGGCAAACTGGATTTTGATAACGTTCCCTATGTGCCCGCGCAATTGCCGCGCACTGGAAAGGCCGATCTGGTCAGCGTCGCTGTTCATGAGCTGGCCCATGGACTGGGAATATCCAATATGGTTACCGATCTGCAAGGAAGTGGCACATTCACGCCCGCTTTCGATACCGTGCCTTTTGGCTCCTGGACCAGCCATCTGCGCGATGACCGTGGCAATCCTGCCCGGACAGGGCAAGTAATATTGTGTAATGGATGCAATAACAGATGGGATCCACAAGGCTTTGATGTACGGCTTGATAAAGGCTATTTCACCGGCAGGCATGTGGATGAAGTCCTTGCAGGCGCCATGCCTGGCGTGCCGGTGAAAATGTTAGCAGACGACGGCTCGGTCGATGATAACTACATGAGCCATATCGAGCTGAAAAACAGCATGATGAGCCATCAGAACTACCGCAATTACACCACGTTTATGGAAGCGGAACTGGCGTTGCTGCAGGATATGGGATATCAGATTGACCGGCGTAACTTTTTCGGTTTTTCGCTATATGGCAACGGGCAAACGCTCGTTAACCGCAATGGCTATTTTCAGCGTAATCAGCAGGCGGATGGCTATCTGGCTGGTCAATACAATACCGCTAATCTGGGAGTTGGCCTGCATGTGTATGGCAGTAATAACCATATCTTTCAACAAGCGGACCTGTTGACGTCAGGGGCTGGCGGCGCGGGCATCCGTATAGATGGGCAAAATAACACCCTGAGCATCGATCCCGGTGTACGGATATACGCCGATGGCGTTAATGGCCGTGGGGTGATGTTTGCCTACGGTAAACAGCACAGCCTTATTCAACGTGGCGACGTTCAGGCACTGGGAGCCAGTGGCGTCGGTATCAGTTTTGATTTTGGCAATAACCTCCTGGGTAACGAGGTGGACTATCGCGGATCCTGGCTTCATATCGTGGACGGCTATTACGATGCGTTATTACCCGAGTTGCAGGGAGCGCTGGTAGACAATGCCGACATCAGCGGACGGGTTGCCGGTAAAGGCGCGGCGATTTATATATCACCGAACGCGCTGGTCGGTAATATAAATATATTAACGGGTGCCCGGCTGGAGGGTGATATTTATTCGGACTACGCCCAGCGGGATGACTATGGCCAACAGCGGTTAACGCTGCTTACCTTCGGTCGGAAGGCCAATGCGTACGGGCAAGCGACGGAAGCTGCCGATGCTGATTTCAGCTTTACGTACCGCGGAAACATTGAAGGTATCAATAATCTGGCACTGGACGCGCACGGAGGGAAAACCTCGCTTAATGGCGATTTCCAGATTTACAGCATGACTATCGCGCCAGGTGCCAGCCTGTCCGGCAACGCCAGCTATACGCTTAATGAGGAAGGCCGCTTTGTAAATAACGGGATCCTTGCGCCGGGTAATTCACTTGGGCAAATCAATATATCCGGTGCTTATCAACAGGGGAATACCGGGCAGTTGTTGTTGGAGGTCGACGGGCGCGGCAGGCATGATACTCTGCGAGTGGACGGTCACGCACAATTTGACGGTCAACTGACGTTTGCGCCGCAGCCGGACTGGTACGCAACAAACTGGCGTCTGAATACGCAAGATTTGCTAAAAACGGACGCTTCCGACGGCAATTTCAGTGCGGTGAACAGCGTGCTCCGTTCACCCACGCTAACGCTGCAAACAACGCCACAGGGAAAGAATGGCTGGCAGCTCTCAATGCTGCGCGCTGCAAACGCATACAGCCGGTATGCGCAGGACGCTAATGCGCGTCAGGTAGGGCAAGCGCTGGATAAAATTGTGGCGGAAGCTAAGTCGGATATACAACCGCTGTACCGTACTCTGGATTTCTCAGCCACTGATGGCGGGAGTATCAGCAATGCCTTGCCGCAACTTTCTGCGGGCGCCTACAGCGCCATGTTCGCAAATTCCCTGCAGCGTGAACAGCAGATAGCGCGGATCGTTGGCGGGCCAAATCCTGTGGTTATGCCGAAGCAACTGACGGAAGGCGAATGGCGCAGCTTTGCCATACCCTTTGGCGGCGGCTTCTGGCAACAGCGTCAGGGTGACAGTGTAGGGTACGACGCCAGCAGTTATGGCATTGTATTCGGTGCTGAAAAACAAAACGATGAGAATCACAACTGGATTTATGGCTTTCATGGTGCGGTCAGCGGTCAGTCGGTGACGGTGAAATCACCAGAAACCGCAACCGGGAAAACCACTGCTTTCGATCTGGGTGTTCATGCTCGTTACGGCGCTGAAAGGTCCGAAGGAATGTATTTATTCGGCACTGGCCGATTGGGTATTGAAGACAGCTGGCTGGACAGAAACATTAATGTAGAAACTTACGGAGCAAGCCACCATGCCACCTGGACCGGATTGTCAGGTTCTGTTACGGCCGGCGGAGGCTATCGATGGGCGCTGAATAATAATGTGAACGCCGGACCGGTAACGTCATTGAATTACACCACATTACATCGTCCCGGCGTGAAGGAAAGCGGCAATGACGGCAGCCGACTGATGCTGGGTTCGCAGACCTTCGATTCTCTGAGATCAAGTATCGGGGTGAATGGTAACTGGAATGTACCCCTCGCTTCAGGGGCATCGTTCGCAGCTGAGCTGCAGCTCAGCTGGGATCATGAACTGCTTGATGGCAACGTAGTGCAACAAGCCTCTTTCGCCAACTATCGAAGCACAGGATTTAGTTCCAGGAATCAGGTGACTGGTCGTGACACTCTGGGTGTTAAGGCAGGTATGAGCTATAAAATCAACGCTGATGTCGAATTGGGCATCGGGGTTGAAAGCGAAATGTTTCGTTCTGGCTATGACTCGATTGCAGGTAATCTTTCAGCCACATGGCGTTTCTGATGCCTGAGGACGAGAAAATAATAGGACTGGCCGTATCCCCGGCGTTGCCGGGGTATTCCTGAAGGCTTTTGATATCAAAAATGGCTTGTGTCGCCCTGGCCATGCTCACCTGAACCTCTAACCCGCTTAAGCTGGATCTCTTCACCACGTTGCCAGGCATCCGCTCCCTTAGCAACTGGGTGCGCCACAATATCCTTACGTTCTTCTTTGATGGCTTGCGTGCTCACGTCAAAGCGTCGATCTCTGTCCGCCAGAAGTTTAGGGTCTAACTGCCCTTCCCCGGTAAAGCCCATCATCAGTGCCGGAATACCGAGCGGCAGCTTTTTATCGCGGTCGGTGTGCCAGGTATGCCAGGTCTTGCCGTAGGTATTCACAATTTTGCTCATCAATGCTTTGTCAGCCACTGCAGGTAAACCTGGAGCAATCAGGCTGCCGGATTTCACTTCATATTGATGGCTGTGCCACAATTTTTTTTCTTCCGGCGGCAGTGTGTTAAACAAACGCTCACTAATGATGTACTCAACGCCCATTAAACGGGCATCTTTGGTGTTACCGTCGTAGATCACCGCCTGCATCACGTCTTCATTCAACACGGTTACATAATGATGGGCTTCCATCTGGCCATTTTTATCCCCGCTATAAAAATGGAAACCGTCAAGGTAGGCACTCATTGCATCAATGGGCGGACGGGACTGGATAAGCTGAGCACCGGCTTCAAGCGTGCTCGTCCCGACGGAGGTTTTTACACCCGGAACAGGCGTATTTGAAGGGGTATTGTTCGCGCCACAACCCACTAACGTCAGGCTCGACAATAATAAAAGCGATAATGGTTTCATTGACCCTCCCTGTAAAAGTCACTTTACTGAAAGTAGTACATTCGCGCAGACACGCCAGGAGAGTTTTTATTAAACCATCCGGCAAACTGGCGTACGTTCCGTTTAAGAACACCATTTAAATACTGGCAGAAAGAGCATCAGAGATTTTTCAGCCGCGAAGGCCATTTTTCTGAAGATATGGAGTTGATCGCAGAAGAGTTTGAAGTGGTTGAGATCCTGTAGGACAAAGTAAAGGGGCTGGCGTTTGATCAATTGCCATTTATATCAATGTCCGCTTCTGGCACAAAACAGCCATTAACATTCATCGAATTCTCAGTAAATCTGAATACCGGGTCGTATACCGCGGTGAAAGCATTTCACGCTTCATCTGCCATTGCTGCTGTATGCCCTGCCCGGCAAAATAAAGCGTACCCTTTCCATCTTTCGCGTTCAGACGATCCAGCACTTCCATCAGCTTTTCACTTCCGGCACGCGGCGCGCTATTGTCAAACAAATTGAGCTGGGCAACGCCCTGGCTGAAGAAGTCCCCGAGCATAATGCCGGCTTTCTGGTAGCGGTGGCCCTCCTTCCAGATTTTGTCGAGGCACTTTACCGCGGCGTTGATAATGTCACGGGAGTCCTGAGTGGGTGTGAGAAGCGTCATTGAGGCACTGTTGCCGTAATAGGGTTCGTTCAGAGCGAACGGAGAGGTCTTTACGAACGCCGAGATAAAGCGGCAATACTGGTGCTCGCCACGTAACTTCTCAGCGCCACGGGCCGCATAGCTGCATATAGCCTGGCGCACCTGCTCGTATTCTGTCACGCGCTCACCGAATGACCGACTACAGACGATCTCCTGCTTTGTCGGTGCAAACTCTTCCAGATCGAGGCACGGCTCGCCGCGCAGCTCCCGGACCGTTCGCTCCAGCACTACATTGAAGTGCTTGCGGATAATCCACGTGCTCTGCTCTGAGAGATCCAGCGCCGTTTTGATACCCATCGCATTGAGCTTCTTGCTGATGCGCCTGCCCACGCCCCATACGTCCTCTACAGGCACGATAGCCAACAACCGGCGCTGGCGGTCGATATTGGATAAATCAACCACCCCACCCGTCTGCTGCTGCCATTTCTTCGCCGCGTGATTTGCCAGCTTCGCCAGCGTCTTCGTCTGGGCTATGCCAACGCCGACCCTCAGGTGCGTACGCTTCAAAACCGTTTCGCGGATCTCCTTGCCAAAATCAGTCAGGTCCCGGCAATTACGAACCCCGGTGAGATCACAAAAGGCCTCATCAATGGAATATATTTCGACGCGAGGGCTTATTTCTTCCAGCGTGGTCATTACCCGGCTGGACATGTCAGCGTAAAGTTCGTAGTTACTGCTGAAGCAAACCACGCCGGCGCGCCGGAACAGGTCTTTCTGCTTAAAGTATGGCGCCCCCATGGTAACGCCAGCGGCTTTGGCCTCTGCGCTGCGCGCTATCACGCAACCGTCGTTATTTGAGAGGACAACCACCGGTCGGCCTCTCAAATCTGGCCTGAATACCGTCTCGCATGATGCATAGAATGAATTCACATCACAGAGCGCAAACATATCAGCTGGCCGATTTAACAATAAAAGTGACCACACCAAAAACGTCCAGCGTGTCTTCACTGCCAACGATAATCGGTGAATAAGCGCTGTTCATCGGATTGAGTTGAACATTAGGCCGCAGTTGCAGGCGCTTAACGGTGAATTCCCCTTCCACCGCGGCGATGACGATATCGCCGTGCTCAGCCGTTCGGGAACTATCGACCACCAGTAAATCGCCGTCGCTTATTCCCCCTTCAATCATTGAATCACCCGCGGCTTTAACGAAATACGTCGAGCTGGGGTGGGCAACCAGAAGTTCATTAAGATCAATGCGCTGCTCCACATAATCGGCAGCCGGGCTTGGGAATCCGCACTGAACTAAATCGCTGAAAAGTGGAAGCGCGATAATCTCACGCAGTTCTGTAGGTCTGATAAATTCCATTACGCATACCTCTAATACTGTTTTTATATACAGTAGTTTTGTTTTGAAGCACGCGCAAGGCAGCTGAACCGTAGCGACTGTTTAAACCTTCACCGTTTCGTTTGTAAGTTTCTCTCTGGCTTCAAATTATGGTTTTTGTAAATTTTACGATTAAACGCTTCGACTGCTCGTTTTAAAGGCTAAATGAATAGATTGTCATCAACATAAACAAGGTGAAGGGCGGCATGGCATTTCTTTAGCCGGAATGCCGTTTGACTGTACCCATATACAGTAGTATTTTTACGTGCAGACAGAATCGCACAATTAATATTCATAGGGAAAAAATAATGTTTGTTGAACTGGTTTATGACAAGCGAAACGTACAGGGGCTGGAGGGAGCCAGGGAGATAATTCTGGCTGAACTGACAAAACGTGTGCACCGGATTTTTCCTGATGCCAGCGTGACGGTTAAGCCAATGCAGGCGAATGGCCTGAATAGCGATGCCAGCAAAAGCGACCGGGAAAAGCTGAACCGTATGCTTGAGGAAATGTTTGAAGAGTCGGACATGTGGCTGACGCAAGAGTAACAAGGTTAACAAATACCAGCCCACCGGGGAAAAACCGGGCGCAATGCCCGGTTCTGTTTTCAGCCAGTAATGCCTTTAATCACTCACCCGCGGTTCTCCAGCATCGGTTCATTTCTCGGATCGTGCCCGCAAGATAAAAACGCCTCCCGGAATTTCTGCCCATTTTCTCGCGTTATCTTGTACAAAATACAGCTTTTGCATGTCGATCAAGTCATCTTATCCCTGCCCTATACTTTGAGTATGACATCCGACTGGAGGTTTCTATGTGTGGACGCTTTGCACAAGCCCAAACCCGTGAAGAATACCTGGCCTACCTTGCCGACGAAGGCGATCGCGACATCGCGTATGACCCGGCCCCCATTGGCCGGTACAACGTCGCGCCCGGTACCAAAGTCCTGCTGCTGAGCGAACGCGACGAACTACTGCACCTCGATCCGGTGTTCTGGGGCTACGCACCTGGATGGTGGGACAAAGCACCACTGATTAACGCACGTGTAGAAACCGCGGCCACCAGCAGAATGTTTAAACCTCTGTGGCAACATGGCCGGGCGATCTGTTTTGCCGATGGATGGTTCGAATGGAAGAAGTCAGGTGACAAGAAACAACCCTACTTCATCCACCGGGCCGACGGTCAGCCAATCTTTATGGCGGCGATCGGAAGCACACCGTTTGAGCGCGGCGATGAAGCCGAGGGGTTTCTGATTGTGACGTCTGCGGCTGATAAAGGCCTCGTCGACATTCATGACCGCAGGCCACTGGTTTTGTCACCAGAAGCGGCACGCGAGTGGATGCGACAGCATGTTGGCGGGAAAGAAGCTGAAGAGATAGCTTCAGATGGTGCAGTGCCCGCCGATAAGTTCGTCTGGCATGCGGTAACGCGTACAGTAGGAAATGTAAAAAACCAGGGGAGGAATTTGATAGAGCAAATAGAAATCAAATCTGATCTTAGTTAGACCTGCACTTTTTAGATGGGATAATAAAACCCTTCCCTCTATTGAAGTCAAAACCTTTGACAACTCCTGTCATTTTACGGGACAAATTATTTCCTTGCTATAAATCAAATTTGACGACACAGGAAAAATTTGGATTGGCTAATCTAATCTGTATGGCCTCCCAGATGGCTAAAATAAGATTTGCTTAAAAGATCTACACGTGCCTTAATGATGCGGTTGGTTCGATGCAATGTGAATCTGACTTTTCCAAAGTAGTCCTCATAACCAGGTGCTATCTCTGATATCCCCTCCTCTTGGGTCCATACGTATGCCATCATGCGTTTCTTTTCATGAACTTGTAACTTTTAAGTGTTCAAGTGGAGTTTTTATGTCATCAAAAATGATAGGTCTTGTTAAGTGGTTTAACGATGATAAGGGCTTTGGCTTCATCTCCCCACTCGATGGAAGTAAAGATATCCTTGTTCACTCTTCTTCTCTACAGGGAGAGACATTCAAAACTCTTTTTGAAGGCCAAAAAGTTAAATTTGCTGTCATTGCCGGTACCAAAGGTCCGACAGCTGCAAATGTTACGCTTTGCGATAAATAACCCCCCTCAATGACCGCTTAAGCTTCTGTGAATTAAATAATCAGAAGCGTCATTTATCGTTTGCGAATATCATTACAACAGGCCAGCATATTTACAGCACCGTCAAATTTGCTGACCGATGTGATGAAATGCAGGACTGCTGCATGAATAGTCTCAAAGCAGAAACTAACTGCTTATAAAATATTAAAGTGCGTAAGAGGTTAGGCAGCCTCCAAAAGCATCACTTCTTAGTTATTATATGAGATTTTTTAGTAATGTTGAGGGGATTTGAACAACGCGTTGCAGTAAGGGCAAACCAGTTGAGCTCCCTTTTGTACACGATTGTAACTATGCTCCGAGTCTCTTGTGCAGTTTGGACAAGGGCATTTGACTAAATAATTTCGGCGGAATTGCGTGTTTTTACGTGCAGACATAAGCTTCTCCAGTACAAATGGACTGCTACAGTACACGTTAAGGCAGAATATTGCTTGTTTTAATTTCGAAAGAGGTAACTAAACGTCAATAAATCAACCCCTTTCGAACAACCCCGGGCCATAAAACCCCCTGAAATACATGGTGATACATGAAAAAAGTAATTATTTCCTTTAATGGTAAACCAGGTAAAGTAATCACCGTACTTAAGGGCGTGACATCAATACGCGAACAATACCCTAATGGAGAAGGGATAAACCTTCCGATAATGTCAGCCGGTTTTCCCTCTTTAACAGGTGACCATGAAGTTATCTATGTTGCATCAGATCGAGAGCTTACATCTCAGGAAATATTAGATGCAGCCAGGAAGTATCTATAAGCTTCAATATCTTCTACCAACACTGCAGATAATCTTTAGTAACAAGCATTATTAAAACAATTAGGAATTATCAGTATTGCCTACCTGGCGTAGGCTTTTTTTCATTTAGCAGACGATACATTCCTGTCTAATGTCATATATTTTTTAGGACTCGGAACATTTTTTGATTCAAACAGTCTAAAAGATATACTCACAAAGGGGGTCTTTATGACAACGCTTATCATCTCTACTATCGTGGCAATGGTACTGGCATTGATGATTTTAAGTCTGATCAAGATCGGGATCAGCGTATCGAACAATCCTGATGAACTGTAATGTATTCAAGTTTCCATAACCTCTTTATTTACTGGGCAGCCTATTCACCTTTCCTCGCAGGCAGCGCCACTCCAGCCCCGGGTACGTTCCACAATTAATTCCCTCTCCATTGGCGCAGCAGGAAGCTGCCCAGTCGTTCGCCCTGATATACAGGGTCAGCCATAAGAAAGTTATCCTGCAAATTTCGCAGAATTTAAGGATTCATTTTGGGGAGGAATTTGGAGGAGTTTCGGGGAAGAAAAAATCGAACAAAAAACCGGGCATCGCGCCCGGTTCTGTTTCCACACTAAAAAGCCCTTAAACACTCAATCCACGATTCTCCAGCATCGGTTCGATCCTCGGATCGTGCCCGCGCCAGTTCCGGTAAAGTTCAGCTAAATCAGTGCTGTTGCCGCGCGACAAAATCGCCTCGCGGAATGTCTGTCCGTTTTCGCGCGTTAAACCACCCTTCTCGACAAACCACTGATAGCCATCGTCCGCCAGCATCTGCGTCCAGAGATAGGCGTAATAGCCCGCCGCGTAGCCGCCGCCGAAGATATGGGCAAAATAGCTGCTGCGATAGCGCGGCGGTACGGCTGGAAGATCCAGCCCTTCTTTTTTCAACGCGGCGGCTTCAAAGGTTTCCACGTCTTCAACGGGCTCCTGAATGCCGTGCCAGTTCATATCCAGCAGCGCGGCGCTCAGCAGTTCCGTCATGTCATAACCCTTATTAAACTGGGTCGCATTGAGCATTTTTTCCCGCAGCGCATCCGGCATCGGCTCGCCGGTTTGATAATGACGGGCAAAGTGCGCAAACACCTGCGGATGGCTGGCCCAGTGTTCATTGATCTGCGACGGGAATTCAACGAAATCACGCGGCGTGTTGGTGCCTGAAAGCGTGGCATAGCGCTGGCTGGCAAACAGGCCATGCAGTGTATGGCCAAACTCGTGGAACAGGGTAATCACATCATCCCAGGAGATCAGCGCGGTCTGCCCGTTCGCTGGTTTTTGATAGTTGCAGACGTTATAAATCACCGGACGCGCG
This sequence comes from Enterobacter cloacae complex sp. P29RS, assembly GCF_014893445.1. Lineage (NCBI taxonomy): Bacteria > Pseudomonadati > Pseudomonadota > Gammaproteobacteria > Enterobacterales > Enterobacteriaceae > Enterobacter > Enterobacter cloacae complex sp. P29RS. Next base: position 15,619 of record NZ_JADBPZ010000007.1, on the reverse strand, counting down.
GCAAACTCGTAAGACTGCTCAACAAAATTCCCCATCCACGCCCCGCCCGCTTTGGAATCACGCGCGAAAAAGTCGCCGTAGAACAGCGCCATGCCTTCACCCGTGTGGTCGAAAATCTCCCACACGCGAACGTCCGGGTGATAAACCGGAATATCGAAACGCTCGACAAAGCGGATACCGAACAGCTGCGTGGCGGTCCAGAATACGCCATCTTCCAGCACGGTATTGAGCGCGAAATAGGGTTTGATCTGCGACTCATCCAGCGCGTATTTCGCTGAACGCACGCGTTCGGCATAAAACGCCCAGTCCCAGGCCTGCACCGTAAAACCGCCCTGCTCGTCGTCAATGACCTTCTGAATATCCGCCTGCTCCAGCGCGGCTCTGCTGCGCGCCGCAGGAACTATCCCGCGCATGAATTCGAGCGCGGCATCCGGCGTTTTCGCCATTTGATCGGCAATGCTCCAGCTGGCATAGTTGTCAAAGCCGAGCAGCTGCGCCTGTCTTGCCCGCAACGCGGTAAGCCGACGGATCAGGTCGCGCGTATCGTTTTCGTCGCCTTTTTGAGTGCGTTCCCAGCCCGCGCTAAACAGCTTTTTACGGGTCTCGCGCAAAGACAGCGCCGCCAGCGCGGGCTGTTGCGTGGTATTCAGAAGCGGGATCAGCCAGCGATCCGTCAGCCCTTTTTCTGCGGCAGCATGAGCCGCGGCAGCAATCTCCTCCGCACTGAGTCCGTCAAGCTGGTGAACATCATCCACCACCAGCCCTCCCGCCTTATTCGCAGCCAGCAGGCGCTGGTTGAACTGGCTGGTCAGGGTGGCGGCTTCGGTATTCAGGGCTTTCAGCTCGGCTTTTTCATCGGCGTTCAGACGCGCGCCCGCAAGAACAAAGTGCTGATACGTCTCCTCCGTCAGCCGGCGGGATTCGGCATCCAGCGTGTCGCGATCCTGCCAGACGGCTTCCACGCGGGCGAAAAGCGTATCGTTTAGCCAGATATCGTTCGCCAGCCCGGCCAGTTCGGTGGAGAACTGCTCGTCCAGTGCCTGAAGATAATCGTTGGTGTGTGCGGACGTCATGGCGAAGAACACGCTGCTGACGCGCGACAGCATGGCCCCGCTCTTTTCCAGCGCCAGCACGGTGTTGTTGAAGTCCGGCACGGCGCTCTGCGCGATAATCGCGTCAATATCTGCACGCTTGAGGCGCATTGCTTCATCAAACGCCGGGCGATAGTGGCTGTCTTCTATCACATCAAAACGCGGAGCCTGATAAGGCAGCAGGCTAACGTCAAAGAAAGGGTTGTTGACCGACATCGTTTACTCCTGAGCACGGTATTTCTCACCAGAGTAGGCCAGCCTGCTCCGGCCTGCAATGGCGTCATACAAATGTTGCCTTAACGATGTGCCCGAGTGCGTGCTATGGTAGTACAACACAAAAAGCGTTGAGGAACAGTGAGATGATTATATTAGTTACCGGGGCGACAGCAGGTTTTGGTGAAAGCATCACGCGTCGCTTCGTCGCCAACGGACATAAGGTGATTGCAACGGGTCGTCGTCAGGAGCGTCTCCAGGAATTGAAAGACGAGCTGGGCGACAGCATCCTGACCGCACAGCTGGACGTGCGCAACCGCGCCGCCATTGAAGAGATGATTGCCAACCTGCCTGCCGAATGGCGTGAAATCGACGTGCTGGTCAATAACGCTGGCCTGGCGCTGGGCATGGAGCCTGCCCACAAAGCCAACGTGGAAGACTGGGAGAACATGATCGACACCAACAACAAAGGCCTGGTGTACATGACCCGCGCCGTGCTGCCGGGCATGGTTGAACGTAACCGTGGTCATATCATTAATATCGGTTCCACCGCAGGCAGCTGGCCTTACGCGGGCGGCAACGTCTATGGCGCAACCAAGGCCTTTGTACGCCAGTTCAGCCTGAACCTGCGCACCGACCTGCACGGTACCGCGATCCGCGTGACCGATGTTGAGCCGGGTCTGGTCGGTGGAACGGAATTCTCCAACGTGCGTTTCAAAGGCGATGACGCGAAAGCGGATAAAACCTATGAAAATGCGAATGCGCTGACGCCGGAAGATATCACCGAAACCGTCTGGTGGGTCGCGACGCTGCCGAAGCATGTCAACATCAACACGGTTGAGATGATGCCCGTCAGCCAGACCTATGCCGGACTCAGCGTGCATCGCGGGTAATTCACCCTTCCCGGCCTGCGGGCCGGGTATGTGATGACGGTTAAAAGAATGGTAGTATGTTCAGGTTAACTCTCTGAGAAATCACAACCCATGGCCGCTGAATCGCAACTTAATCCTACCCAGCCTGTAAATCAGCAAATTTATCGCATCTTACGCCGTGATATCGTTCGCTGCCTGATCCCACCGGGAACGCCACTCTCAGAAAAAGAGGTTTCGGTACGTTTTGACGTTTCCCGTCAGCCCGTGCGCGAGGCGTTTATTAAGCTCGCAGAAAACGGCCTTATCCAGATCCGCCCTCAGCGCGGCAGCTATGTAAATAAAATTTCGCTTTCGCAGGTACGGAATGGCTGTTTTGTTCGCCAGGCCATTGAGTGCGCCGTTGTGCGTCGCGCCGCGTCGCTCATCAACGATAACCAGTGCTACCTGCTGGAGCAAAACCTGCATCAGCAACGCATTGCCATCGACCGCAAACAGTTAAACGACTTTTTCCAGCTGGACGACGAATTTCACCAGAAACTGGCGCAGATCGCCGAGTGCCAGCTCGCGTGGGATACCGTCGAAAACATCAAAGCTACCATCGACCGCGTGCGCTACATGAGCCTCGACCATGTTTCTCCGCCAGAGATGTTGCTGCGCCAGCATCACGATATTTTCAGCGCACTGGAAAAACGCGACGTGGAAGCCGTAGATAAAGCGATGACGCTTCACCTCCAGGAAATTAGCGAGTCAGTTCAGTTAATTCGTCAGGAAAACCGCGAGTGGTTCAGCGAAGAATAAAACCTCGCCGCCCCCTTTCGGTTGCGGCGAAGTGATTAGCGGACCACTAATACCGGAATAGTGGCGTAGCGCAGGATAGTTTCAGCATTCGAGCCCAGCAGATGTGTTGTCATGCTCGGGTTTCTTGACCCAATAACAATAACGTCATATTTCCCCTCTTTGCTGAGCTGGATGATTTCATCGCGTACGTTGCCGAAACGTACTTCACAATCAATATTTTCTGGGGACGTATCAAAGAGCCGTTTCAGTGCCTTCATCTTCTTATCCGACTCGGCGGTCATATACTCTTCGAACTTCTTAATATCGGCATTGAACCCCCGCAGTAACGAACGACTGCTGTTAGGGAGAATGTTGACCAGGGTGATCGTCGCGCCTTCCGATTTCGCGAGGTTGACCGCGTGGCGTACCGCTTTATCGCTTAGATCCATTTCAAACACGTCAACAGGCATCAAAATTTTCTTATACATAAGCCTGACTCCTTTTCCGATGAAGGGTTATTTTCTGCCTCCAGAATGGCATTGTGGATATAAACAAAGCCTAAACGCTTGCGTCTGGCAACTATCAATTAAGGAAAATAACTGTCCGCTTTGTAAAGCGGTGTACTGAACCGTCAACGCCATCTGGAAATAAGAAAAAAGTGTGAGCTTGATCAAAAGCAAATAATTTCGTTTAAGAGAGGCGTATTAATAGTGCCCCGTGAACGGCAGCCGTTGAATTAGCGCCGTAACGGATAAGTGCGAGAGGAGAAAATACCATGATGACATACGACCGTAACCGAAATGCAATCACCACTGGCAGCCGCGTCATGATTAGCGGCACAGGTCAGTTCGGCGTGATTAAAGCGATCCACAGCGACGGCCTTAATGCCGAGCAGGTGCGTCGTGGTAAAACGGTTGAAGTGGAAGGATGCGAAGGTAAGTTCGAACCGATTGAGCTGATTCGCCTGGGGATGCACTAAGCTGTGCCCCGACATGCCGCCGCGAACGGCGGCATGTCAAAGCGTTAAAGCCGGGCTGCGTACTCAGCAACCGTGGCCTTCGCGCCTTTTTGCAGCAACGTTTGATAGGCCTGCATGACGGCAGCCACGAATACCGTGTCCTTCGGCAGCTCGTTACCGAAAATAGCCTCAATGCCCAACAGCGCGCTAACGCGGCTTTCACCTTCAGCGCTACCGTTTACCGCCGCCTGAATCACCGCCAGCTGCGGATCGCTCACCTCAATCGCGTTACCCTGCTCATCCACACCGCCGACATAACGCATCCAGCCCGCCACGCCGAGGGCCAGCAGCGGGAAGGGTTTCTGGTGGACAAGGTGCCAGCGCACGGAATCGAGCATGCGCTGCGGCAATTTCTGGCTACCGTCCATGGCGATTTGCCAGGTGCGGTGACGCAGGGCCGGATTGCTGTAACGCGCAATCAACTGGTCGGCATAACGACCCAAATCCACGCCCCGCACTTTCAGCGTCGGCGCCTGCTCTATCAGCATCAGCGCATGCGCGGCTGCGCGATAATGTTCATCTTCCATGCAGTCGTTAATGTGCTGATAACCGGCAAGATAGCCGAGATAGGCCAGGAACGAGTGGCTGCCGTTAAGCATTCGCAGCTTCATCTCTTCAAACGGAATGACATCAGAAACCAGCTCCGCACCGGCCTTTTCCCACTGGGGACGTCCGGCAACAAAATTATCTTCCACCACCCACTGGCGGAACGGCTCGCAGGCGACACCTGCCGGATCGCGTACGCCAGTCAGCTGTTCGATTTTATCCAGCGTATCAGCCGTGACGGCGGGCACAATGCGGTCCACCATCGTTGACGGGAAGGTGACGTTCGCTTCGATCCAGTCCGCCAGTTCGCCGTCAACAGCGCGCGCGTAGGCACAGGTCACATTGCGCATCACGTGGCCGTTCTCCGGCATGTTATCGCATGACATCACGCTGAATGCCGGTAGCCCCGCCGCCTTGCGACGCGCCAGCGCCTCAACCACCACGCCCGGCGCAGATTTAGGCTGATGCGGGTTTTGCAGGTCGGCAACGATAAACGGATGATCGAACATCAGTTGTCCGGTTGCCGGGGAGTGGCAATATCCTTTCTCGGTGATGGTCAGGGAAACAATGGCGACCTGCGGCTCGCACAGCGCCGCCAGCACGGTTTCCAGCCCGTCGATCTGCGCATGCAGCGCGTTTTTGACGACGCCGACCACGCGCGCCGTCCACGCATCGGCAGACATCTCTGCCACGGTATAAAGGTTATCCTGTGCCTTCAGATCGGCGATCTGCTGTTCGCCGCCAATCAGGTTAACTTCGCAGTAACCCCAGTCGCTGCCCTGTTCTGCGGCGAGTATATCGGTGTACACCGCCTGGTGCGCACGGTGAAACGCGCCAAACCCTAAATGAACAATGCGTGCCTTGAGGCTGTCGCGATCGTATTGAGGATGCGTTGCCTTCGCCTGTAATAACCGGTTTTCCATGATTGAGACTCGTTAATTAATGAAAGCTGTGATCCACTGCCGCTTCCTTTTAAGAGCGGCAGCGCCTGCTGACTACACCAACTAGAATGGCAGTCGGAGTCAAAAAACGCTGCCATTAACCATACTGATACATCGTTTTCAGATCTTGATTTACATTAACTTTTCGCCATGTGGTGTGACATCAGTAAAAAGTTGTGTGACAGGTAACGCAAGATGTAAACCACTAGCGGCGTGAAGAGAGCGCGCCGTACGCTACCGAGTCCTTATGAGGAGCCTCCGCAGCATCTTCGGCTTCACTCAAATCGCGGTCGCGCACTTCCGGCATCAGCAACGCGGAGACCAGCCCAATCAGCGAGTACGCCACCAGCATCACCACAATCGGCCACCAGGACCCGGTCATGTTGCAGAAGATCCCCGCCAGCACCGGACCAAAGCCTACGGCTACCAGCCCGCCCGCCTCTTTCGAAATGGCCATGCGGGTAAAGCGGTTCCGCGAACCAAACATCTCTGCCATGGTGATATTTTCCAGCGCGAACAGCCCGAGCACCGCAAAGTTATGAATAACGATGATAGAGAGCATAATCACGCCCGGCGCGTAACTCTTATCGACAATAATCGACAGCATCGGGTAAGCCAGAATAATGGCTGAAATGTTAAGGAGGATATACGGCAGACGGCGCCCCACTTTATCGGACAGCCAGCCCAGCAGCGGGATGGAAAGGAAGCCGAGAATCGAACTGATCATCAGCGCATCGGTTGGGATCGCCTTATCAAACAACAGCGTCTGCACCAGATATCCGGCAAGGAAAGTCTGAATCAAACCTGAGTTGCCGGCCTGACCAAAGCGCAGCCCCGTCGCCAGCCAGAACGATTTGCTCTTAAACATCGCGCCGACCGAGGTATCCGGCGCAGCAACCGGCGCAATGGTTTCAGCGTCGTTAACCTTCTCAAACACCGGGCTCTCTTTAAGGTTCATACGCAGCCAGATGGCGAAGATCATCACCACCACGCTGGCGAGGAACGGCACGCGCCAGCCCCAGGCAATAAGTTCTTCACGATCGAGGGCAAAGAACATCACGGCCCAGATCGCCGTGGCGCTCAGCGTCCCGCAGTTGGTTCCCATGGCCACCAGCGAGGAGATGATGCCGCGTTTACCCTTCGGCGCGTACTCCGCCAGCATGGTACCTGCGCCGGAGATTTCTGCCCCCGCGCCCAGCCCCTGAATAATGCGCAGCGTCACCAGCAGCACCGGTGCGAAAATCCCGATCTGCGCGTAGGTTGGCAGGACGCCGATTAAGGTGGTGCAGATCCCCATCATGGTGATGGTGATAAACAGCACCTTTTTGCGGCCAATTCTGTCGCCCATTCTGCCGAAGATAAATGCCCCGACGATACGCGCGATGTAGCCTGCCCCATAGGTGCCCATCGCCAGGATCAGCGCCATGGCCGCGGATTGTTCAGGGAAGAAAATTTCATGGAATACCAGCGCGGCGCCAAGGGAGTAAAGCTGAAAATCCATAAACTCCAGGGCGGTGCCCAGCCAGCCGGATACGGCGGCTTTCACCAGGTCTGACGTACTTCTTTGAGGTTGTGCTTGAGTCATAATGGCTATCTCTGCAAGGTAAGATGCGTACCACTGAGAGCCTGTCTTCGCAGGCTCTTAACCGCGTGAATTATTATTGGTCGAACGTGAGCAAGACTTTGCAGCACTGCCGCTGGTCTTTTTCAAACAGTTCGATGGCGTCTGTAACGTGGTGATAGTCAAATGTATGGGTGACCAGTTTTTCAGGGTCGATCAGCCCTTTTTCCAGCCAGTCAATGACCACCGGAAATTTGTTGGCATTCAGGCGCGAAGAGAAGATCGACAGCTCTTTGCCGGTGATCCCCTGTTGCACGATCTGGCTCGGGTCGCTGGAGAAGCCCATCAGCACGATGCGCGCCGCCGGAGACGCCAGCGTAATCGCTTCCTGCAAAATGGATGGATGACAGGCAGCATCGATGATTAACGTCGGCTTGATGCCTTTTTCATCCAGCGCGGCCTGTAACGAGTGCTCGCTGTTGTTGAAGACCCAGTCTGCGCCGCTGCGTTGCGCCATCCCCAGCCGCTCATCAATGCGATCCACCACGATGACCTGCTTCACCTTGTAAACGCCCTTTAGCGCCTGCACGGTGACCAGCCCCATCGGGCCTGCGCCGTAGATCAGCGCCACGTCCTGTTCGGTGGGTTTCGCCTGCCCCGTCACGTTGGCGGCAATGGTGAAAGGCTCAACCATCACCGCGTGTTTGTCAGGGATCGCATCCGGAATGTTCCAGGCATTTTTCGCCGGCACGACGGCGTATTCGCTGAAGCCGCCGTCACGGTGGACGCCCAGCACCACCAGCGAGGTACAAACGTTCGGTTTTCCGACGGAACACGGGTAGCAGTGCCCGCAGCTGATCACCGGATCCACAGACACGCGCTGGCCCAGTCGGGTGCTCTCCACGCCTTCGCCAACCGCGTCTATTTCGCCAAAGAACTCGTGACCGATTACCCGCGGGTATTTCGCAAACGGGTTATGCCCGCGATAGATATGGCTGTCTGAACCGCAGATACCGGCGAGCTTAATTCTGACGCGGACGTCGCCTGCGTCCGGCAACGGGAGAGGACGCTCCTCAATCACCAGCGCATTCGGCTGTTGGATCACAACGCTTTTCATCATTCGCTCCTCGTTTACCAGTTCCAGAGGGTGCCGTCTTCCAGACGGGCCACCGGCAGACAGGCCGGTTCGTACGGGTATTTCGCTGCCAGCTTCTCATCAAACTCAATGCCCAGCCCTGGCTTGTCGCCCGGGTGCATATAGCCGTTATCGAAGCGCCAGCTGTGCGGGAACACTTCCAGCATCTGCTCTGAATACCCCATATACTCCTGCACGCCAAAGTTCGGTACCCACAGGTCAAAATGCAGTGCCGCGGCGTGGCAAATCGGCGACAGATCCGACGGGCCGTGTGAGCCGGTGCGCACCTGGTAGAGTGAGGCAAAGTCAGCAATGCGACGCATCCCGGTAATGCCGCCCGCATGGGTTATGGTGGCGCGGATATAGTCAATGAGCTGCTCTTCAATCAGCTGCTTGCAGTCCCAGATGCTGTTGAACACTTCCCCCACCGCAATGGGCGTGACGGTGTGCTGGCGGATCAGGCGGAAACACTCCTGGTTTTCAGCGGGAGTCGGGTCTTCCATCCAGAACAGGCGGTACTCTTCAATGCTTTTGCCGAATCGCGCCGCTTCGATGGGCGTCAGACGGTGGTGCATGTCGTGAAGGAGATGTTCGTTGAAGCCGAACTGACTGCGCACTGCGTCGAACAGTTTCGGCGTGAAGTCGAGGTATTTCTCGGTGGACCAAAGCTGCTCGTCCGGCCAGTCGCCCTTGGTTGCAGGCTCATACGCCAGCCCTTTTCCTTTAGACATACCATAGGTGGTTTTCATCCCCGGCACGCCGCACTGCACGCGAATAGCCTTGAAGCCCATCTCTTTATGACGGGCATAATCTTCCAGTACGTCGTCAATGGTGTGCCCGGTGGTATGACAATAAACCATCACCCCTTCCCGGGAGGCTCCGCCCAGAAGTTGATAGAGCGGCATGTTCGCGGCTTTCGCTTTGATGTCCCACAGCGCCATATCCACGGCAGAAATCGCTGACATGGTGACCGGGCCACGACGCCAGTACGCGCCTTTATAGAAGAATTGCCAGATATCTTCGATGCGGTGCGCATCGCGGCCAATCAGCTGAGGGCACAGGTGATCTTTCAGGTAGGAGGCAACGGAAAGTTCACGTCCGTTAAGCGTGGCATCACCCAGGCCGACAATGCCCTCATCGGTGGTGATTTTAAGGGTGACAAAGTTACGCCCCGGGCAGGTGACAAATACTTCAGCCCCGACAATCTTCATAATCCATTTCCTTACATCGCTCGTTGTGATGCAGGAAATTTACGCAACTACACTACTACCATACAAGTATAACGATCGAAAAATCAGCGGGCGATCACACTATGAGGACGACTATGCGCGTCCCCAGCCAGCCACGATGATCAACATGCCGCACAGGGCAACCAGCGCGCCTGCCCAGTCATACAGGCTTAGCCTGATGCCATCGACAAAGCGCAGCCACAGCAGCGCAGTACAGACGTACCCCCCTCCGTAGGCCGCATAAACCCGCCCGCTGGCGGCCGGATGCAGGGTGAGCAGCCAGACGAAAAGAACCAGGGACACACCCGCCGGGATCAGCAGCAGCGCGGAAGCGCCCCGCTTTAGCCAGAGCCACGGCAAAAAGCATCCGATGATTTCACACAGCGCGGTCGCGAAAAAAAGCAGCGTCGTTTTGAACATTTTTCTCGTTTCGTGAGGATTGATTTAGACATCATACGCGATAATGCTCTCATCGTTCCCATACCTGCCGCGCGGGTATGACACCCTTTCGGATTGGTGTAGAATCCAACGGGGTAATCCGATTGTCTGCACCCGTTTAAAGGAAACGCTATGACTACATTAAGCAAACGCCTTTGTCTGACAGCCGCACTGGCGCTGTCCTCGTTCGCCTTCGCCGCAACGGCATCAGCCGAAACCAGCAAACTCATCATTGAGTCTGGTGACAGCGCGCAAAGCCGCCAGAACGCCGCCATGGACAAAGAACAATGGAATGACACCCGCAGCCTGCGTCAGAAAGTGAATAAGCGCGTGGAAAAAGAGTGGGATAAAGAAGACGTCGCGTTTGATGCCCGCGACAAATGCCAGCAAAGTGCCAACGTCAACGCTTACTGGGAGCCTAACACCCTGCGCTGTCTGGATCGTCGCACTGGCCGCACGGTAGCACCGTAATGTCGATGCCGTGTGACGTAAAGCTCCGTCCGCTGGAGCGCGAAGATTTACGCTTTGTCCACCAGCTCGACAACAATGCCAGCGTAATGCGCTACTGGTTTGAAGAGCCTTACGAGGCCTTCGTCGAGCTGTCCGATCTCTACGATAAGCATATCCACGATCAAAGTGAACGCCGGTTTGTGGTGGAGTGCGAAGGTGAGAAAGCCGGGCTGGTTGAGCTGGTTGAGATCAACCATGTTCACCGTCGGGCGGAATTTCAGATCATTATTTCACCGGAGCACCAGGGGAAAGGTCTTGCGTCGCGGGCGGCAAAGCTGGCGATGGATTATGGGTTTAACGTCCTGAATCTCTACAAGCTTTACCTCATCGTCGATAAAGAGAACGAAAAAGCGATTCATATCTACCGTAAGCTCGGCTTTATGGTGGAAGGTGAACTGATCCATGAGTTCTTTATTAATGGCGAATACCGTAACACCATCCGCATGTGCATTTTCCAGCATCAGCATCTGGCCGGGCATAAATCCTCCTCCGCCAACCTGCTTAAACCCACCGCGCAGTAACCTGCGCGGTTTTATTCTTAATAATATTCAATGCTGTTTTTGATGGTGTACTTGCGCTCAATGGCAGGTTTAACGCTGTCATCGACGATAACCAGCTCGCAGCTCACCGGGTTGTTGTGGCGATCGTAATCGCAACTCTGCTTTACATTGCCCATCGGTTTATCGTTCAACAGGCTTACCGCCGTATAATCCATGCGCTTACGCAGATCTTTCGACGGCATCGATTTGACCGATAAACGCTGGTCGCCGGAGACCGTGGTTTTACCCAGCGGGTAGCCGTCGGCGTCATACTGGTACTTCACTTCCATCTCTTTGCTGTGCGCGGCAACCACAAACCCGTTATCGTCGGTGTCCCACGTCAGGCCGGCAGACGGCAGTTCCGCCAGCTGACATTTTCCCTGCAACTTCACCTTCTGCTGCTGGGTTTCCGCATCGACGTAGTAGTTAGCATCCAGCACCAGCGCAACGCCCGTGTTAGCCTCCAGATCGTGCAGTTCAAGGGTATCGAAACACCCCTCCGACGACATCGTTCCGGTCACGCGTTTAGAGACTTCACCCTTATCGTTCAACAGCGTCTGGGTAAAATCTTTCACCGGCCCGCGCAGAGGGTCAAAGTCAAACTCGTTCGAAAAGCTCGCCATCTCCGGCGTAAATGACAGCGGCGCGGTGTTGTTGTCACATCCCACCAGTACCGTTGCCAGTAGCGTTATCGCTGCGTATTTATTCACATCATTTACCAAAAGGATGAAAGGATAGTGGCAATCATAGTAGCAAATAGTATGGTAACGATGTTGAATTGATTCGAATACTGGTAAAATGTAAGAATGTAGATGTAGTCCAGCCAAACAGTCTTTAAGGAACGTTCAAAGGATGAGAACTTTTATAATCAATCTCAAACACTCGCTCGAACGTCGTGCAAAAATGGAATCTCAACTATTAAAGCTGAACATAGCACACGAATTTATCGAAGCAATTGATGGTCGGAAAATGGCTGAAGCTGAACGCAAAAATGTCACGCGCGAGGTAAATTATGCTTTTCTCCCGGGTGAAGTTGGTTGCGCATTAAGTCATCAGGAAATATATAAAAAAATAATATATGAAAATATCGACGCAGCTCTCATCCTCGAAGATGATGTTGTAATAAATAATGATTTACGTGAAATACTCGACAACGTAACGCTTAGCGCGACTAAACCTGAGATTATACTTCTTAGTCGAGTTAATAAATATTACAAAAAGCCTCTTAAAAGCATAAGCGGCTCATATAGCATTCATAAAACTCAACAAGCCACGACTGCTCACGCTTATATTATTAATCAAAAAGCTGCCAGTAATCTCCTTCAGAACCTATATCCTGTGTGGATGGTTTCTGACAAATGGACCTTGTTTGAAGATTTATCTTTAGCGAAAATTCATTCAATCGTGCCTTTTCCAGTACGTCTTTCCGAAGAAGCGAACGCCTCGACTATTAATGAATCGAAAGGCGATGCTGCTTTAGATGCCAAAAAGAAAGAAATCTGGGAGTTGCTGATGCGGGAAAGACCTTTAGCTGCAAAGCTTCGCCACCGTTATCGACGCGCGATTACGCCACTGTTCAATACAATAATCAATCAAGGGAAAGGGTAAGCTTATTATTCTTTTTGATTACAGCACGTTTCAGCACCACCAGGACAATTCAGAAAGAGAGACACAAAAACAAAAGCTTACCCTAACCCTGCTATGCTTACAGTCTACACAGTGAAAAGGAGCTACAGATGAAACGGTTACCCTGGATTACCGCCCTGCTGTTAATGAGTGCTTCACCTGCTATTCTTGCGGCCCCGGACTCCTGCGAGCGCGTGAAAAGCGACATTCAGCAGAAGATTATCAACAACGGCGTACCGGAGTCTGGCTTTACCCTGAACATCGTGCCGAACGATCAGGCCGACCAGCCGGATGCGCAGGTCGTTGGGCATTGCGCCAACGATACTTTCAAAATTTTGTACACTCGCACCAGTAGCGGAAACTACCCGGTAAGCGGTGCAGGTACGCAGGAGAATGCACCCGCTGAGCCGCAATGATTTTCCCACTCAATTCCCCTGAGTTGACGAGGATTAATATTTAATACCTCTAAATAAGTAACACTCCCCCCATCATTAGCCCGGTTGTAGTCACGGGTGAAAATAATTATTAACAATGATGGGGTGAGTTATGTCCGAAGTTGAACATCACGACGGGATAAGCCGTCGAACTCTGGTTAAATCTACTGCCATAGGATCTCTGGCGCTTGCCGCCGGTGGGATCGCATTGCCTTTTGGTCTGAAAAGCGCCGCCGCCGCAGTGCAGACCGCTATTCAGCCAGCGGAAGATAAAGTCGTCTGGGGCGCCTGCTCGGTAAACTGCGGTAGCCGCTGCGCGCTGCGTCTGCACGTTCGCGATGACGAAGTCTATTGGGTTGAAACGGATAATACCGGCGAGGATGTTTACGGCAACCATCAGGTTCGCGCCTGCCTGCGAGGCCGTTCAATTCGCCGTCGCATTAATCATCCAGACCGTCTGAACTATCCGATGAAACGCGTGGGCAAACGCGGAGAAGGCAAGTTTGAACGTATCACCTGGGAAGAAGCGCTGGACACCATCGCCGCGAGCCTGAAAAGCGTGGTCGAAAAATACGGCAACGAAGCGGTCTACATTAACTACTCCTCCGGAATTGTCGGCGGCAATATCACCCGCTCCTCCCCTTACGCCTCGCTGGTGGCACGCCTGATGAACTGCTACGGCGGCTTCCTCAGCCACTACGGCACCTACAGCACCGCGCAGATCGCCTGCGCAATGCCCTACACCTACGGCAGCAACGACGGCAACAGTACATCAGATATCGAAAACACCAAACTGGTGGTGATGTTCGGCAATAATCCGGCAGAAACGCGCATGAGCGGCGGCGGGATCACTTACTACCTTGAACAGGCACGTGAACGGTCTAACGCACGGATGATCGTTATCGATCCGCGCTACACCGACACCGCCGCAGGCCGCGAAGACGAGTGGATCCCGATTCGTCCGGGCACCGATGCCGCACTGGTGGCAGGTATTGCGTGGGTGCTGATTAATGAAAACCTCGTCGATCAGCCCTTCCTCGATAAATACTGCGTAGGTTATGACGAAAAAACCCTGCCGGAAGGCGCACCTGTTAACGGTCATTACAAAGCCTATATTCTCGGCCAGGGTGATGACAAAACCGCGAAAACCCCGGAATGGGCGTCGCGCATTACAGGCATTCCTGCCGATCGCATCATTAAGCTGGCCCGTGAAATCGGTTCGGCAAAACCGGCCTACATTTGCCAGGGCTGGGGCCCGCAGCGTCAGGCCAACGGCGAGCAGACATCCCGCGCCATCGCCATGCTGCCGATCCTGACCGGCAACGTCGGCATTAACGGCGGCAACAGCGGCGCGCGCGAATCGACCTACACCATCACCATCGAACGTATGCCGCTGCCGGAAAATCCTGTGAAAACGCAAATCTCCTGCTTCAGCTGGACGGATGCCATCGTGCGTGGACCGGAGATGACCGCCCTGCGCGACGGCGTACGCGGCAAGGATAAGCTGGATGTGCCGATCAAGTTCATCTGGAACTATGCGGGTAATACCATCATCAACCAGCACTCTGATATCAACAAAACTCACGACATTTTGCAGGATGAGAGTAAGTGCGAAACGATCGTCGTTATCGACAACTTCATGACCTCGTCCGCGAAGTATGCCGATATTGTCCTGCCGGACCTGATGACCGTTGAGCAGGAAGATATCATCCCCAACGATTACGCCGGCAACATGGGATACCTGATTTTCCTCCAGCCGGTAACCGCCCCGAAGTTCGAGCGCAAGCCCATCTACTGGATCATGAGCGAAGTGGCGAAACGTCTCGGACCGGATGTCTATCAGAAATTCACCGAAGGCCGTACGCAGGAGCAGTGGCTGCGCTACCTTTACGCCAAAATGGTTGCCAGAGATCCGCTGCTGCCGTCCTACGACGCGCTGAAAAAAATGGGTATTTATAAGCGCAAAGATCCAAATGGACATTTTGTGGCCTATAAAAAATTCCGTGACGATCCGGATGCCAATCCGCTGAAAACCCCGTCGGGGAAAATCGAGATCTACTCCAGCAAGCTGGCGGATATTGCGGCAACCTGGGAACTGCAAAAAGACGAAACCATCACCCCGCTACCGGTCTATACCTCAACCTTTGAAGGCTGGGACGCGCCCGAGCGCAGCAAATTCCCGCTGCAACTGTTCGGTTTCCACTTTAAAGCCCGTACCCACTCCAGCTACGGCAACGTGGATGTGCTCCAGGCCGCCTGTCGCCAGGAGGTGTGGCTTAACCCTGTAGACGCCGAGAAGCGCGGCATTAAAAACGGTGACACGGTGCGCGTGTTTAACGATCGCGGCGAAGTGCGCATTGCCGCCAAAGTCACCCCGCGCATCATGCCTGGTGTGAGCGCGATGGGCCAGGGCGCCTGGCATGACGCCAACATGAACGGCGATCGTGTCGATCACGGCTCCTGCATCAATACCCTGACCACACACCGCCCGTCACCGCTGGCGAAAGGCAATCCGCAGCACACGAACCTGGTGCAGATCGAGAAGGCATAAGGATTAACCGATGACAACCCAGTATGGATTTTTTATTGATTCCAGCCGCTGCACCGGGTGTAAAACCTGCGAGCTGGCCTGCAAGGATTATAAAGACCTGACCCCGGACGTCAGCTTCCGTCGTATTTATGAATACGC
>NZ_JADBPZ010000006.1:0-193953 GCF_014893445.1 Enterobacter cloacae complex sp. P29RS | reverse complement strand
TCGCTGACAGCCCTCAGTCATTTAGAAAGCAACTTTATT
Organism: Enterobacter cloacae complex sp. P29RS; assembly: GCF_014893445.1. Taxonomy (NCBI): domain Bacteria; kingdom Pseudomonadati; phylum Pseudomonadota; class Gammaproteobacteria; order Enterobacterales; family Enterobacteriaceae; genus Enterobacter; species Enterobacter cloacae complex sp. P29RS. The sequence goes on along the minus strand of NZ_JADBPZ010000006.1, from coordinate 193,914 downwards.
GCTTCTGCATAAAAAAATTACTGGGGATCCCTCAGCCCTTTGGGAGAGGGTTAGGGTGAGGGAAAATTATTTTCGAAATTCCTCTAACCGCCTGACCTGCCGTCCTTCCGCGTCAAAATTCTCCGCCGCCAGCCACGCGCGCAACGCCGCGTCCCTTTCCGGCCACTCGCCGTCAATAATAGAGAGCATATCGCTGTCGCGGTTGCGTCCTTTGCGCACCAGCTTCTGGCGCAGGCGCCCTTCCCAGACAAACCCCAGCCGCTCCGCCGCGTTGCGTGAGGCGGTGTTCATCGAATCGCACTTCCACTCCAGCCGACGATATTTATGCTCAAAGGCATTTTTCAGCAGTAGCCACACCGCTTCGGTGCCAATGCGGGTGCCTTTCATCTTGCGCGACCAGGTGACGTGGCCAATTTCCACCGATCCCAGAAAGCGTTCAATCGCCATATAGCTCACCAGCCCTACCGCCTTTTCGGTGCGCAGATCGATAACGGCAAAGGGCACCAGGTCGTCATCCAGCACCTTTCCGAGCACCCAGTGCGCAGTAGCCTCAACGCTCACAGGCTGGGTGCTGGCAAGCCACGTCCAGTCGCTGTCATCGCCCAGTGCGTAAGCTTCAAACAGATCCGCCGCGTGGCGTTCTGCGTCCAACGGTTCCAGACGACAATACTGGCCGGTTAGCGGCGTGCGAGTTAGCGCTCGGGCACATTTCCAGTCGGGGACGATATCGTTAACGGTTTGACCATGTTGATTGATTTCGGGCACGGCGGTGACTCCCTGCAAGGTAAGGAGTTTGTTATAGCAGGTTAAAAAGCGGTCGAAAAGGAAGAACGTGCAGGCCGGGTAACGCGTAGCCGCCACCCGGCATAAAATTACTTCAGCAGCTTAACCGTCGCGTCGATGTCGATTTCATCTTCGGTGAAGATCATCGTCGTGTTCTGGAAGGTGGTGATCGCCAGCTTCTTCACCGTGCGCATCTCGCCCGGCTTTTTCTCACTTTTCGGCTTGATGCTGTTCATCAGTAGCCCCACCGACAGCACCGCGTTCTCTTTGTCGATTTTGGTCTCAACGGGCTCTTCTTCGCTGAACACCACGAAGGATTTGATCGAGGTGAGCTTCACGCGCTCGCCCGCGATATAAAGATGCTTGCTCTCCGGGATCACCTTCACCGCATACGCGGAAAGGCCTTTGGTGTTTGTGGTGGGTTCGAAGGTCACCGCCGCATCTTTCTTAATCAGATCAGGGTTGGCGACCTTAATCACGTGAAAATAGCGGTTGTCGCCGTTTTCATCTTTGATAAATCCGAAGCCTTTATCTTTAAACCACGTTGTGATTGTACCGTTCATCGCTGTTACCGCCTGTCAGATCTTAAGACTAAAGTTTTGCAGCGCGCAGTGTAATGCACAATGGCTGAGGAGACAAAAAAAAGCCCCTGCACGGGAGCAGGGGAAAGTTCATGTCAGAGCTTATTAGAATTTAGTTGAACACCATCCCACCATCAATCAGCAGCGACTGACCGGTCATGTAGTCGGAGTCTGGTCCGGCGAGGTAAGAGACGCAGGCGGCCACATCTTCCGGTTCGGACAAACGGCCAAGCGTGATGCGTTTGGCAAAGGTTTCCGTTCCGTAGCCGAGCGGTTTACCCGCCGCCTCGGAGACCTGACGGTCGATCTCCGCCCACATCGGCGTTTTGACGATGCCCGGGCAATAGGCGTTAACGGTGATCCCCAGCGGCGCGAGATCCCGCGCGGCGGTCTGGGTTAAGCCACGCACCGCGAACTTGCTGGAGCTGTACACCGCCAGTTCCGGGTTGCCGGTATGGCCCGCCTGGGAGCAGGCGTTGATGATTTTACCGCCGTGCCCCTCTTTGCGGAACGCGTCAATCGCGGCCTGAATGCCCCAGATCACCCCTTTCACGTTGATGTTGTAGACCTTGTCGACAATTTCCGGCGTGATGGATTCGATAGGGGTAGACGGCGCCACCCCGGCGTTATTGACGATGACGTTGAAGCCGCCCAGCGCGGTGCGGGCTTTTTCCACCGCCGCAAACACCTGGTCGCGGTCAGAGACGTCCACCTTCACGGCGACGGCTTTCCCGCCGTTGCGGGTGATCTCATCCGCGACCGCTTTCGCCGTCTCTTCGTTGTAATCCGCAATAGCGACGGCAAAGCCGTCCTTCACCAGGCGAAGCGCGATCGCTTTGCCAATCCCCTGGCCGGAGCCGGTTACGAGAGCCACTTTTTGCATTTCTCTGTCCTTATATTGATTCACAAAATCTGGCTGAGATGGAGCTGGCCCATCAGCAGCGGGTTATCGCTGTAGTCGACGGGAATGGCCACCACGGCCGGGCCATCGACATCCATTGCGGCACGCAGCGTCGGTTCGAGCGCGTCGGCGCTCTCGACGGCAAAGCCATTCGCACCGAAGGCGTCGGCATAGGCTTTGAAATCGACCGGGCCAAACTCCACGCCGGAGAGACGCTGGTATTTTTTCTCTTCCTGGATCGCCACCATGTTGTAGGCGTTATCCACCCAGATGATGTGCAGCACGTTGGCATTGAGGCGCACGGCGGTTTCCAGCTCCATGCTCGACTGCAAAAATCCGCCGTCCCCGGAGACCGACACCACCTTGCGCCCCGGGTTGACCAGCCACGCGCCAATCGCCCACGGCAGCGCCACGCCCATGGTCTGCTGACCGTTGGAGATCATCACCTGACGCGCGCGGAAGCTGTAGAGGTAGCGGGCGATCCAGATGTGGAAGCTGCCCATATCGACGGTGAGCGTTACGTCGTTATTCACGATGTCCTGCATGGCGCGCACGATGCGCAGCGGATGCAGGGCAAACTGGTTTAGCGATGCGCCGCGACGGTCGAGGAGGTCACGCTGATGCTGGCGATCGACAAGAATTTCCGAGGCGCGCTGGCTGAGTTCAAGTTTGTGCTCGATTCGGCTGGCAAGCAGATTCAGCGTGGCGGCAATATCCCCGACAAGTTCCAGATCGGGAACATACTTGCGCTCCTCATAGGCGGGCAGCACGTCAATGTGCACCAGCGTCGCGTCGCCGCTGTTCCACATGGACGGCTCGTATTCCACCGGGCTGTAGCCGATGCAGATAATCAGATCCGCCAGATGCAGCAACCGATCTCCGGCCTGGTTGTTGAACAGGCCGACGCGCCCGGCGAAGCGGGTGAAGTGTTCCTGATTCACCGCCCCGGCGGCCTGATAAGTGCTGGTGACCGGAATGCGGCTTTTCTCCAGCAGCGTGCGCAGCGCGGCGCTGTTGGCGGGCTGGCTGGCCATCAGGCCGAGTAAAATGACCGGGTTTTTGGCGTTCTCGATAAGCTTCGCCACGTCGTTAATGGCGGACTCCGGTGCCGGGCCCATCAGCGCCGGGCCGCTGGCGGGTAAAATCGCCCCCGTGGTGGGCTGGTCGACAATATCCTGCGGCAGGCTGACAAACGCCCCGCCCGGCCTGCCCTGCTCGGCAGCGCGAAACGCGTTGGACACCACCTCGGCAATCGCGTCCGGGGAGTTCACTTCTACGGCGTATTTGGTCACCGGGCTGAACATGGCGACAGTGTCCATGCTCTGGTGCACCAGCTTGGCTTTATCCGCCCGCTTCACCGCCCCGCCCAGCGCGACGACCGGGTCGCCTTCGCTGTTGGCGGTGGCGATGCCGGTGATCAGATTGGAGCAGCCCGGCCCGGAGGTGACCAGCGCGACTCCGGCCTTGCCGGTTAACCGCCCTACCGCTGCCGCCATAAACGCCGCGTTGGCCTCGTGACGCACCGGGATAATCTCGATGGAGGAGTCCAGCAGAGAGTCAAAGACCTTGTCGATCTTCGCGCCCGGGATCCCGAACACCTGCTTCACGCCCTGCGCTTCCAGCTGGCCGACAACCATATCGGCGCCGTGCGCCCACTGACGTGACTGTTTCTCACTGTTCACGATAGTTCTCCTGTTAGTTTTCGACGGCGCGGATAGCCGCATCAAGGTTGCTGGGGTGCAGGTTGGCCTGTAAAAACGCGCTGTCGGCGGGCAGGTCAATCATCAGCTTGTGGATTTCGCCGAAGGTGAGCACGCCGCTCTCCAGCTGATAGTCGAGCAGATGTCCCCCGCCCTGACGGTCGTCGGTGATAAAGTGCTCGTGATAGCCCGCCACGTTGATGCCCTGCATATGCTGCGGGGTGCGGAACCCGACCAGCACGCCCTCGCGCTGGTTAAAGCGGAACACCGGCTGGTCGTCCAGCACGTCGGTCATCGCCCGGTACGGCGGCGTCTGGCGCGGAACGGTGCGGGTATGCGCATGGCGGAAGTTGCCATCGATGCGCAGCGCGCAGAACAGGTTATCGGAGGGGATCTGCTGGTCGATCACGTCGTGGATCTGCTGACGGCTGACCGGACCGTTAAAGGTTTTGCGGTACTGCGGCTGGAACCAGGTCATCACCGCGAACGGCGTTTTTTGCTCCGGCTTCGCGGCGCGGGCGCTGCCGTCGGCGCGCAGCTGGTACACCTGGCTGCTGAAGGCAATCATTTCACCGTCCAGCTCGTTAAAGGTGCCGAGACCAAAATCACCGTGTGCCAGCAGGTCGGCGATCGTCGTCTCCCCTTCGTAGACGCCGCTTAGCAGGGCGCTCATTAGCGATGTCTGATAGATCACGCTGTCAGGATGCTGAGCCGAAAACCCACGCAGGGCCTCGCATAAACTCGCCTCACAGTCGCATGCAGATGAATGCATCATCATGCCCGTCCTCTTCAACTTTATTTATAAAGGTTAAATAAATGTTGACCCGATTCAGCAGAGAGTTCCAATATAGAATCCATGCTGGTTTGAGACGTTTTTGATATGGAACTTCGTTATCTGCGCTATTTTGTCGCGGTAGCACGCGAGCGACACTTCACCAGGGCGGCCAAAGCGCTGGGTATTTCACAGCCTCCTCTGAGTCAGCAGATCAAACGGCTCGAAGAGGAAGTGGGCACGCCGCTGTTCAGGCGCCTGACGCGGGGCGTGGAGCTGACCGAGGCGGGAGAAGCCTTCTATGAGGACGCCTGTAAGATCCTGGCGCTGAGCGACGCCGCGCTGGAGAAAGCCCGGGGCATCGCGCGCGGGCTGAACGGCAGCCTTTCGATTGGCATCACCAGCTCCGACGCCTTTCATCCCAAAATTTTCGCGCTGATTCGTCAGTTTCAGGTGCAGAACATGGCGGTGCAGGTTCACCAGGTGGAAGCCAATATGTCTTCGCTGACGACAATGCTGGCGGAGGGTGAACTGGATATCGCCTTTGTGCGCCTGCCGTGCGAAAGCAGCAAGGTGTTCGAGCTAAAAATCCTCGACCGGGAGCCGATGGTGGTGGCGCTGCATCGCGATCATCCTCTGGCTGCGTGCGATTCGCTGGCGTTAGAGCAGCTTCGGGAGACACCGGTGGTGCTGTTCCCCCAGGAGGTCGCGCCGGGGCTGTATGACCGCGTTTACGGCAGCTGCGAGAGGGCCGGAGTCGATATGCAACACACGCTGCAATCTTCACAACTTTCCTCTTCTCTGAGCATGGTCTCCGCTGGCGGCGGGTTCGCGCTGGTGCCGAAATCGATGGCCGCTATTTCTCCGCCGAATGTCACCTACCACGCGCTGAGCTCACCGGAGCTTTATACCGATATCGCGCTCTGCTGGCGGCGCTTTGAACGCTCACGGACGGTGAAACGGTTTCTGGCGATGATGAGCGAGGGGGAACGGGAGCAGGGATGAACCTTTTCAGAAACTGCGGACTGTATTGATGCCCAATTTATTGCGAAGCAGTTTTTGAGGCTGAATTTGAAGGGAGTACGGGCAGGCTGCCATATAAAACTCAGTACCATTACCCTTTAAAAATAAAAAACCCGCACAGGTGCGGGTTAATTTTATCAGTACAGCTTAACTGCTCGGACTATTGTCTTCATCGCTATCGTACGCCGCACTGATATTTAGCGCGGGTTACAGTGGAGAAACGTTTCCAGCTGCTGGACCTTTTGCGCCATTCTCAATGGTAAAGGAAACTTTCTGACCTTCATCAAGCGTTTTGAAGTTGTCGCTCTGAATTGCAGAGAAATGTACGAATACATCTTTGCTGCCGTCGTCAGGGGTGATAAAGCCAAAACCTTTATCTGCGTTGAACCATTTTACTAAACCAGTCATTTTATTAGACATAGATAAATCCTTAATTTATGAGCCACATAAGCGCGGCGATGATGGCCTGTATTTCGAGAGTTACTTATTTGGCACTTAGGAGGAGGCTCACGAAGAAGGAGTATCTACTGATAACACCTGAACTGAGGACTGCTTTACTAAAACTGCTTTCATAAGGTCTGTATTCCAAACCGATGACGCTATTAAGACACAGCGAAATTTATTGCGCAATGATTATTATTATTTATTTTAACCATTTAAACGCCCGGATGGCTGGTCGCGGTGCCAGACATCGTTCTGGCTTGAGGTCTACCATGTACTACAAAATGTCTACGCTTTCACTGTGCCGGGAGTTTGGGGTGTTTTGTTCACAGGCGGGAAAATCCTCCCGCGCGACGCAGACATCATTAGAAGGGATGCTCAAAATGAAAAGGTCTGCGTAAGACGTAACCACAGTGCAAACTGTGCCCGGCGGCGCTGCGCTTGCGCGGGCCTACGGGTCGTATCGCGGTGGTTTTGGAGGCCGGGTCGGGCGTAGCCGCCACGCGGCAATGCCCTTCTGGAAGCCGCCTCGCAAACCTGCAAGCAACCTTATGTAATTCAGGGTTATCCCTTTTCATCCCTTCTTCACGGTCGTAAAGTGCCTGCGTTGCGGCACATCCGTAACCGGGCGTAGGAACCCGTTAGCATAACATGACACTTTTCTGCACAACGAGGATGCTAAATGGCTACTACACCTAACTTTTCTTATGCGCTCTCTGAAGAAAGCGCTGTTCATCATCTAATCAACGCTTCAATTTCCGATTTTGCGGATCTTTTCGAGCTGGCTGATACCTGCGCCGCGTATGTCAGCGTGCTGGTGGAAACTGACGACACAGTGACGTTTACCACGCTCTGTGAGCGATTGCTGGCTGCGTTGAAGCGGCTGCGTGAGTGCTGTGACTCAGAGCTTCCGTCGTATCTGGTTGAGCAATTGATTGCAGGTGAAAAGATTACTTCCTGCGTGCCGGACTGCTGGCAGGAAACGGTGTTGCAGGTGGATTATGCCGTGGCATTAACGCTGGCGGTGATGGGCGGGACACTGCCTGCGAGCGTGGCGAAAGAACTCGTCGGGCTACTGCATGATATGGTCTGGTTGTTGGCGGAGTTTGTGAAGGAGCCGTATATAACTGCGCACTGAGGCGGGTGATGGGAGGCCGGAGTTCTGCTGGGTAAGAAGCGGATCCCCGGCCATACGCAAAATTTAATGTTGTTTTTGAATGTCTGGTAAGAGCGAAGAGCGGACAAAGTAGCAGAGGGAAAGCATCAATGTTAATGTCCGGAAAGTTCATGTTAAAACTCTGTATGACATTTTTCATCGACGATTAAAAAGGGCTCTTAATGGCTACTGTTGAGGTATTAAAAGTAAAGTATCCAGGCGCAGATGCCTGGCAAATGGGAGACAGCCCGGAACTGGCCAGCGAGCTTGCGGACCTGATTAAAAAAGGGATTAAAACGGCCTCCTGCGGATCCTTTGCCTCTTACCAGCAAGAAAAGTCTGCCCCGAGGATTGGAAGCTATAACATTATCCTTGATGGCCTGAATGCCCCGGTCTGCGTGACCCGGCTGGTTTCAATGCGACTGGTGCGTTTTTGTGATGTGACTGAGGAGTTTGCCCGCAAAGAAGGTGAAGGCGATTTAAGCCTTCAATACTGGCGAAATGAGCATCAGCGATTTTTTACCCGCGAAGGTCATTTTTCTAAAGATATGGAGTTGATCGCAGAAGAATTTGAAGTGGTTGAAGTGCTGTAAGACGAGAGAGTCCGGCTGGCGTCTGCTGCTATTAATAACAATGTCCGCTCCTGGCACAAAGTGGACATTTCTTTCACAGTCACCTCTTACAGTGTTCACACTCATTAAATGATCGCCTTTATCACGAGCAAATGAAAACTGCAATCCATGACAATTCCCACATTCTCAACCCGCCGACCACCACCTTAAATGTTTCCAATCTGGAAACAAGGGGCAAAAATGCCCGCAGTCTCAAGAGCGCTTTCGACGCGGCCACCAGACATTTTCCTATTCAAGAACTCGCTCTGGAAGATCTTTACTGGGTACTAAAAGGAGACCACTACCCATCACCAGACGACATGCGAAAGCGCTTCCCCAGCCGGGAGAGGATGAAATACCGGGAAAAATGGTGGGTCATTGACGTAGGTGGCGGGTATTTAAGAGTAATGTTATTTACTGATTTTGAGCGCGGAAAGCTCTTCATCAAACACACCAGCACTCACGCAGAGTATGACAAGCTCACGTACCTCTACCGGAGAACGAAAGAATGAACTTTGCAGCAGCCATCAAAGCGGCGAACAATCTGACAAGCGAGGCATATCCCATTCATTTATTTAAATAAAAAACATGTACCCTAGCCATAAAAATAATCATAGAATGCATTAAAACCTTCATTACCGATAAGAGGCGCAATTCTTTTCCGCAACTCATCAATAAAGTCACCTTTCACTTCGTCATTATCATCTGCTATATCAAAGATACCGTATTGACCATATACCAAATCAATAAGCTCAGCTAATGAAAATATAAATCCAGAGAGACTGCTAGCTATTTTAAATGGTTCAATTACATCATAACTAGCATAGACAGAGGTATTCCCTTCTTCGATAACCGCAATTAAAGGTTTACCTCCACCTAAATCATCACCAATAACAAGATAATTATCCGGTAAGTATTCATAACCACTTTGAGCCTTCGAGAGCTCACTGACAGAGTGAATTTTAATTGGCGTGAAGCCTGTTTCAATGTTTAATTTTTCCGGATTGTAATTTTTATATAAGTAATCAACATCTGTGGAACGAGGTAGGTTGGTTGGAAATGCATTGTCCAAGTCATTAACGGTATTGAAATTTCCGGATACCGAGTATTCATTACAAATAGCGGCTAGTTGCTTCAACGCCTCTTTAACCCCTCTCATCAGCCCTCCCTAAAGTATCTATGATTACACTCCACATAGTGAGTGAAAAATATACTTTCCGCAATATACTTCCGTTCAGAATAATATCAAATAATAAAAAACAGCCGAATTTTTCTTTTCGCCCGCCATATTTCACTTATGTTGCGCACAAAGCAATAACAAGATAGTTGGCTCCTCACCAAATAAAATACTTCTATTATTTACCTCTTGAATTGACAAAAGAAAATCATGCTTCAATCCCTCATTCAAATTGTTGATATTACTTATCTTAAGTAATAAAAACTCGTCTTGCTTTAAGTTTAAAGATGTCATCCCCTCTTCTGGGAATCGCAAACTAGTCAGGCAATCTATGAATGCATGGAAATTATTACCATAGAAATCAGGAAAGCCAAACAAGTGCTTAACCCTATCATGAAATTCTGTAACATCATTTATTTCTTTAAAGTCAATAGATAAAGTAATTACTTTCATTACTTCCATCCTCCCAGACCGATCTCTATGAAAGTGTTGTAATGGTCGTGACTATATAATGCTTGACCTGTATTACCTAAGCTATACCTTTTCAACTGGGAAGTGGATAAGACTTTTAGCTTCATAAATATCACTCAGCAATAGCGATAGCATATTAATTAAAAAAAATCACCACTAAAAAATAATTTATTAAAATAACTACAAAATTGCCGGGAAGAATCCCGGCATATATTTACTCTTCTTCCAACTCAAAAGTAATTGCTTTATTGTTGAGAAATTCTCTATTACCGACATAATTTTCTTATAATTGCCGGAGTGAATTTGAATAAAAAATTCATCTTTTTTCTTTGCTATTTCGAAATCAGCCCCCCAATCAGATGAAGAATCTTTTATAGAAAACCCAAATGCATTATCTGAAGAATGACTCAAAATGTATGAATCACTCTTTTCGAAAACAACTTTAATTCCAAAGAAGATATCATCTTGGTGAGAGCTGTTTACAATCAAATGATATTCAATGCTCATAATTATCTATCACTCCCAGGAGGTCGACCTCTGACAACAGGGTAATCAGCTGGATTTCGGATACCCATATGGGTTAAATTAGGGTCCGTTGAAATATTACCCAAATCGTCTAACTGGCTTCATTCGGTCCATAATCCTGCCGCTCCCGCAGCAGGTGGTAGTCCTGCCACAGGATGTGGGTTAAGCTATTAACAAAATCAATAATCTATCTTTAAATATGTAACTAACTGACAGAGGAGATGCCCCCCGACTTTAAATCATTTTTTTTGTAATATATCCTTAAAGAATGCTCGTCATCACTGATAATAAAAACCCTGTCTGGATCTTTAAAAAGGAGACATATGTCATAAGTATCATTTATTTTAAAAAGGCTTGCTAAAAATAAACGAAAATCTTTCACATGGACACATACACTGGCAACACCCTCATAGATAAAGCAACAGGAACCCTCGTTATCCACATGTAATATATCTATCGTTTTTTCGACCAATTCCTTTACATTAACCGGTTGTTCAAAATGAAATCCTTCAATCTCATCTTTTATGGAGTTAACTCTTTTTAACTCTTCACGATGCCAAGTAAAACCCTTCTCATTCACTAATGAGATAGAGTAGGAGTCAATCCCATCGATACTTTTTGCAAATCCCTTTGCTCTATGTATGATTAATTTTTCTTCAATTCTACTAGTCATAATAAATATGATGATCATTGGTTGAAGGCACATTAATCTTTTGATACCTGGACTCTTTAAAATCATAGGTTCTAGGATCTGCGCCTGGTTTAGATTTTCCAGCATGTGTATGTGGACCTGGAGCCCTTGGATCAGCGGTATGCTCAACAACTACCTTTTTATGCCCCTGAGCATCTGTATATTCATAATATCTACCATGAGAACCAAGATCTTCTGAATATTGATAGTTAGTGCTTCCCCTTCTCCTCTTATCACTTCCAACAATCCATTGTTTCTCTGGCTGTTGAGAGCGTGGGATACCTGCGGTGTCTTTCGCTTTATTTAAAGCCTGTCGTCTGTTTGTACCAGTACATGAAAGACCCAGCGGATCAATCCACCCCAACGGATTCGGCGCATACTGATAAAGGTTCCACCCACCATTCAGCCCAATCGGATCCTGCACAATAAACCGCCCGACCTGCGGGTCGTAGTAGCGGAACAGATTATAGTGCAGTCCCGTCTCACCGTCAGCGTATTGCCCGGCATAGCGAAGCGGCTGGTGTGCCATCGCCGTGCGGTTCACAAGCCGTGAGAACCCTTCGCTCTGATGGCGCACCTCGCCAAAGCTGCCGTACTGGCCGCTCCAGCGCACCGCGCCGCGCTCGTCGGTCACTTCCAGCGGGGCGCCGTTCAGGTCGGTACTGAACCAGTAAATCTCACCGCTGCTCTGGTCACGAAGGTGATCCACCCGCGCCAGCGGGCTCCAGGCTTCATTCGGGTCATAAATATACGTACTGCGCAGCCCGCTCTCCTGCTGCTCCTGCAGCAGGCGGTAGCCCTGCCACAGGAAGCAGGTGTCGGTGGTGCCGTGCGTCGTGGTGACGATTTTGCGCGTGCGGCGGCCCAGCGCGTCGTAGTGATAGCGCGCCTCAAACCGCCCTTCCGGCCCGGTTCCGCGGGCGGACACCAGCCGGTTCTCGACGTCATACGCATAATGCTGTTCGTATAGCCCGTTGCGGCGGCTGACCAGGTTGCCCCAGTGGTCGTATTTCATAAACTGCGCCTGCCAGTGCTGCAGGCGGTTATCCGTGACCGGTGCCGCAGCGTCACTGGCGGCGAGGTTATCCGCGGCGTCATAGCTGAACTGCGCGCGGCTGTGTCCCTGTCGGGCCTCGTAGTGCTTCAGCAGACGCCCTTCGGCGTCGTAGCCGTAATCCACCTCACCGCGCAGGGTGTCGCTGACGCCGGAAAGCTCACCGCGCGCGGTGTAGCGGTACAGGCGTTCCAGTAGCGCCTGCTCCGGCAGGGTCACGTCCGTGCTCAGTTCGCTGCACTGCAGGGTGCGTCTGCCGAGGCTGTCATACTGACGGAGCTGCTCGCGCGCGCCCTGGGTGCGGCGCACCTCGCGGTGCAGGCGGTCGCGGGTGAACTCGGTCACCAGCTGCTGCCCGAAGCGGATGGCGCTGACGTGGCCGGAGCCGTAGTGCAGCCAGGCCAGCTTTTGCTCGCCGGGCAGCGTCAGGCCGGTCAGGTTGCTCAGGGCATCCCATTCGTAGCCCACCGCGCCGTTAATGCCGGACTCGCTCAGCACGCGCCCGGCGGCGTCGTGGCGGTAAGCGATCTCATCGCTTTCAATACCCAGGGCAACGCCTTCGGCCGTCGGCGTGCGGCGAATGCGGGTAATCTGGCCGCTCAGGTCGCGGAAGTAGCGGTACTCCGCGTGGCGCTGAGTGCGCCCGATCAGCAGCCCGCTGTCGTCATAGCTGAACTGCTGGACGCGACGGGCGATGCCGCCGTCGGCGGCAGGCCGGCCGTTTTCTTCGAGCGCGCAAAGGAACCCTCGCGCGTCCCATTCCATATGGCGCACGGTCTCGTCCGGGCGCGTTTCGCTGAGCGGGCGGCCCACGGCGTCATAGGTGAAGCGGTATTCCGCCCCGTTGCCGTTATCGAGTCGCAGCAGGTTACCGCGCGGGTCGTAGCGCCACTGGCGCACGCGGCCAATACGGTCGGTAAGGCTGACCGGGAGGCCGAGCGCGTTATAGGCCCAGCTCACCTCGCTTTCCAGCGGGTCGCGCCAGCCCGTGAGCTGGCCGCGTTCGTTCCACACCAGCGACTCGCGGCTACCGTCCGGATGGATCACGGCGCTGAGCAGCCCGGCACGGCTCCACTCCCGCCGCGTGATATTCCCTTCTGCATCTTCGCTGGCAATCAGTTGCCCGAAGCGGTCGTAGGTGAAGCGGGTGACGCTGCCGGAGCAGTCGGTGCGCTGCGTCAGCAGCCCCTGGTGGTTCCAGACCAGGCGCACCACGCCACCGATGGCGTCGGTGATGCTCTCCGGGAGGAATTCTTCATCATCGGGATAGCGATACGCGGTGGTGCTACCGGCCGAATCCGTCTCCGACAGCAGGCGACCGCGAAGGTCGTACATGGCCTGCGATGAGGTACCGTCCGGGTACACCGTGCGGGTGATGCGGTCGGTCAGGCGATGCCAGTGATACTCCGTGCGGCGGCCCGCCGGGTCCGTCTCGCTGGTCATGCGGCCGTATTTGTCCCACGTGCTGCGGCGCATCGCCCCGCCCGGCAGAATGACGTGGCAGAGCTCGCCGTCGCGGTAGACAAACGTCGTCTGGCGACCGTCGTAATCCGTGAAGCGTGCGACGTTGTCGTCGTCATCCACCAGCCAGTGCGCCTGCGCGCCGTCTTCGCGGGTCGCGCGGCGGGTGCCGTTCTCAAAATCGTATTCGAACGTCAGCCGTTCGCCGCCGCTATGGCGGAAGCCGACCACGCGCGGCAGGCCGTCAATCTCCCGCCAGCGGTATTCGCTCAGCAGGCCGTTGGCGTCCTCATGAGCGCTCATCAGCCCGTCCTGCCAGCTGAAGCGTCGGCGCACGCTACCGCCCCGGCCGGTCACGGAGACCAGCTGGCGCTGTTCATCATAAGCGTAACTGACCAGGCAGATCTCGTCATCCAGCCAGGCGCCAACGAGCCTGTCGCGGTCGTAGCGGCAGACCACGCGCTGGCCCGCACAGTCGGTCAGGGCATGCAGGGTATTATTCGCATTCCACTCAAAGAGGATATCGTTGCCGCAGGGTTCGGAGAGGCGCTGGAGCAGCGACGGGGCATCATCCCGCAGCGGCGCATAGTGCCAGCGCTCGCCGCTGACGTCATACACCGACCAGCTGTCGTCCTGGTGATGTTCAAGCCAGTTTTTTTCGCTTTCGCAGTAGGAGCGCATCCCTTTCGGGACCTTCGGGAAGGCGACGTAATCGCCGGACGGTGCGCGCCACACCAGGCCGTCCTGATAAGGCTCCAGGCGGCTTTCCCAGAACAGGCTCCATCCGCGGCCCAACACGCTGTCGCCGGGATTGCCGCTGCGCCAGTAGCGCTGCCAGCGCACCGGAAGACGGGAAGGCAGGACGAAGTCCAGCTCATCATCCCCGCTGAGAAACTTCTGTCCGCTGACGATATCCACCGGGCGGGCGATGATCCCCGCGGCCGCCACGCCGGTCATCAGCGTGCCGGCGCGACAGGCGATACGGGCCAGCTTGTTGATGCCGGGGATTTTGCCCAGCAGCTTAGAGAGCGCCCCGACTTTGCCAGCGGCGCCGCCCCAGCCGCCGAGAAGCCCGGCGAACAGCAGGGTAAGATCGGAGACCTTGTAGAGCCACTCGGGCACTTCAGACTGAATGGGCAGGGTTTGCTGCGGATCGCCGCCGATAATGACGTTGTCTGAACCGGTCATCACCTTCGCGTCGCAGGTGGTGCGATCCCCGATGCGGGACGCTGGCTGGCTGTTAATGGAGACACGCTTAGAGCCTTCGGCCATCTGCTGCGAGCCGTCGTCAGAACAGTCGACGGTGCTATCGGTGGCAAGCGCGGCGGGTTTACCGTTGATAAACACGTTGGGCGAGCCGGAGGTGATGACGCCTTTCTTCGTCATGCTGGATGCCCCGGCGTCGGCGATGCTGTCCCTGGCGGCAGTCGCCAGTTCCCCGGTGTAATATCCCACGGCCAGGCTGGCGCCGACGAGCAGGACGCCCACGCCAAGACAGGATGCGCCGAGACCGGCAATAAACATGGCCCCCGCCAGAATGCCCCCGGCTGCGGCAATCAGGCCACCGACAATCGTTCCGGCAATCATCCCGGCCAGCGCACCGGAGTGGCCGATATCATCACCAACGCGTGCTGCTTCAAACATAACAACGGTCCCTGAAGTTAATGGTGGAAGCGGAAGCTCCTGAGAAGATCGCCAAACAGCGCGCCGTCGGCATCGCCCGGCGCGCGGGTGCAGGTCATAGTGAACACCAGGATTTTATCGCCGTCGACGTTAAACACGGCCTGCTGCTGCCAGATGCGTTTCCCGTCGCGCAGGTAGCTGGCATGGACGGTTTCCCCCTGTAAAAGGCTGTCGCCCAGCGTAGCGGCGCTGCGCTCACCCTGCTTCCAGCCCTTGATGTGCTTTGCCATCAGGGCGAGCTGGCGATCGATATACGCGGCAAGCGCTTCGCCGGGGTTGAGGGCATCGCGGGAAATGTTGAACGCGGGCGCATCCGCTGCAGGCGGCGCGAAGACATTGACGGTACGGTCCTGATAGCCCTCAGGAAAAGCAATCATTCCTTCATTAAACAGGCACTGCGAAGATGGTTCTGACATTGAGCGGGTCCCACCACATTTTTTCAGAAGCGGTAAGTTTCGCATATGTGTTTAAGGCTGACTATCCCCAGATTATTGCTCCACCGTCACGCTCGCCGAACGGAAAAACAGCGGCCGTTAGCCCGGCCCCTCGCTCCCCGCCGCCAGCAGCGGCACCACCACGTCGCTGATGGGCACCGCAATACCATGCCTGCGGCCATAGCGCTGGATCACGCCGTTACGAATATCCCACTCCATCGGGCGTTCGGCCTGACGGTCGGCAAGGATCGACGTGCCTAAATCCTCGGGCGCACGCTGGAAGTTCGCCAGAATCTCCTGGGCCACCGCATCGTCCAGCTTCGCCCCTTCGGCGCGGGCGACGGCAAGTCCCTCGTGCAGATAGGCCAGCGCCAGCTCGCTGATATCCTCGCGTCTGAACATCCCGGCGCGGCGATTGGCCAGCACCATCAGCCCGGCGACCGCGTTTTGCAGCAGCTTGCGCCAGGCGACGGTGGCGAAATCTGTCGAGAGCTCAACATCACAGCGCGTACCGCGAAGCGTCTCGACCACCCGCTGCGCCTGCGGCACGTCCGGTAGCGTCAGACGCGGTTTTGCCCGCAGCCAGACGGAGGCGTCCGGCTCGCGCTGCGCCGGGAACCAGACCACCGACGGCAGCACCGTTGCGCCGTTGACCAAAGGCGCAAGCTGGGCTTTCTGCTCCACGCCATTTTGCAGCGCGCAGACCACGGTGTTTTCATCGCACAGGGCGCGCAGCCACCCGGCGCTGTCGGCATTTTGCGTCGTTTTTACCGCCACAAAAACGAGGTCTACGGGGCGCGTAATGACGGTGGGATCGGTGAGTACCGGACCGGGCACCACAGTTTCATCCTCATCGTGACGCAGGCGTAATACCGGATGCGCGGTGCGACCGCACAGCAGCGGCGTACGGCCCGCGTCATGCAGCACCGCGGCAATGGTGGTGCCAATCGCACCGGGACCAATCAGCGCAATGGTTGGATAGTCAGACATGGGTCACTCCCCTTTTGCTAAGCCTGCTATCAGTTATACCACCCTGAAAAGAGCGCGCCACGCCCATTGTCTATACTCAACACATAACAGACAACGGAGTGCGCCATGCCCTTACCCGATTTCAAGTCCTCTGAACCTTATACCCTCGGCATTGAGCTCGAACTCCAGGTGGTTAACCCGCCGGGTTACGATCTGAGCCAGGACTCCTCTGCCCTCATCGCCGCCGTCAAAGACGACATCAAAGGGGGCGAAGTCAAACACGACATCACCGAAAGCATGCTCGAAATCGCCACCGGTGTATGCCAGACCATCGACCAGGCGGCGGCGCAGTTCTCCGTGATGCAGCAGAGCATCCTGCGGGCGGCGTCGGAGCAGCACATCCAGATCTGCGGCGGCGGCACGCACCCGTTCCAGAAATGGCAGCGGCAGGAGGTGTGTGACGACGAGCGCTATAACGTCACGCTGGAGCGCTTTGGCTATCTGATTTTGCAGGCGACGGTGTTCGGCCAGCACGTGCACGTGGGATGCCGAAACGGGGACGACGCGATTTACCTGCTGCACGGCCTGTCGCGCTTCGTACCGCACTTTATCGCCCTCGCCGCGTCGTCGCCTTATATGCAGGGCACGGACACCAAGTTTTCCTCGTCGCGGCTCAACATATTTTCCGGGTTCCCGGATAACGGCCAGATGCCGTGGGTCAACAGCTGGCAGGAGTTCGAGGGGCTGTTCCGCCGCCTGAGTTCCACCAGCATGATCGACAGCATTAAGGATCTGCACTGGGACATCCGCCCCAGCCCGCACTTTGGCACCGTAGAGGTGCGGGTGATGGATACGCCGCTGACGCTCGGTCACGCCATTAACATCGCCGGGCTTATTCAGGCGACGTCGCACTGGCTGCTGACTGCGCGGCCCTATAAGCATCAGGAACGGGATTTTCTGCTATACCGCTTTAACCGTTTTCAGGCCTGTCGCTACGGGCTGGAAGGCATTCTGACCGACGTGCATACCGGCGAGCACAAAACCGTGGCGGAAGATATCGCCTGGCTGCTGGAGCAGGTTGCACCGTCGGCCGAGAAACTCGGCGCGACGAGCGCCATCAAGGAAATTGCCCTGCTGTTAAAGCAGGGCAAGAGCGAGGCGCAGCGCATGCGGGACTTTATCGCCGATGGCGGCTCGCTGATTTCTCTGGTGCAGAAGCACTGTGAGCTGTGGGCGACGAGTCCGTAAGGCCGTGCCCCCATTCGCGAAGGCGCTGGAACAGCACGAACAGCGCCGGGATGAACACTATCCCCACCACGGTGGCTACCAGCATGCCGCTAAACACCGTGGTCCCGATAATGCGGCGGCTCTGGGCACCCGCCCCGGTCGCCAGCATCATCGGCAGGACGCCTATGATGAACGACACGGCGGTCATCATTACCGCGCGGAAGCGGCGCGATGCCCCTTCCCGCGCGGCATCGACAATCGCCATTCCGTCCATACGCCGGGCGCGGGCAAACTCCACGATCAGGATCGCGTTCTTGGCGGCGAGGGCTATCAATAGCACCAGACCAATCTGCACGTACACGTCGTTGGCATAGCCTGCCAGCCACAGCCAGACCAGCGCTCCGCCGATGGCGAACAGCACCGAGAGCATCACGCTCGCCGGCAGCGTCCAGCTCTCATACTGGGCGACGAGGAACAGCCACGCCATCACCACCGCCGCCAGCACAATCCATATCGCCTGATTCCCGGTCTGCTGCTCCTGATACGACATGCCGCTCCAGGCGTAGTCGTACCCGGCTGGCAGGTTTTCCGCCAGAATCTCGCCCATCGCCGCCATTGCGGTGCTGCTGCTCACCCCTTCCGCTGCCGAGCCGCTCACCGATACCGACGGGAACTGGTTGTACTGCTGAATAAATGGCGCGCCGACGGTCGGCGTGATGGTGACGAGGTTGCTCAGACGCACCCGCTCGCCGCTGTTGCTGCGCACGAACAGCTCGCTGATTTGCTCTGCGCGCTCGCGCCACTGCATCTCGTTCTGCATCACCACGTGATAGACGCGGTTGTTGACACTGAAATCCCCGGCGCGCGTGCCGCCAAAGGCGGTTTGCAGGCTGCTGAAGATGCGCGACACCGGCACGTCGAGGCGGGCCGCGCGCTCACGATCAACGGTGAGCGTCATCTGCGGCACGTTGCTGCTCCAGGTGGTGAACACGCGGCTCAGATGCGGGTGCTGGTTGGCTTTCGCCAGCACCTCGCGAGTTACGCGCTCCAGCTCCGCCGGGCTTTGCCCCGCCTGTGCCTGAATGCGCAGATCGAAGCCGGAGGCGTTGCCCAGCCCCGGCAGCGTCGGCGGTGCAAAGGTCATGATGGTGGCTTCCGGCAGGGCCAGCAGCTGGCGCTGAAGGGTGCCCATCACCTCATCCAGCGGCGGACGCTCGCTCCAGTCTTTGAGCATGATGGAGATAAACCCGCCGTTCGATGCGCTGGTGCCGTTGAGGATGTTAAACCCGGAGACCTGAATCACGTCTTCCACCGCCGGGTTTTTAGCGATCAGCTCGCGCGCGGTGGTCATCACCGCTTCGGTGCGCTCCAGCGAGGCTGCCTCCGGCAGCTGGACGCTGGCGAAGAAGTAGCCCTGATCCTCCTGAGGCAGGAAGCCCTTTGGCATCGACATAAAGCTGAATACCACCACCGCCGCCGCGCCTGCGGTGGCCAGCAGCGCCAGCCACGGACGGAGGTTGAACACGCTCACGATCCGGGTGTAAAGCGTGCGCGTGGCGTCCAGCCCGCGGTTGAACCCACGGAAAACGGCGGCGGGCTGTGCCGGACGCGGGCGCAGCAGCATCGCGCAGAGCGCGGGCGTCAGGGTCAGCGCCACGAGGCTTGAGAGCGTGACGGCGGTCGAAAGCGTCACCGCGAACTGGCGGTACAGCTCGCCCACGATCCCCGGCAGGAGCGCCACCGGTACAAACACCGCCAGCAGCACCAGCGTGGTGGCAATCACCGGCCCGGCAATCTGACGCAGCGCCAGCGCGGTCGCCGCCGTGCGGCTCTGCCCTTCCGCCATCAGCGTTTCGACACTCTCCACTACCACGATGGCGTCATCCACCACCATGGTCAGCGCCAGAATGATGGCGAACAGACTGAGCGTGTTCGCGGAGTAGCCGAGCGCGTAGAGCAACGCAAAGGTGCCCACCAGCGACACCGGAATGGCAAGGGCGACAATCAGCGTCGCGCGCCAGCTTTGCAGGAACAGGGACACCACGACCACCACCGCCAGCATCGTCAGCGCCAGCGAGACGCCAATCTCTTTGATGGTAGCGGCCACAAACGAGGTGGTGTCGAATTTGACTTCATAGACCAGATCGTCCGGGAAGCGCGTGGATAACCGTTCCAGCTCCGCCCGCACCGCATCGGCCACGCGCAGGGCGTTAGCGGACGGCGTCGGGTAGATGCCAAGGTAGGCGGAGTCATGCCCGTTCAGCTGCGCGCCAGAGCTGTAGCTGCGCGAGCCAAGCTCAATGGTGGCGACGTCCTTCAGGCGCACCAGCTGGCCCATCTCCCCGGTGCGGATAATGATGTTGGCAAAGTCGTCGGCCTGGTTTAAGCGCCCTAGCCCGTTGATGGTTAGCGTCTGCTGCTGGCCGTTAAACACCGGCGGCGTGCCGACCTGGCCTGCCGCCCCCTGCACGTTCTGCTCGCGCAGCGCCTGCGCCACGTCATCGCTGGTCACGTTCAGGGCATTCATGCGGTCCGGACGCAGCCAGATGCGCATGCTGTAGTCGCGCGCGCCAAACATCTGTACCTGCCCGACGCCCGGCAGACGCGACAGCGCCTCGCGCACCTGGGTGCTGGCGTAGTTGCTGACGAACAGCGGCGTGTGGGTGTTATTTGGTGAGTAAAGGCTTACCCCCATCATCAGGTTGGTGGCGCGCTTGCGCACCTGCACGCCGTTTTGCTGTGCCTCGGTCGGCAGCTGCGCCACGGCCTGCGCCACGCGGTTCTGCACGTCGATGGCGGCGAGATCCGGATCGGTGCCCGCCGCAAAGGTGATGTTCAGGCTATACGTGCCTTCGTCCGAACTGGTGGACTCCATATAGAGCATATGATCCACCCCGTTCAGCTGCGTCTCCAGCGGCGTGGCGATGGCCTCCGCCACGTCAGCCGAGCTGGCGCCCGGCCATGACGCTGACACATTCACGACCGGCGGTGTGATCTGCGGGTACTGCTCCACCGGAATAATCCTCAGCGCGATGGCCCCCAGCAGGGTGATGACCAGCGCAATCACCATCGCAAAGCGCGGGCGTTTGATGAAAAACGTCAGCATGATGGCTCCTTAATTCAGTATCTGAACGGCAGCGCCTGGCTGCACGCGCTGCGCACCGTCAGTAATTGCTCGCTCACCGGGCTTAACGCCGGAGGCAATCTGGAACTGCTGGCCCATCTGCCCGGCGACCTTCAGCGGACGCATTTCGGCTTTATCCTCGGCGTTAACCACCCAGGCGAAGAACCCGTCGCCATTCTGCTGTACGGCAGCGGCGGGCAGGGTCAGGACAGGCTGCTCGCTTGCCGGACGCAGGTAGACGTTCACATTGCCGCCGGGCAGCAGCTGATGGCGCGGGTTGGCGAACTCGGCGCGCAGCATCACGCTGGCGGTACGCGGGTCGATGCGGTTGTCTACGGAGGTGAGTTCCCCGCTGACGCGCTGGCCGTTGCTGTCAATCAGCGCCTGCCAGGCCTGCTTCATGGCGCTGATATCCGCATGCTGTCCGGCTTTGGTGGCAAACGCGCCCTCTTCCAGCGCAAAGGCGATGCGGATCGGATCGAGCTGCACCACCTCCACCAGCACACCGCTGGCAGGATCCACCAGGCTGCCGACGTGAAAGTTGCTGTGCCCCACGCGTCCGTCAATCGGTGAGGTAATGCGCGTGTAGTTGAGGGTGACGCTGCGGGTGTCGAGACGGGCTTTCGCCTGCTCCAGCGCGGCGCTCGCTACGTCGCGCTGCATGCGGGCGTTGTCCACATCGTGGCGGCTGATGGCGTTGCTGCTGCCCAGGCTTTCGAAGCGGGACAGCTGCTGTTGCGCCTGACGCAGCGTGGCTTCGGCGCTTCTCACTTCGGCCTGCGCCAGGCGCAGGGCGGCGCGCGGCTCGGCGTCGTCAAGCTCGAACAGCACGTCGCCCTTTTTCACGTACTGGCCGTCGCGGAAGTGGATTCTGGTGATGACGCCTTCCGTACGCGCGCGCAGTTCAACGGTGTGAATCGCTTCAATGCGACCCGGGATCTGACGTTCGGCGGCGTGGGCGGTCTGCTCCACGGTGGCGACACGCACGGGAATGACTGCGGCGAATGCGGGCGGCAGGGTAGCGGCGAGGAGCGCGAACAGAAGTGGGAGTTTCATGGGAGTACCTCAGTATTTTCCCCTCACCCTAACCCTCTCCCCAAAGGGGAGAGGGAACTTGAACACCCTCTCCCCTTTGGGGAGAGGGTTAGGGTGAGGGGTAAGGTTTTAGTTATGCAGCCTTACGGAACCTGCGGGTCAGTCGCTTCTCGATTTCGACGACGAAGAACATCACCCCCGCCACCGCCAGCGTCACGAACCAGTAGCGCAGCGGCAGCGCTTCGGTGCCGAACAGCATCTGCATAAACGGCAGGTAGATGATCGCCGCCTGGAGCAGGAACAGTACGCCCGTTACCAGCCAGATCCCTTTGTTCGCCAGCAGGCCGCGGTTCAGGGAGAACCCTTCGGTGTTGCGGCAGTTAATCATGTACACCCACTGGGCGCAGACCAGCATCTGGAGCAGCACGGTGCGGATGAACTCCGCGCTGTGCCCGCGCGGGGCCAGCCAGGCTTCCAGCGCAAAGGCGGCGATGGCAATCATGGTGCCGACGAAAGCCACGCGCCATACGGCGTAGGCGTCCATCACGTGCTGCCCGGTCTGGCGCGGTGGGCGGCGCATGATGTTGCGCTCGGCGGCCTCGAAGGCCAGGCCGAAGGAGAGCGTGGCGGAGGTCGCCATGTTCATCCACAGGATCAGCACCGGCGTCAGCGGAATGATGTTCCCCGCCAGCAGCGCAATCACAATCAGTAGCCCCTGCGCCAGGTTGGTCGGCATGATGAACAGAATGGTCTTCTTCAGGTTGTCGTAAACGCGACGCCCCTCTTTCACCGCGCTGGCGATGGTGGCGAAGTTATCGTCCGTCAGGACCATGTCCGCCGCCTCTTTGGTGACTTCCGTGCCTTTGATGCCCATCGCAATACCCACATCCGCCTGACGCAGCGCTGGCGCATCGTTCACGCCGTCACCGGTCATGCCGACGATTTCGCCTTTGTCCTGTAACGCTTTCACCAGGCGCAGCTTATGCTCCGGGCTGGTACGGGCGAAGATGTCATACTTCACCGCCGCTTCGGCCAGCTCCGCGTCGTCCATCTTCTCCAGCTCATAGCCAGTGACCGCCTGCTCGCTGTTAGTGATCCCCAGCATCTGGCCTATGCTCATCGCCGTCTGCGGGTGATCCCCGGTGATCATCTTCACGCGGATCCCCGCCTGCTGGCAGGCGTTAATTGCCTCAATCGCTTCCGGACGCGGCGGATCCATCATCCCGGCAATGCCGAGGAAGATCAGGCCGTGGCTCAGGTCGTCGTGAGTCAGTGCCTGCTCACCGTTCGCTGGCCTGAACGCCGCGGCGACCATGCGCAGCCCCTGACGCGCATAGCGCTCCATCTCCGTTTCCCAGTACGCGCGGTCAAAGGCTTGCGCACCGTTGCGGGTCTGCTGCTGCTCACACAGGGCGAAAATCACGTCCGGCGCGCCGGTGATCAATATCTGCTCCTCACCGCCAATCTGGTAGTGGGTGCTCATGTACTTGTACTGCGAGTCGAACGGGATCTTGTTGACCAGGGTGGTCTCGACCGGTGCGAGGTGGGCTTTTGCCGCCAGCACCTTCAGCGCGCCCTCGGTCGGGCCGCCGGTGATGCCCCACAGGCCGCGCTCGTCCTGAATCAGCTGGCTGTCGTTACACAGGTCGATGGTGCGCAGGTACTGCTCCAGCACGGTGCCCGGCTGGATCTGCACCGGCTCGTCGCTGCCTTCGAGGTAGAGGTTGCCCACCGGCTCGTAGCTGTTGCCGTCCACGCGATAGCACGTATCGGCGGTAATGATGGCTTTCACCGTCATCTCGTTCATGGTCAGGGTGCCGGTTTTATCCGAGCAGACCACGGTCATCGCGCCCAGGGTTTCAACCGTCGGCAGCTTGCGGATAATCGCCCGCTTACGCGCCATCGCCTGTACGCCCAGAGAGAGGATGATGGAGATAATCGCCGGCAGACCTTCCGGTACGGAGGCTACCGCCAGGCTAATCAGGGAGAGCAGCAGCTCGCCCATCGGGATCTCGCGGAACACCAGGCTGAAGACAAACAGCGCGGCCATCATCGCCAGAATGATGGCGAAAATCGCTTTGCCCAGCTTGTCCATCTGCACCAGCAGCGGGGTGCGGTGCTTTTCAATGCCCGCCATCATCTGGTTGATGTGGCCGAGCTCCGTATCCTTACCGGTCGCGGTGACCAGGCCAACGCCACCGCCCGCGCTTACGGTCGTCCCGGAGAAGACCATATTGGTGCGGTCGCCCAGCGGCAGTTCACCGCTCAGCGGATTAATGTGTTTATCCACCACGGTGGATTCGCCGGTCAGAATTGCCTCTTCCACGCGTAAATTATGCGCTTCAATTAAGCGCATATCCGCCGGAATACGATCTCCTGCGCGCAACACAATAATATCGCCCGGGACGATTTCCGTCGTCGGGATGGTTTCATGGTTACCATTACGAATTACGCGCGCCTCGCTGGAGAGCATATTGCGAATACTCTTCAGGGATTTTTCTGCATTAATTTCCTGAATGTGGCCAATTAAGGCATTGATTACCGCCACACCCAGGATAACCAGCGTATCAACCCAGTGTCCCATTACAGCCGTTAATACAGCGGCCGCCAGCAGGACGTAAATCAGGACATCGTTAAAATGCGCGAGAAAACGCAGCCAGCCCGGCTTGCCTTTTTTCTCCGGCAGCGCGTTCGGGCCATGCTTCTGCAAACGTGCCTGCGCCTCGGTGCGGTCCAGGCCATTCGCCTGGCTCTGTGCCTGAGCAAGCACCTGCTCTACGGTCTGCTGGTACGCCTGCCCGCCTGCGGGTGGCATATTCTGCGAGAAATTTTTTTTGGTCATGGTATTTTTCCTTCAATATCCGGTGGACGGAAGCCGGAATTCCTTTCTGGCTTTAAATAATTCATTTTTAAGTCTTGCGGGTTAAATTGATCTACCGCAATATATTGACTATCCGGTTATTCAAAACTGATTAAAATTATTTCGACGCGTTGATTTTTACAAAATATTTCTAAACCAACACTAAACGAGGAGGAAGCATGTTTGGTATTTATCGCGGGCGGCGCCTGGCGTTATACATTGTCGCAGCCATTGTTATTGCGACGTTAATTGGATATAGCACCTATAGCTTTGTAAAATTATTTTCGTGAAAAAGACGTTTATTTACATTACGCGATATTAATTTAATCGCCCCGGAAATATTATCTATTTCCCGTTATTAACTCGCAGAATAACGGTGGCCTTTCACTCAATTTTGCCAGTGGGGATGATATTGCTTTACGTTTCAGGATGCCGGACAATGACATTTTTAACTCACGATTAACATTAAGATGAAACACCCGTTAGAATCGCTGCTCACCGCAGGGGGCATTTTGCTGATGGCCCTGCTCTCCTGTCTGCTGTTACCTGCGCCGTCGCTGGGTCTGGTGCTGGCGCAGAAACTGGTTCAGACCTTTCATATGGTCGATCTGAATCAGCTGTACACCATTCTGTTCTGTCTGTGGTTTTTGGTGCTCGGCGCCATCGAATTCTTTATCCTGCGTTTCATCTGGCGCCGCTGGTTTTCACTGGCGTCGTAAGCCAGTAAGATCGCGCATCCCGTGGATCAGTGCTTCACACCAGGCCGCGTAGTCGTGGCCGCTGGATGAGGGGTGGAAGCTGACGCGATAGCCTTTTTCCTTCAGCACCTGTTCAAAATCCTGCGTGGTGCGATAAATGCCGCCGCCCGGCCCCGTGGTTTCAAACTTTCCGGCCTGTAACCAGAAGCGCACCGGATACGGCGGCGACTGCTGGTACTGACGCGTCAGCCAGCCGGGGGCGTCACCTTTCGGCGCCCACCAGTAGGAGCCGGAAAGGCTCAGCACGTTGCCAAACAGGCGCGGATAGCGCAGCGCCACCCATGACGACGCGATTCCCCCGTAGCTCGACCCCGCCAGCACCGTTTTCTGCCGCTGCATGCCGATGCCCTGCCCGCGCAGCCACGGCAGCAGCTCGTGCGCCATAAAGTCAGCAAATTCCGGGTTCGGCGGCAGCTCGTTGCCGCGACGGGCGTGATCGAGGCTGTCGATAAACACCACGTTAATCGGTGGCAGGTGATGCCGGGCAATCAGACCGTCCAGCACGTTGGCAAAATGGTATTCGTCCTGATAAATCTGCCCGTCGAACAGAATTAACGTCCAGCGTGCGGGCTGTGCGCCGCGCGGTTGGTAGATCATCACGTCGCGGGCGTTGCCGAGGATGTGGCTGGAAAAACTCTGACGGCTCAACGTCCCGTGCACCAGCGGCTTTGCCGTGGCCTGAACGGAGCAGTAGCGCGCCGGGCTGAGATCGAGCAGCGAGTAACGGTTCCATCGATCCGCCTTCTGCTCCCCAAAGGTGTTCGGGTTAAGCGGATCGGCCTGTGCGCTCACCAGGATGGCACGGCGTTGATCGCGGGCAGAGCCTTCAACGATCGGCACATCGGGGGCGAGCTTATATTGCATCACCGTATCAGCGGGGACCACGTAGCTGCGGAACCAGACGTCGCTGTTGCCCAGGCGGAACAGCGGATCGTGATCCCCCGCCGGAGAGCCGAGAATGAAGACGTTATCCCGCGCGCCGCGCCACAGAAAGGTCACGCGCTTATGGTTCGCATCTACCGGTTCCACCATTGGCGTTCCCTGTCGACGCTGCGCCTGCCAGAACGCCTCGGTACTTCCACCGGCAGAAATGACGTTTGCCAGCGCCTTTAGCGTCGGGCTTACTGGCGCCAGCATCTGCACGCGTGGTAATGGAGAGGTCTCTTTCATCCGCCACTGAAAACGCCACGGCTTACCGGCTTCGCCGTGTAGCACCAGCGAGGTGTTCTGTTTCACCGGCAGGGCAAACAGCAGCGTGTGTTCCCCGTCCGCAGGACCATTTTCGATCAGCGTGCGGATGCGGCGGTTTTGCCCATCCAGCAGGCGCGCATCCGTCACGCCATTCAGCGTGGCGGAAACGTAATTTTCACCCAGTTCAGGCAGGGAGAAGCAGACTTCGCCGCTGGCATCAAACTTTCCCTGAACATCGCCCTGCCGGGACGACTGCTCGCACGTTGCCGCCACGGCGGGCAGCGCGCCGATCCCCAACAGCAACCCACTCCATACCCTCTTCATTACCGCTTGTTCCCCAACGAAATTTGTTAACAACGCTAATGCAAATGGTAATAATTTGCAATATCATCAACGGCGATTTACCGGTGTTTTTATGGCGATAGCAACCAAGGACGTTCAATAAAAATGTTTAAAAATAATAAGATAATGTATCTCTGGCTGATGAGTCTGGCGACGACCAGCGTCGCGGCTCAGGCAGAAACGAAAGAAGAAACGATTACGGTGACGCAGGGCGTGAGTGAAGAGCCCACTGCGCCCGTAAAAGGCATTGTGGCGACGAAAACGCTCTCCGCCACCAAGACCAGCGCGGAGATTGTGAAGACGCCGCAGTCGGTATCGGTGATCACCCGCGATCAAATGAACATGCAGGACGTCACATCCGTTTCGCAGGCGCTGCGCTACTCGGCGGGCGTGTTTACCGAATACCGGGGCTCGTCTAACCGTAACGACGAGGTGTTTGTGCGCGGCTTTAGCTACGTGCCAAAATTCCTCGACGGCTTAAGCTTTGGCGCAACGGCCTCATCACAGACGGGCACAGTTGACCCGTGGCTGCTGGAGCGCGTGGAGCTGGTGCGCGGCCCGGCGTCGGTCCTGTTTGGTCAGGTGAATCCTGGCGGGTTAATCAGCATGACCAGCAAGCGCCCGACGGCGGAGGCCATTCACAACGTGCAGTTCCGCACCGGCAATAACGATCTCGCCGAAGGTGCGTTTGATTTCGGCGGCAGGCTGAGCGACGACGGCCGCGTACTGTATCGCGTGAACGGTATCGCCCGTACGCAGCATAATCAGGTGGACGATTATAAAGAGACGCGGATGGCGATCGCCCCGGCGATCACCTGGTATCCGAACGATCAGACCCGCTTTACGCTGCTGACCAGCTACCAGAAAGATCCGGATGCCGGATACCGCAACTTCCTGCCCGCGTATGGCACGGTGAAAAGCGTCGACGGGAAGTACATCCCGCGCGACTTTAACGTCAGCGATCCGAATTACAATCAGTCCTGGCGCGAGCAGACGATGATTGGCTACGAGCTGGAACACCAGTTCGCCGACAACCTCACCTTCCGCCAGAACGCCCGTTACGCCACCATCAAGCAGAAATACCGTTATCTGGTTTACGCCAACAGCGCGGCCAACAGCACGGTGTTGACCCGTCGCGCCCAGCGTGAAGAGCGCACGACCAATGAATTTGGCCTCGATAACCAGCTGGAATATCTGCTGGAGACCGGGAGCGTCAGCCATACCCTGCTCGGCGGGTTTGATTACAAGACAAGCAAGGATAAACAGCTGCTGGCGCGCGGGAGCGGCTCACAGTATGACCTCGACTGGACAACCCCGGTTTACGGCGTGAACGTGGATGAAAGCACCTTCAAAACGGCCTCCGACGAGCAGCAAAATCTCGACCAGATGGGGCTGTATCTTCAGGATCAGATGAGCTGGAACAACTGGGAGTGGCTGGTTTCCGGGCGCTACGACTGGAGCGAAGTGCGTACCAACGACTTCACCGATAATAGCTTTACGCAGCAGAACGACAGCAAATTTACCTGGCGCACTGGCCTTCTGTACGCGTTCGATTTTGGCCTCTCGCCGTACATCAGCTACAGCACGTCGTTTGAGCCGAACCTGCAAACCAACCGTGCGCCGGGCGTCGCGCCATTCAGGCCAACTACCGGTGAGCAGACCGAGATTGGCCTGAAATATCAGCCGGTCGACACCACGCTGATGACTCTCGCGCTGTACGATTTAACTCAGGACAACGTAGCGACCTATAACAGCGCTGAAAGCTGGTTCGAAAATGCGGGCAAGGTGCGTTCGAAAGGCGCTGAAGCGGAAATCCACGCCACGCTGATGGATAACATCAACCTGATTGGCTCCTACACTTACACCGATGCAAAAACCGAAAGCACCACGGTGGCGGGCACCGAGGGCAAGACCCCGGCGCGTATCCCGACGCATATGGCGTCTGCGTTTGCCAGCTATACCGTTCCGGGCGGGGCGCTCAAGAGCCTGACCGCTGGCGTGGGGATGCGCTACATCGGCACCAGCTACGGCGATGCGAAGAACACCTTTAAGGTGCCATCGGTGGATCTGTATGACGCGATGCTGCGCTATGATCTGGGCGAGATGAACCGCAGCCTGAAAGGGGCAAGCGTGCAGTTCAACGTCAATAACGTGGCGGACACGAAGTATGTGGCGTCATGCGCAAGCGATACGGCGTGCTTCTACGGGATTGGCCGGACGGTGACGGCGACGGTGAATTATCGGTGGTAAGTGATTTGTAGGCCCGGTAAGCGCAGCGCCACCGGGCAATTACGGGCACCGAGCCCACAAAAAAGCCGGGTGGCGGCTACGCCTTACCCGGCCTACACGCGACATGTTAATGTGTCTGGCTATGGTTCTCTTTGCGGTACGCCCCGGGCGGCTGGTTGAAGGTGCGGGTAAAGATGCGGGTAAACGTCTGCTGCGAGTCAAACCCGTAGCGCAGGCAGATATCGTACACGCGCTCGTCTGACTCACGTAGATCGCGCGCCGCCATCAGCAGCTTGCGTTCGCGGATGTAGCGCCCCAGACTTTCGCCTTTGTACTGCATAAACAGCCGCTGTAAATGCCATTTTGAGTAACCCGCATGGCGGGCAATCTCTTCGATGCGTAACGGCTGGTGTAGGTTGTCATCGATCCATTCGACAATCGTATCAATGACCTGAGCGGAAATCGTCATACAGCTCTCCCCCTCTGCTTCTCGCTTAAACATTATTCCCACCACTCGCGAAATTGTTGCGTGGTATCACTCACCCGCACGGGCTCGCCCAGCTCCGGTGTCAGCAGCCGGTAGTTTTTATCCTTACTGGCTTTCGCCAGCTGGATCAGTGGATCGTTCCAGGTATGTTTCGCCAGCACAAAACGCCCGTTATGTCCCGGTACGACCGCTCTGGCATTGAGATCTGCCGAGGCCTGCGCCGTTTCCGCCGGATGCATATGGATGTACTTCCAGTCCTGGTCGTACTGGCCGTTTTCCATAATGGCTAAGTCAACTCCGCCAAACTGCTCGCCAATTGCTTTGAAGTGCGGGCCATAACCGGAGTCTCCGCTGTAGTAGACCTTCTGCTCCGGAGAGACAAACATAAAGCTGCCCCACAGGGTCTGGTTACGCTTAATGCCGCGCCCGGAAAAATGGCGCGCCGGCAACACGTGAACCGTCAGCGCATCGCTGATACGTACCGACTGGTTCCAGTCCCGCTCGTCGATAATCTCAGGGTTCATCCCCCAGTAGCGCAGATGCGAACCCACGCCCAGCGGGGTGACCACGCGCTTAACCTTCGGCAGCAGCGCCTTGATGGTGGCGTAATCCAGATGGTCATAGTGATCGTGGGAGATAATCAGCAGGTCGATCTCCGGCATGCTCTCCGCACGCCACGGGTACTCCCCCGCAAAGGCTTTATTGAGGAAGGAGAACGGTGCGGCGTAGTTACTCAGAACCGGATCGATCAGGATTCGTTGCCCCGCCAGCTGCATATACCAGGAGGAGTGGCCGAGCCACACCAGCGTGTCCTGCTCAGGCGGCAGGCTCGCCAGATCGGTTTTCACCAGCGGCAGCGGCTGCGCAGGACGGGCGTTTTCGGTTTTACGGGTAAGAAACTGCCACCACGCCACCAGCATATTTTGTTGCCCGGTAAAGCCCGGGGTAGGGAGCGTGTTATGGAATTGCCCGTCGCGATAGTGCGGAGAGGCCTCCACTTCAGAGAGCTGCGCACCCTGCGGTGGCTGGCCAAATCCGGCATTCAGTACAAACGGTAAACTGGCAGCTGAAGCAATAATCATAACTAACACCACGCAGATGAATAGAGGCTTTTTCATTATCCTGACCCGCCAACGCGCCCTGTCCGATAGTTTGCGCGGGTTGAACTTGATTATGAGTGAGTAAGCACTCATTATAGATAGGATGATTACGCCGTCAAGAAGGTTTTCGATCTTTGACATTCCGCGTTGCAGCGTGGCAAAGCACGTGTTTCAATCAGGGTTTTTACAAATGGCGGGAGGAAAAATTTAGTGGCACGTCCGAAGAGTGAAGATAAAAAACAGGCCTTACTGGAAGCAGCAACGGCTGCGTTTGCGCAGTCAGGTATTGCCGCCTCAACGGCGTTAATTGCCCGTAATGCGGGCGTCGCTGAAGGGACACTGTTTCGCTACTTTGCTACCAAAGACGATCTGCTGAATGCCCTCTATCTGCATCTGAAGCAGGATCTTTGCCAGACCATGCTGGCGAACCTCGATCGCACCATCACCCAGCCAAAAGAGCATACCCGTAATATCTGGAATAGCTATGTGGACTGGGGCATTCGTAACCCCCTGGCGCATGCGGCTATCCGCCAGATTGGCGTCAGTGAAAAGCTGAACATTGAAACCGAGCAGGCGGTGAAAGACATGTTCCCGGAAATACACGAACTGTGTCACCGCTCGGTGCGCCCGGTGTTTATGTCTGACGAGTTTAAGACCTTCGGTGATGCAATATTCTTATCGCTGGCTGAAACCACCATGGAGTTTGCCGCGCGCGATCCGTCCCGTGCCGTCGATTTTAAAGCGCTGGGCTTTGAAGCCATGTGGCGCGGGCTTGCTGAGGAAGAGAGCCATGGACAGTAAAGCCTTGCAGGAACATGCCAGACGCGTCGCGCTGGAGATGCCTTTTACCGAACATTGCTGGCCGTTTGGCCCGGAGTATGACGTGTTTAAGGTGGGCGGGAAAATTTTTATGCTGATGGCGACCGCTCACGGTCGGGCCCACGTCAGCCTGAAATCCGATCCGGAAAAATCGCTGCTCAATCAGCAGATCTACCGTGGCGTGGAGCCTGGCTACCATCTGAATAAAAAACACTGGATCTCCCTTTATGGCACGGACGACATCACGCCTGAACTGGTCACCGACCTGATTACGGATTCGTGGAATCTGGTCGTTGATAAACTGCCGAAAAAAGATCAGAAGTGGATTCGGCCAGCCTGATTGTTCGTCTGAGACGAACAGAATAAGCGCTCGAATCGCACTTATCTTTTCCCGCTTCGCGCGGTAATCTGCTTTCCTTTCACGCCCGCCCGCGGGCGAATTTCATCACCAGGAGTTGTTATGGATATTATTTCTGTCGCCCTGAAACGGCACTCTACCAAGGCGTTCGACCCAGCCAAAAAACTGACCGCAGAAGAAGCGGAAAAAATCAAAACGCTGCTGCAATACAGCCCGTCCAGCACCAACTCCCAGCCGTGGCATTTTATTGTTGCCAGCACTGAAGAGGGTAAAGCGCGCGTGGCAAAATCCGCGGCGGGCACCTATGTGTTTAACGAACGCAAAATGCTGGATGCCTCTCACGTGGTGGTGTTCTGTGCGAAAACCGCGATGGACGATGCCTGGCTTGAGCGCGTCGTCGATCAGGAAGAGGCTGACGGCCGTTTCGCCACGCCAGAAGCAAAAGCCGCGAACCACAAAGGCCGCTGCTATTTTGCCGACATGCACCGCGTGGATCTGAAAGATGACGACCAGTGGATGGCGAAGCAGGTTTACCTGAACGTCGGCAACTTCCTGCTGGGCGTGGCCGCGATGGGCCTGGACGCAGTGCCGATTGAAGGCTTCGATGCCGCAATCCTCGACGAAGAGTTCGGCCTGAAAGAGAAAGGCTTCACCAGCCT
This sequence comes from Enterobacter cloacae complex sp. P29RS, assembly GCF_014893445.1. Lineage (NCBI taxonomy): Bacteria > Pseudomonadati > Pseudomonadota > Gammaproteobacteria > Enterobacterales > Enterobacteriaceae > Enterobacter > Enterobacter cloacae complex sp. P29RS. Next base: position 161,292 of record NZ_JADBPZ010000006.1, on the reverse strand, counting down.
GGTGGTGGTGCCTGTTGGGCATCACAGCGTTGAGGATTTCAATGCCACGCTGCCGAAGTCTCGCCTGCCGCTGAGCACGATTGTGACTGAATGCTAATGAAAATGGGCCGCTGCATGCGGCCCGTTACGCTTTACTGATGACAAGCCTGCGATGCGGATGGACCTCACGATCGTTTCCCCAGGCAAAAGCAATCCAGCGCTCTTCCAGCTCAGCGTAGGAATTTACGGGCGTTAACGTCCACTCTTCTCCCACCGTACCGTCCGCCACACTAATGCGATAGTTCATGGTAAACGCCCAGTCGATCATGCGCAGCCAGAACCGTTGCCCGTCTCCCGTTTGTTCGCTGTCAGAGACAACGATGTCGTATTCGCTTAGCACCCACTGAAAAAAGAGTTGTGGCAACCCGCTTATCACGCGTTGATGAACGGCACGCGGAGTACGCCACACCATCACCTGCGTGGCGGCACCGTGGGGAAAGGTAATTTCTTTATGAAATTTAAGCTTTACGGCATACGCCGTATAAGGTTTGCCGTCATCGGTGGTCACGAGACGATATTCATCACCATAACGCGATTTCAGGAGCCGGTATCCCACAGGCAGCAGAAACCCCGGCAGATGAAAATCCGCCGTACCTCGTGCCAGGAACGCTTCGGTGTGTTCGACGTTTCGGGAGATAAGGCCGAGTTTTTGGCTGAAGTCTGCGGAATCAATCATCAGTGGCGACATTTGTTGTTTCTCATGGCGTGAGTATAGTCGACTTAATCCCTCATCGAAATGATGTCGATTCAGTCGGTTGGTTTAAGTTAAACGCCAACTTATACCTGTCTCATCCGCTTAGCAGAGCCAGCTCTTATTCCCTGAAAGCCCCTCGCAAAAAACTTATTTCCCCTGCGCCTCCAGCCACGCCATCGCCCTCTCCCCTGCCTCGTCCACCGGTAAATAGACCAGCAGCCGCGATCCGTTTCGCGGGGCGGAGTACCAGTACATCTGCTGGAGATGAAAATCCCCCAGCTCGGGATGGGTGAACAGCTTGAGCTGGTTCTCCACGCCGCGCACGTCGTTACGCTGGTGCCACAGGGTTTTGAACTCCTCAGACACCGCAAAAAAACGCGCCAGCTTCGCTTCCCAGAGCGGGTCGCCACGGTGCTCAGCCATTGCCGCGCGGAAGTAGGAGACGAAAATCGGCAGCACGTCGTCACGTTTGCCGAGCCGCGCGCGCCACGCCGGATGGGTGAGGAACAGGTAAATACAGTTGCGATCTTCCGGCGGGATAGCGTTGAAATCGACGCCCATCAGGTGTCCGAAGCTGTCGTTCCACGCCACGATATCGAAATTCGGTTTCTGAATACTGGCAGGCTTCGGCATCAGGGTATCCAGCAGGCGACGCGTGCCTTCGCTGATCCCCTCACAGCACACCGCCTGCGGGGCTTCGCCCGGCGGCAAACCGGCAAGCACAAAAAGATGCCGGGCTTCGGTCGGGGTGCATTGCAGCGCTTTTGCAATGGCGGCCATCACCGCGCTGGACGGATTGACGTCCCGGCCCTGTTCCAGCCAGGTGTACCAGGTCACACCGACATCCGCGAGCATCGCTACCTCCTCCCGGCGCAGGCCCGGCGTGCGGCGACGGCCGCTGCGCGGTAAGCCGAGCCGCTGCGGATCGAGGCTTTCGCGCCGGGCACGCAAAAACGCGCCCAGCTGCTTGCGGGTGTCATCCTGGAGAGAGGTGACAGGTTCAGACATCAGCGCCATAACATCTCCTGCATGGTAGTGCCAGTACCAGTATAAGCAAGAACTGGTACCCGTTTATCAGATGGTTGATGCTACGACTCTACGCTGTTTGACGCAATGGAGTCACCATGAATACGTCAGTTGTTTCACCGGGTCGTGCGGGCCTGATATTGCTGTTAACCGGCCAGATGCTGCCGCTGATTGATACCTCGATCACCAACGTGGCGCTGGATTCCATCACCCATTCGTTACACGCCACCGCCACCGAACTGGAGCTGATCGTCGCCCTCTACGGCGTGGCCTTTGCCGTCTGTCTGGCCCCCGGCAGCAAGCTGGGCGATAACCTTGGCCGCCGTCGCTTGTTTATGTGGGGCGTGGCGAGTTTTGGCCTGGCCTCGCTGCTGTGCGGCATAGCGGGCAATATCGAACAGTTGCTTGCCGCGCGCATTATCCAGGGCGCGGGCGCCGCGCTGATCATGCCGCAAATTCTCGCGACGTTGCACGTGACGTTAAAAGGAACGGCACACGCCAAAGCGATCAGTCTGTTCGGCGGTATCGGCGGAATTGCGTTTATCGTCGGCCAGATGGGTGGCGGCTGGCTGGTGTCGGCGGACATCGCCGGGCTTGGCTGGCGTAACGCCTTCTTTATCAACGTGCCGATTTGTCTGGTGGTGCTGGCGATGAGCCGTCGCTACGTGCCGGAAACTCGCCGCGATACGCCGTCGCGCATTGACTGGACCGGTACTGTCCTGCTGACGGCGATACTGTGCTGTCTGCTGTTCCCGATGGCGCTCGGCCCGCAGTGGCACTGGTCGTGGCCGCTGAAGGCCGCGCTGCTGGCGATTGTGCCGCTGGGCTTTTTGATGGTGTTAAACGCGCGTAAGAAAGAGCGTGAGAATGCCCACCCGCTTATCGCGCCGCGCCTGTTGCAGCTGCGCAGCATCCGTTTTGGCGTGCTGATCGGGATACTCTTTTTCAGCGTCTGGTCCGGGTTTATGTTCTGTATGGCGCTGACCATGCAAAGCGGTCTGGGGATGGCGCCGTGGCAGTCCGGGAACAGCTTTATCGCGCTCGGCGTCACCTATTTTATTTCCGCCTGGTTCGCCCCACGCCTGATTGCCCGCTACAGCACCAGCGCCATCCTGCTGACCGGGCTTGCGATTCAGCTTGTCGGCCTGGTGGCGCTGATCGCCACGTTCCGTCACTGGGGAATGCAGAATACCGCGCTGACGTTGGCCCCGGCCACCGGGCTGGTGGGTTACGGGCAGGCGCTGATTGTAAACAGCTTCTACCGTATCGGGATGCGCGATATTCAGCCTGACGACGCGGGGTCCGCGAGCGCGATTTTAAGCACGCTGCAACAGGCTGCGCTGGGGCTTGGCCCGGCCATTTTCGGCGCGATTTTGCTGCACGGGCTGCAAAATCATCACGGAGATTACACCCAGGCAGTCAACGTCTTCCTGATGGTGGAAACGGCCATGATGGGAGTGCTGGCGCTGGCCACGCTGCGTATGCGCCATCGTCTGTGCTTACCGGTCGTCAAGGCCTGTCCGGCGACAAAATAAAACTGCCTGAATTTGCATAATAGATCCGCAGCCGCCATTATGGGGCTGCATCAATACAGGAGACGTTATGCAGGAATTAATTGCTCAGGTTGAAGAGTTAGGGATTGAAATTAATCACACCACCTCTTTAGTGATTATCTTTGGTATTATTTTTCTTACAGCCATTATCGTTCATTTTATTCTGCACAAAGTGGTGCTGCGCGCCTTCGAAAAACGCGCGCAGGCCAGCAGCCATTTATGGTTGCAGATCATTACGCAGAACAAGTTATTTCACCGTCTGGCGTTTACCCTCCAGGGGATAATCGTCAACGTTCAGGCGGTTCTGTGGCTGCAAAAAGGCAGCGAAGCGGCGGAAATGCTCACCACCTGCGCAAAATTGTGGGTGATGGTCTATGCCCTGCTCTCCTTCTTCTCGCTGCTGGATGTGATTTTTAATCTGTCGCAGAAAATGGCCACCGCATCACAGCTGCCGCTGAAGGGGATATTCCAGGGCATCAAGCTGGTGAGCGCCATTCTGGTGGGAATATTAATTATCTCCCTTCTGATCGGTCAGTCACCCGCCATTCTGATAAGCGGCCTGGGTGCGATGGCTGCCGTTCTGATGCTGGTCTTTAAAGACCCGATACTGGGCTTAGTGGCCGGTATTCAGCTCTCCGCCAACGACATGCTGAAGCTCGGGGACTGGCTGGAGATGCCGAAATACGGGGCCAACGGCACGGTGACCGACATCGGCCTGACCACCGTTAAAGTGCGTAACTTCGATAACACCATCACCACCATCCCGACCTGGGCGCTGGTGTCCGACGCGTTCATCAACTGGAGCGGCATGTCCGCCTCCGGTGGTCGCCGCATCAAGCGTAGCCTGAATATCGATACCACCAGCATTCATTTCCTCGATGAGCAGGAGCAGCAGAAACTGATTCAGGCGAAACTACTGAAGCCGTATCTGGCCGCGCGTCATGAGGAAATTAACCTGTGGAATCAGCAGAACGGCGAAGGGGAATCGGTATTAAACCTGCGCAAGATGACCAATATCGGCACCTTCCGTGCCTATCTGAATGAATATCTGCGTAACCACCCGCGTATTCGTAAAGATATGACGCTGATGGTGCGCCAGCTCGCGCCAGATGCCAACGGGCTGCCGATTGAAATATATGCCTTTACCAACACGGTGATTTGGGCAGAATACGAAGATATTCAGGCCGACATCTTCGATCATATTTTCGCGGTGGTGGATGAATTTGGCCTGCGTATTCACCAGTCGCCAACCGGAAACGATATTCGCTCGCTGGCTGGCGTCATCGCCAGATAATCAGGTGCTGGCGCGGGAAATAAAGCGCCAGTCCATCATGACCCTTTCCGTGGGCGCATCCGGGTTGTCGATCTTATTTAACAGCAGATTGACCGCCTTGCGCCCGATATCCCGCGACGGTTGTTCAATGGTGGTGAGAGAAATCATCTCCGCCAGCTCGGTGCCGTCAAAACCCACCACCGCGATATCTTCTGGCACTCGCAGCCCTGCCTGCTGAATGGCGCGCAGCGCCCCCGCCGCCAGCGTATCAGAAACGGCAAACACCGCATCCGGCGGGTTTGCTTTTAACAGATTTTGCATCGCCGCCATGCCCGCACTGGAGCTGAGCTCACTGGCGTACTCCACCGCCTGATAGTCCAGATCCCGCAGGTGTATGACGCTCTTATAGCCGCGTTCGCGCAAACGGGCATATTTGTAGCTGAGGTCGTGGTTGATGAGCGCAATGCGTTTGCGGCCCCCGTCGGCAAGCTGGCTGACAACATGCTGAGAGGCATCAACATCGTTAATCCCCACGCAGGAGACCGCGCCCGCATCGGCGTATTCAGCGCACTGTACCCACGGCGCGTTGCCAATCAGCGCGGCCAGCTCCGGCAGCTTCGAGAACGCATCCATGGTGATAATGCCATCGACGATTTTGCCCGACAGCAGGCTTAAGCCCGAGCGGGAGCGCTCAATATCCGAGCCGGAGTTGCACAGCAGAATGCGATAGCCGTTCTTTTCCGCCTCGGCTTCGATGCCCTTCACCACTTCGGCACAGAACGGGTTGGCGATGTTCGAGACCATCACCAGGATCATATAGCTGCGGGCGGTGCGCAGCTGACGCGCCAGCAGATTGGGCTGGTAGTTACTCTCCTGGATCGCCTGCAAAACGCGCTCGCGGTTTTTCGCCTTCACGGTATCGCTGTTATTCAGTACGCGAGAGACCGTTGCCACGGATACCCCGGCCAGTTGAGCGATTTTCTGAATTGACATAGCGACGATACATCCTGCGGTTAGCGTTTTGTGCAGGCTACCATAAATTGGTTGCCCGGCGAACCGGGCAATGCGTCAGTATTCCACACGCACCCAGCGCTGCTGCTGATGGCTTTTCACAATCGCATCAAGGATATACATCACACTGGCGCCATCGTGGAAGGTGGCAAACTGCGGATTATCCGGCATCGCTCCCGCCTGCACGGCACGGTAAAATTGCGCCATCATATTTTTAAAGGCATCCGGCCAGCCTTCAATGTGTCCGCCGGGGAAATGGGCGCTGTCGGCCACATCACGGTTCATCAAACCCGGATCGTCGCTGAGCGTCTGGTTTGCCCGGGTGCGATGGCCGATCCACAGCTGCTGCGGGGTTTCCTGATCCCACGCCACCGACTGCTCGCTGCCGTTAATTTCAAAGGTCAGGCGGTTTTTTCGCCCCGCGCTCACCTGCGAGACGCTAAAGCTGCCCTTGCTGCCGTCGTCAAAACGCAACAGCACCGAGCCGAAGTCTTCGGTAGTGACCAGTTTATCTTCATAGTGAGCATGTTCGTCGTGCGTAAACGTCTGACTGCCCGCCACGTTAGCCTTGCGCGTCGGCCAGACGATGGATAAATCAGCCATCACCTCAGTAATGCGCCTGCCGGTGACATACTGCACCGTATCGCACCAGTGGGAGCCGATATCCGCCACCGCCCGCGATGCGCCGCCGAGCGCGGCATCCACCCGCCAGTTGTAGTCGGTTTCCAGCAGCATCCAGTCCTGCAAATAGCTGCCGTGCGAGGCAAACAGCCGCCCGAGGGTGCCCGCGCGCATCATGCTCGCCGCCTGGCGCACCATCGCAAACTGACGATAGACAAAGCTCACGCCATGCACCACGCCCGCCTGCTCTGCCAGCGCCACCAGCTCGCGCGCCTCGTCCGGTGTCATGCACAGCGGCTTTTCGGAAAACACGTGCTTGCCCGCGCGCAGGATCTGGCGGTTAATCTCCGCGTGCAGGTGGTTCGGCGTGCAGTTGTGCACCGCATGCAGATTGGGGTGCGCGAGCAGTTCTTCCACGCTGGCGTAAGCATGCGGCACATTTAGCTGGCGCGCCTTTTCCTGCGCCTTAACGAGCGAACCGTCGCAGAGCGCGACCACCTGCACAAACCCGAGACGCCTGAGCGCCTCGATGTGTGCCGGGCCAATAAACCCGCTGCCGATAATCCCGACGTTAATCATGGCTGCCCCCTGCGGCGAAATCATCAAACGCCCGTCCGGAAACGGGAATAATGTGGCGGCGGATAAATTCGCTGCCTTCACTCGCGCCAGTATCGCCATCCTTCAGGCAGCACTCCCACTCCAGCACCGCCCAGCCGTCGTAGTCGTACTGGGTCAGCTTGCTGAAGATGCCCTTAAAGTCGATCTGCCCGTCACCCAGCGAGCGAAAACGTCCGGCGCGGTTGATCCACGGCTGGTAGCCGCCGTAGACGCCGCTGCGCCCGCTGGGGCGGAACTCCGCGTCCTTGACATGGAACGCTTTAATGCGCGCATGGTAGAGATCAATAAAGGTCAGGTAATCCATTTGCTGAAGCAGCATGTGGCTCGGGTCGTAGAGTATGTTGCAGCGCGGATGGTTATCCACCAGCGCCAGAAAACGCTCGAAGGTTACGCCGTCGTGCAGATCTTCCCCCGGATGCAGCTCAAAGCAGACGTCCACGCCCTGCTCGTCGAAGGTATCCAGTATCGGCCGCCAGCGGGTTGCCAGCGCCTCGAACGCCTCCTGAAAACGCTGCTCGTTGTGCGGCGGCCACGGATAGAAAAACGGCCAGGCCAGCGAGCCGGAGAAGGTGGCGTGCGCTTTCAGCCCTAATCGGGCCGAGGCGACCGCCGCCTGCTTCAGTTTTTCCGTTGCCCACGTCTGACGCGCCGCATCGTTACCGCGCACGGATGCGGGTGCGAAGTGGTCAAACGCCTCGCTGTAAACCGGGTTCACCGCCACAAGCTGCCCTTCCAGATGGGTCGACAGCTCGCTGATGACCAGCCCGTGCGCGGCCAGCTTAGCGGTGATGTCGTCGCAGTAGGCCTGACTCTCTGCGGCTTTCTCCACATCAAAGATATGCGGATGGTTGCAGGGGATTTGCACCGCTCTGTAACCCTTCGACGCCGCCCATTCTGCCAGCCCGTCGAGCGTGTTGAAGGGCGCTTCCCCGCCAATAAACTGCGACAGAAAAATGCCCGGTCCTTTCATTGTCCTCATACCACCTCCAGAACATTACGCCTTGTCATCGTCATACTTAAACGTGAGAAGGAAAATCAGCGCGATCGCCGCGGCAGCCACCGCCGGGATCCACCAGAATGTAACCCACGCCTGCGGCACGGTCTGCCCTGCCACCAGGCGGTTGTAAAGCGCCCCTGAAATCTGCGAGCCGAGCAGCATGCCGATGCCGTAGGTGAACATCACGATCATGCTCTGCGCCTGACCTTTGACCTTTTCGCCCGCCACGCGGTCGGTGTAGATAAAGCCGACGACAAAGAAGAAATCGTAGCAGACGCCGTGCAGCAGAATGCCGAGATACAGCAGAATGCGCCCCTCCTCGCTGACGCCCAGCGCGAACATGGCATAACGCACGAACCACGCCAGCATGCCGATCAGCAGCATATATTTCACGCCCAGGCGGCGGAACAGCAGCGGAATAACCAGCATGAAGACGATCTCAGACATCTGCCCGAAGGACATGGCGGTGCTAACGTCGGCAATGCCGGCATCCGCCAGATACGAGGCGGTGTAGGCGTAATAGGTGCCGAGCGGGACGGAGATCAGCATTGCGCAGACGGAGAAGATGAAGAAGTGGCGGGTTTTGAGCAGCGCGAAGGCGTCCGCGCAGAAGAGATCGCGCACCTTCACAGGCAGGCCTTTCGCCGGTGCAGGCGTGTGCGGCAGCGTCAGGCTATAGAGCGCCAGCAGCACGGAGCTGACCGCCGCCACCTGGAAGATGGTCACGCTGGACGCCACGCCGGTGACGCCGATAAAAATGCCCGCCACGATCCAGCCGATGGTGCCAAACACACGCACCACCGGGAAAGTTTTATCCACGTTTGCCAGGCTGTGGAACGCGATGTTGTTGGTGAGCGCCAGCGTTGGCATGTAGCAGAGCGTGTAGCCAAACAGAAGGCCAATCAGCAGCGCGCCGTTCTCAGCAATCAGCGCCCCCGGCACGAACCAGAGGATCGCCGCGCCCGCGAGGTGCATCACCGCCATCACCTTCTGTGAAGCGAAGAAGCGGTCCACCAGCATCCCGAGCACGAACGGCGAAAGAATGGAGGCGATGGGCCCGGCTGAGAACGCGTCGCCAATCAGCAGTGACATGTTGTGCCGGGTCATCACCAGGCCAAGCGTGACCGACCAGCTACCCCAGATAAAAAATTGCAGAAACATCATCAGCGACAGACGCGGCACCAGCAGCCGGTGCTGCGTTATCGCCTTTTCACTACTCTCAGTTGACACCATGATAAGCCTCACCCGGAAAAAGTAATCGATTACAAATTAGCTCAAATGAAAAGTAATCGATTACAAAACAAAGATCCTGTGGATCGAAACAGAATTGGGAGAGGGGTCACGATAATGGTGATGGGGAGGTGCCGGGTGGCGGCTTCGCCTTACCCGGCCTACTAAATAACGTCCCCGAACATGTAGGCCCGGTAAGCGCAGCGCCACCGGGCGTGAAGGCGGGCAGTGTGGTGCGGTCTGGTGCCCTCACCCCGGCCCTCTCCCACAGGGAGAGGGTGCAAACACTAAAAACGGCAACCTGGTTGCCGTTTTGCTTTTACCTTCGAGAGAGTTTAAAGGCAACAAACAGGAACACCACCCACACCGGCAGCAGCATCGCTGACAGGCGCATCTCATCCATGGTGCACATCAGCACCAGAATCAGGCCGAGGAAGGCGATACAGATGTAGTTCCCCGCCGGATAGAGCAGCGCCTTGAACTGCGTCTCGCGCCCCTTGCGGCGCATCGCGGCGCGAAAGCGCAGGTGCGCCAGGCAGATCATGATCCAGTTCAGCAGCAGCGTGGCGACAACCAGCGCCATCAGCAGGCCAAACGCCTCTTTCGGCAGCAGATAGTTGATCAGCACCACCAGCGAGGTGATAGCGCCCGAAAGGAACAACGAATTGATCGGCACGCCGCGACGGCTGACGCGGGTAAGGAACTTCGGCGCGTTGCCCTGTACGGAGAGGCCAAACAACATGCGGCTGTTGGAGTAAACCCCGCTGTTGTACACCGACAAAGACGCCACCAGAATGACGAAGTTCAGCGCGGAAGCCACCACGTTGCTGTTCAGGTCATGGAAGATCATCACGAACGGGCTGCTGTCAGATTTTACTTCCACCCACGGATAGAGCGCCAGCAGCACCACCAGCGAGCCGATATAGAACAGCAGGATACGGTACACAACCTGGTTGACCGCTTTCGGAATGCTTTTGTGCGGATCGCGCGCTTCAGCAGCGGTGATGCCAATCAGCTCCAGACCGCCAAAGGAGAACATAATGACCGCCAGCGAGAGGATCAGCCCTTTCCAGCCAGTCGCCAGGAAGCCGCCGTGCTGCCACAGGTTGTCGATCGATGCACGCTCGCCGCCGTGGCCGGAGAACAGCAGCCACAGGCCAAAGCCGATCATGCCGATAATCGCCAGCACCTTGATCAGCGCAAACCAGAACTCGGTCTCACCATACAGGCGCACGTTCACAAGGTTAACGGCGTTAATAATGATGAAGAAGGCCGCCGCCCAGATCCACGTCGGGACATCCGGCAGCCAGTACTGCATATAGATGCCTGCGGCGGTCAGCTCCGCCATGCCCACCAGCACAAACATCACCCAGTAGTTCCAGCCGGAGAGGAAGCCTGCGAACGGACCCCAGTATTTATAGGCAAAATGCGCGAAGGAGCCGGACACCGGCTCTTCAACAACCATCTCGCCGAGCTGGCGCATGATCAGGAAGGCGATAATCCCCGCGAGAGCGTAACCCAGCAGAACCGCCGGGCCAGCCATTTGAATGGCGGGGCCGATGCCGAGAAACAGCCCGGTACCGATCGCGCCGCCAAGGGCAATTAACTGAATATGTCGATTTTGCAAACCACGTTGCAGCGTCGGACTCTGATCCGACGAAGCTTCAGCGCTACCATGGCCTGAAGCGGATGACGCGTCTTTCACGCCCTACCCCTGTCTCTTTTTTAGAAGGGGCACGTTTTAACACTTCATGCTGGTGGTAGCAAGCTTAACGCCGGGCCAGCGCATGCGCCCGGCGGATAAACGTCACGACCCGATGATCCCGCCGTCTGCTTTGACGATCACCACCGTTGACGATCGCGGACGCCCGTTCGGACTCGCGTCTGGCCAGCTGGAAACAGCGCGAGGGTTGGCCGGGTCGGTAATATCATCCCCGCCCTCCCCCGGATGCTGAATGTTGATAAACAGCGTCCGGTTGTCTGGCGTAAACGCAATGCCGGTGATTTCGCACCCGCGCGGCCCGGTCAGGAATCGGCGATACTCGTTGGTGCCTGGAATGGTAGCCACCATCTGGTTATTGCCCATCCCCTCGTACGCTTTCTTATTGATGGTGCTGGAGGAGACATCGGTCTGGATCCACAGGACGCCCTGGTGGTCAAACGACAGGCCGTCCGGGCTGCCAAATTCCGCGCCCTGCATCGAGCCTTTGGCCTTCGGATCGTCGCCGTCGGTGCGCCCGGCCATGACCAGAATATCCCACTTAAAGCGTGAGGCGGCAGGATCGGCCCCCTCTTCGAGCCAGTGCATAATATGCCCGTACACGTTGTTGGCGCGCGGGTTAGCAGCATCGACCGGTGCCTTGCCCTCTTTCCCGCGATCGCTGTTGTTGGTGAGCGTACAGTAGACGCTGCCGCTGGCGTGCGGATCGACGGCTATCCACTCAGGGCGATCCATCTTCGTTGCCCCCACCACGTCGGCCGCCAGACGGGTTTTAATCAGCAGATCGCCCTGGCTTGCAAAACCGTTGCTTTTATCCAGGCCATTTTGCCCGAAGACAAGCGGCAGCCAGTCGCCGCTGCCGTTTTCGTTGAACCTGGCGACGTACAGCGTGCCGGACGTCAGCAGCTGCATATTGGCTTCGCGGTTCGCGGGATCGTATTTTTTATCCGAAACAAATTTATAGATGTACTCAAACTTTTGGTCGTCACCCATATAAACCACCACGCGATTATCGGCGGCGAGCGTGACGGCTGCCCCCTCATGCTTGAAGCGGCCCAGCGCGGTGTGCTTGCGCGGGGTGGAGGTCGGGTTGTAGGGATCGATTTCCACGACCCAGCCGAAACGGTTGGGTTCGTTAGGGGTTTTATCGACGCTGAACCGCTCATCCACCTCGTTCCAGCGGTATGATTCATCGCTGTCGCTAATGCCGTAGCGTTTTTCCAGCGGGTTGAGATCGGCTTTTTTCACAAATATGTCCGACCAGTTCTCCTCGCAGGTGAGATAGGTCCCCCACGGCGTGTGGCCGTTGGCGCAGTTCTGCATGGTGCCCAGAACGCGTTCCCCCTGCGGATCGGCGGCGGTTTTCATTAAGTCCTGATGCCGCGCCGGGCCGGTAAGCTGCATCGGCGTATTGACGGTAATACGGCGGGCGAACGAAGACGGACGCACCACCTCCCAGCCGTTGCCCGTTTTTTTCACTTCCACCACCGACACGCCCATCGCGTTCTGCCCCTTGCGGGCTTTGTCGAGGCTCCAGTTCGCCGTACCGTCCGTAAACAGCATTCCGTTGTCGATGTATTCATGGTTCAGCGCCAGCAGGCCATGCTCCGGGCTTTGCCCCCCCTGCGGCAGGCTAAACCACGCCATGCCGTCGTGGTGCATGCCCGCCTGCACGGCCTGCTCGTCTGTGGTATTGCTGGCGTCCGGTTTAAACGCCGGCATGTTGTTTTTGATGCCTGTCGGATCGCCCCAGCGATAGAACGGGCGGGCAATATAACCTTCCGGCACCCTGACCGTATCTTCCGTGGAGACGTCAATGCTGGTAAAGCCCAGGGAAACCGCTTTTGCCAGCGCGGACGGTTTTGAGACCGCGGCAATCGCATTCTCGGGTGTGATCAGATACGGGAATGATACGGCTGCCCCCGCTACGGCCCCCATCTGGAGAAAACGGCGGCGGGAGAGGAACACCTGTGCCACCTCGGAGAATACCGGGTTAGCGCTGCGGTTACTGATATCGTCGCGATGTTCTTTTTTAAATACGGATTTGAGGGGTCTGCCCATAGCGGCTTCCTGTCATTGGCCAAGAGGTAAGGATGTGGCGACCAGTGTAAGAAGCTTTTATTACAATTTTATAACACAACAACGAAGGGATTGGGGCGTCCCTGCCCCGGATAACGAGGTGGAACGCTTAGAACTCGTAGCCAACCGAGACCTTAAAGGTACGCGGCTCGCCCTGAGTGATGTAAGTACCGGAATCATCCACGCTTGACCAGTAGTTCTCGTTGGTCACGTTGTCGATGCCTGCGCGCACGGTCATCTGGTTTTCATTGTGGTTCACCGCGAAGCGATAGCGCATGCCCAGATCCAGCGTGGTGTAGCTGTCCAGCTTTTTGGTATTCGCCAGGTCAGCATACTGCGTGCCGGAGTGGTTAACGCGCGCGGTCGCCGTCAGGCCCTCAATCGGCTTGATATCGTATTCTGCCCCCAGCACGGCGTAGAAGCTCGGAATACCGATCGCGTCGTTCCCCTGGTTCACGCCGTTTTTAGTTTTGGTCAGCTCGGCCTGAAGCCAGGTGGCGCTGGCGTTCAGACGCATCCCAAGCATTGGCTCGCCGAAAACGTTCAGCTCCACGCCACGGTTACGCTGTTCAGCGTCCAGGCCGTAGTGGCCGCTGTCGTCGAGGATAGCCGACGGCATTTTGATCTCAAACAGTGCCAGGGAGCCGCCCACGCGGCCAAAGTCCGCCTTTACACCCACTTCGTTCTGCTTAGAGTGCACGATACCGGTGCTCTGGCCGTAGTTGTTTGCTGAGCGAGGCGCAGTTTCACCGGGCTGTAACGCCTCGGTGTGGTTGGCGTAGAGGGAAATTTCCTCCCACGGCTTATAGACCACGCCGTAGGTTGGCATCCAGCGGCTACCGTCAAAACCGTCCGCGTCGTTTTCCGCACCGGTAATTTTGTTGTACCCGCGAATCACCACTTTCTGATGGCGTGCGCCTGCGGTAAACAGCAGTTTGTCGTCCAGCACGCCCAGGGTATCGCTCAACAGCCAGCCCTGCGTGCGGGTGCGCCCACTGGTCAGCGGATCGCTGTATTTGCCGCCTGAGCCGCTGAAGTTGCTGCTGTCCGGCATAGCAACGCCAGTGTTGTGGTAGATGTTGGTGGTCGGGTTATCCGCCGCGGCAGACATTTTCCACGCGATTTTTTCGTTTTTGGTCATCGCCGAATACCCGACATTCACCTTGTGCGAGACGAAGCCGGTCATGAAGTTACCGCGAATGCCCGCCATGCCGCTGACGGAATCGCTGATGCGGTTGGTATCAAGGCGGCTGACCGTCGCATTACCGCTTTTATCCAGGAGCTTCGGCGCGCTGTAGATCCCCTCTTCGTGCGCGTGCTGTGCGCCGAGGCCGGTATAGGCCGTCCAGCTATCGGTGATGTCGTACTCGCTGCGCCACATGCCGAATTCGTTTTCGATATCGCTGTAGGCCCACTTCTGCGAGAAGTTGCGATCGTTCTTCGGTGGTTCAGGCACGAAGTCCACCGCCGAGATGTTGACGCTGGTCGGGCTGCCGTGGAAGGTTTTTTTCTGATAGCCCAGGTCCAGCGAGGTGCGGAAACGGTCACCTTTGTAATCCAGACCGGTGGAGAGCAGCGTGGTGCGGCGGCGGTCGTTCGGCACGCCGGTTTCGCCTTCACGATGCACAAGGTTCACCCGCGCGCCGAACTGGTCGTTATCGCCAAAGCGACGCCCCGCATCCAGCGTGGTGCCAATTTGGGAATCCGAGGTGTAGTCGACGCCCACTTTCGCCTGCGGGATGTCGCCCGCGTGTTTTGGCTCAAGGTTGATCATCCCGCCCACGCCCGAGCTGGCCGCGCCGTTCATCAGGGAGTTGGCCCCTTTGAAGATCTCGATGCGGTCAACCATCTGGGCATCCACCACCTGACGCGGCAGTACGCCAGACAATCCGCCAAAGGTCATATCGTCGCCGTCAAACTTCAGGCCGCGGATACGGAAGGTTTCCGCGCTGTTGCCGTACCCCTGAACAAACTGCACGCCCGCGTCGTTAGCGACCACGTCAGCAATGGTTTTCGCCTGCTGATCTTCCACCAGCTTCGAGGTGTAGCTAATGATGTTGAACGGCACGTCCATGGCGTTCTGCTGCCCGAGCATCCCCATACGTCCGCCGTTAGCCACCTGGCCGTCGAGGAAGGCAGGAAGCAGTTGGTCACCGCCGGGTTTTAAATCACTCCCCGCCGTGGACTGGACCACGATGGTGTCCTCTTTTTTCTCTTCCGCCGCAAAGGCGGAGTGTGTAACCGCGCCGATGGCAATCGCCAGCAGCGTTTTGTGCATTGTGGTGTTGTTCATAATGAGCTCTTAACGTGCGCGCAAAAATGGCCCGTTGTCGGGCCTTAGTATTTATCAAATGAAATGCAAATGAGAACTATACGCATTATGCTTACATAATCAAGCGTCAACGAGGAGCACTGCGCGAGAAGAGGCTAAAAACGATGTGGGGGAGAAGTATGGCGCACAACCACCCCAGAAAGGGGTGGTTGCTAAAGCGTTATTTTTTCTTGTAAATATCGGCGGTGCCGTGAATTTTGTTGTTTGTATTACCGGAAGTCAGCACCAGCACATCAGCACCTTCTTTATCAGCCTTTTCGACCAGCTCTTTTTTCGCATCGTCGACAGAGACTTCGTTAGCCGTGCTCACGGTACCGATTTTTTCGTACTGAGACTCAACTTTTTCGAATTCGTTTTTTGTCATCATTTCAGCCGCAAAGGCGTTGGTGGTAAACAGAAACGCGGTGCCCAACAAAATAGCAGTCGTTTTTTTCATAAACTTTTTCCTTAAGATTAATGAGCAACTACGAAAAGCCCCCACGCGAAACGGTGAGGTGTAATGAGCATGGTAGAGGATTGGCGAAAATGCCATATACCAGGGAAAATTCTTTTATAACAGGCTGTTGTCCTGCATGAATAAAGGGTTTAAGCGGTATTTGAACGCGCCAGATACTTCCTCTGGACGATTTTATGGTGTCGTCTGATTTTTTTTGCGATCAGGCGTTTTTCCCAACGCCGGTGTGATTCAATGGGAATACCAATGCGCAGGCTGGCCGTCACGTTGTCTTCAACAATCCTTTTCGCGTTACAACGCTTCCCGGACAGATCGATGATCCTTATTCCTTTTTCACTCAGGATGAAGTTCCCGCCGTGCGCATCGCCGGAAATGATTTTCAGATTGTGCATTTTCTGCATACTGTGTCTGATTTCACGCTTTATGTCCGGCGTGATCGCGGGAAGAACGCGTAACTCCGGACCGGGGACATACTCAAACAACATGAGCGAGATTTTTGCGAATCTGAAAATCCGGCGTTCAGCCAGGAGATAAAAATCATTCGGGAAGGTATGACCTTGCCTGCCAGCATAGTCGATCCGCTCAATCAAATTTTCGTTGGGGTTGGGCGTAAAAAACGATTTGAAAAATTTTTCTATCCTTTTTTTCCTGGGGGAGTAAATCTTTAATACAAACTGTCCGTAGGGGGTATTCAGTAAAGAGACGTGGGTATGCGGAAGGCTTTTAAATACCATCTCAACGCTGAGTCGTTTTACATTACAGGACAATATATCGTCCAGTATTTCCAGGTATCGTGTATCGTTATTTTTATAACAGACGTGAAAACCACGGTATTTCATTTTTGTAATCATAATAATGTGCTTAGTATGATTTTTCCACGGTGGTATTAGAACCCGTTGTGATGATACGAACTTTGTCGCCAGGGTTAAATGTCAAACCATTATTGTGCTGCACCACCTGAATAGTCTGCCCGGATTGAGTCTTGATAAGTAACTTCACTTCCTGTGCTGCCAGTTCGTTAGACTGCCGGTTATGAGAAGCCGCAGCCCCGGCTGTTGCACCGGCTACCGTCATGGCGGTTTTCCCTTTGCCGTTACCGAACTGGTGACCCACTACGCCACCAATCGTGCCCGCGGTTAAGGTACGCAGCGGGTGATACCCTTCTCGGGTATGCGTAATAATTTGGCTCTGCAGAACCGTGCCATCCTCCACCAGCGATCGGATGCCAGCGTAACTCGCCGGACTGGTGATAGCCAGAAAGCTCAACGCGATGAGTAAATATTTTTTCATTTTAAGCCTTTCTTATACATTGAAGGTGACACTATTCTGCCCGGCGAAAAATCATCTCCTTTAGCTAAATATGCTTTACCAGGCAAATAATTTATTTTTACACAAAACGACCATAAATTTAAAAATAAACAATTTAAAACTGGAAAGGTATATTGGCTTCAATTATCAATAACGTGTTTTCCAGATACATTGTCAGAGTATTTGATTCAGACGAAGCAATATCCATTGCACAATTCTCAATAATTACCAATCATCGTTATTAAAATAATGGTCCCTGTCCATACAGGGAAAACATCAGGAGTTATAGTATGAAAAAAGTCATTCTCGCTCTGGCTTTCACTGCGGCATCATTTTCTGCATTTGCAAATCATCCGGTAGCCCGTGCCACTGCCGTCGCCTCCGCCGATCATCCTGTTGCCGTTGCGGCGGCCACCGGTGAAGGTAACCATCCTGTCGCCCGCACCACGGCGGTGGTATCTGCCGATCACCCTGTCGCCGTCGCAGCCGCAACAGACGGTAGTTATCATCCCGTCGCCCGTGCAACCGTGGTCGCTAACGCTGACCATCCGGTCGCCGCCGCGGCCGTTACAGGGCACTGATGGCGCTCTCCCCCGGCAAGTAAGCTGGGGGAAAAGTCAATGTGTCGTATGACCCTGGAAGGCCAGTTATTAAAGGTAATGAAAACACGATTCAGGCTGGTCAGGAACGGCTGAGTGCCGGAGGGTTAATGGCACGCCCTGTAGGATTCGAACCTACGACCTACGGCTTAGAAGGCCGTTGCTCTATCCAACTGAGCTAAGGGCGCACGGAGAAGAGTGTACTTCGCGGTGGTGAAACGCCTGGAATTATACGGTCAATGCGTAGTGAGTCAATGCCTTTTCCACCTTCTCTGCCGTTAATGACTAGCTGATTGTAAATACGGCTGTTTTTTCAACATTTATCCCTCTTTTACGGGCTGCGAAAAGGCTTAGCCGCTTTTAAGTAACGCCTGCTGTTATCCTGTTTACTTCCCCTTCACACTGTCCTGCGGTATCCCGGCCGCCTGGAGGCTGGAAATGAACAGGACGACGGAGTGACAGCGTCAGACCAGACAGGTTTCCCCTCGTGCGTGCAGCACATCTCACACGACATTACAGGCATCAAGCTTGAACCCATTGTCGCCCTCTCCTCTTCGCGCACGGTAGGGGCTGAAGTGCTCAGCGTGCTGTCACCGCATCAACAAAGCGAAGGCTTTTTTTACGACTGGTCCGCTGCTCGGGCGCTTATGCTGCTGGAAGCACAGATCGCTGCGTTAAAAAAACCCTTTCCCTGCGACAACCTTTTCATAAATTTGCCGATAACCGTTCTGACCATACCGGAAATGTTCCAGCGTTTACTGCAACTTAACAGCCCACCGCTGAACATTGAACTCGTGGAGCCTGCTTCCTTCTTTTCTCTCTCAGACCCGGCACGTCTGAGGGTGAGTTGTGCGCTTCAGCAGTTGACGGCGCAAGGACATCGGATTTGGTTGGATGACATTGATGAAGCGTCAGGGCGCGCGTTTTTGTCCTGCCGCATGCCGTTAAGCGGAATAAAAATCGATAAGATCGCTTTCTGGCGTTTACGTGCAACGCCAGCGCTGGCAAACCTGGTCACGCTTTGTTCAAAAATTGCTGAAAATGTACTCATAGAAGGCATTGAAACAGAAACGGACCGTAAGTTTGCGCTTCAGGCTGGCGCGCGCTTCGGTCAGGGATATTATTGGCCATCCTGGAGATGGCAGGAGGACTGAACGGTCATCGCCAAGAGGGAAGCTATGCGAATGACAGTACGCCGTTACCGGCGTCGTCGGACAGGAAGTGATTCACCGGGTTCAACGCACTCGCCTTTTGCTCTCCCATTTTTTGATCGTCTCGAATATTTGAGCCAGTCAATCAACCAGACCCGCAAAACCGATGCTCCCTTTATCGTCCTGGTCACACAGGATAACTTTTTCCGTTCCGGTTTTCTGAGCGGGCACTCTCCCCTGAGCAATTGCTGTGACTATTCCACCCTGGAAGCCGCCCTCAGCGATCTGAATCAGTGGCCTTCATCACGTCTGGTGGTAGATGTAGAAAGCCGCGCCTCGCCGCTTATTGACCTGCTGGACCGATTACGACGCCACAGCCTGTTCGCCCCCTACCTGACACCCTACCTGCTCATTCGCGCCGATGATTACGATACACGCCTGTTTTGCAAAGCGGCTGGCCCTTTTCATGTGCTTGAACGGCAACTTACGCCGCGGGCTTTGCAACAAACCTTGCTGGAAGCGCCGTCACCCGCCGGCCACCGGAAAGAGTGGTTTTCACGTGATGAATGGCCGATCCTGCAGGCGCTGTCGCAGGGTAGCACCCTGCGACAGATTGCTCAGTTACAGAACCGCCCCTATAGCCGCATTATTTACCGTCTCAGCTGCATCCTGGCGAAACTTGGGCTGAATCATCGTCATGAGTTGCTACATCTTCTCAACAACCTTTCAGATTTCACGTATTAACGTATTCAGTAACCCCTTAATTCCTAAAGATCTTTAAGAAAATACTTAGGATATATGTTAATTTTTTGTGTTTTTTAACAAAACTTTCGATTTTATAACTATTCCTAATTCTTCAACTTAAACCATGCGAAATGCTGCCTGTACGCTAAACGAGAGTCATTTTATCCATGCGTTAAGTTTCTGACGTTTCCGTTAACAGGATGATAATGGTGTAAAAACAAGCGATTTATCTGTGAATAAAAGCGATGAGAGGTGAAGAAAACAGCAGATAGTGCTGTTTTGACGAAGGGATCATCCTCCTGGCCTGAGGTGTTAGAAATGAGGCGATGACGCGCTAAAGAGCGGACATCAGAGGTAGCGGACAGGCGGAAAACATTTTGTCACGACCTGCGTATTGTTAACATTTGATCAACATACAGTAAGATCGTTTATTTTTTGTTATTACATAAAGATGAAACTGTGTGGTAAATGCAATATCAGGACATTTTTGCTAATTTTAAAAAGTTAGCGATTCAGATACAGAAGATAATAATCATCAATATATGGACATTAATTTACAGGCTTTTCGGACAATACTTAAACGGTATAATAAGACGTGTTTGACACGCGAATAAGAAAAATCATTTTGCCATAACAGCCTTATGAGATAACTGCGCTCAGGCATTGATATCACCACTACGTAAACAAGGATGCTTTCGCTCTTCCCAGGGATCTACCGTACAAGGATCTGCGTAATTATCCTTCCGGCTTTTCGAGAGTTTTAACAAAACTCAGCATAACGCTTTTAACAATCTGAGGCATAAAAAATGAAACCGGCATCCGTTATCATTATGGACGAACACCCTATCGTCAGAATGTCGATAGAAGTCCTGCTACAGAAAAATAAAAACATCCAGGTCAAACTGAAGTCAGGCGACAGCCACGAAGTGCTTGACTGTATACGCAACCACCCCATCGACCTGGTCATTCTCGATATCGAAATGACAGGCACGGACGGCTTCGTATTATTGAAAAGAATCAGAAACTTAAATAAAGATATTAAGATTCTCTTCCTCTCTTCGAAATCTGAAGCCTTCTACGCAGGGCGCGCCATCCGCGCCGGGGCAAATGGTTTTGTCAGTAAGCGGAAAGATCTGGGGGAAATTTATAACGCGGTGGAAATGATACTGACGGGCTATTCTTTTTTCCCGTCAGAAACATTGAGTTTTATAAACCATATAGGCTCCCGGACAGGCGCCGCTGTGGATATGCCATTATCGAATCGTGAAGTGACGGTTCTGCGATATCTGGCGAACGGATTATCTAATAAGGAGATTGCGGATCAATTATTACTTAGCAACAAAACAATAAGCGCCCATAAGTCTAATATCTTTTCCAAGCTGGGCGTACAAAGTATCGTTGAATTAATTGATTACGCGAAAGCGCACGAATTACTGTAATCCTTCCCTCTCCCTGCAACATATAACCGTTACAGGGAGAGGGGATACGATTAATTATAATTAATCATGAAAGTTGCATCGGCATCAGCCCGGCCCGGCTGCGGGTTATCCGCCGTGGCGATATAATTGGCATAAAACGACAGTTCGGCATTTCCCTGCGCATCCACTGACACCGTCTGGCTGGCCTGCTGCAACGCGAGGCGCGTTTTATCCCGGTCGAGGATCTCCACGGCCACGTTACTGGCCGCGCTGGCATCATTCAGCGCCAGCAGGCTGTTATCATGCCCGTCCATCTTCCCCGTAAATGTGATCGAAGCCGCGCCCGGCGGGCATCCGGTCAGCTTCAGGGTGAACGGTACAGGCTGCGTCCGGCTTCCCGTTGTGCGGAGCTGTTTCGTGGGCCAGGTGCCGAGCGTGACGGTTTTATTGCTGTCGTCCCCCTCCGCCACGCAGGTAAAATCCACGATATTGCCATAGAGCTGAATGTTAATTTCCCCAAGCGCTGTCTCTGCGTGCGCAGGGGAGCAAAGCGCAAAGAGCGCGACGGCTATATACCGCATTCCGTTTCGCATACCTGCTCCTTAGTCATAGTCGACGCGTAAATAGCCGCGAGAGGTAAAACGCCCCTCGGCAGGTTTTTTACCGGTCACGCTGACGGGCCACGCGCGGATCCCCACCTGTGCCTGTGCGCTATCGTCCAGACGGAACGGGATTTTGCTGGTCAGGTTGTTCGGCGTCAGCGGCACGCCATTACTGTTGGCAATCACAAAACCCACATCCGCGTTATCAGATACCAGCGTACTGCCTGAAACCTTCTCCGCTTCAACACGCATTGTGAGCATGGCGTTCGCCTCGACGTTGGTGCATTTTATGCCGATGGTTTTGCTTTGCGCTGAGATCCCCTCCGGCTTATTTCCGATGCCCGCTTTACTGAACAGAGAGGCGCCGATGTCTCCGAAATCGAACTCCACCACATTTCCGGCATTAATCTCACAGCTCTGAGGCACCTGAATGGTCCCGCTGTAGCTGATGGTATAAACCGGCGTGGTGAGCGGATCCGTGGAGGTCGTGGTGACGTAAACCCGGAACATGATTGCCCGGGGGATCACCACCATATTGATAAAGCGTCGGGTCACCTTAAGCCGAAAGACGAGGCTGGAATCCTGTACACCAAACGGTTTGTTTTTAGACACGTTCGGATGGCTCCCCATCTGAATGTACTTTCTGGGTGGATAGAACGTGCCAGCGTAGCTGTCGGTGATTTTCATCGCCCCGTCCAGATAGTCGTTTAGCTTCAGATACTGGTAGCCATCGCTGGTGCCTGTGACCGGGAATTCGGTCACATAGCTACGCTTGGTGGTGTTCCCGGACGTTCCCTTAGGGCAGACGGCGTTGACGCCCACCCACTGGGACTTCTCGCTGAGTGTAACAATCTGCCCCACCTGGTTATTGGAGCTGTTGAATTTATCCGTCAGGTCGTAATACACCTCCGTCGGCACGCCATTTTCATTGACGCAGACGGTGGCGAACGCCTCAGATAGCGGCAAAAATGCCAGAAGGGATAGCCCCAGATAATGGATTTTATTCACAGCGGATCCCCTTAAGTGTGATCGCCTGTTGCAGGCTCTGTTCTGGCAGGCTGTAGGGCGCACGACACTGGGACTGCTTCCCGTCTCCCCACTGAATCAGCAGTTCCCCGCTCAGCGGCAGCCCGCTCAGGTAAATCTGACCTTCATCTCCCACCATGCTGGTTACGCCGCTCTGCGTCTCACGCACCACCGCCCCAAACGGCACAGGCTGGTTATCACGCTTCACGGTGAGCAACGCACGCACGCCGATGCGGGTGTCAAAACTGGCGCGCACCAGCGCACCGTTCGTCGGCACGACGCTGGAAACGTTATTTTCAATGTCGGTGTTGTTGCTCATGGTGTTAGTGTCGAGCGCCACGCGGTTGTAACGGTACACCGTGGCGTACGGCATCACCGCATAGCCACGCCAGTCTGTTTTGACGCCGGTCTGGTTTTCGACGCTCACGCCTGACGCGCCCGGCGCTTTGATCAAGACGTTGGTATCGCCCAGCGGCTGACTGAATGTGATGCCGTCTGAATGCCCTACCACGCCGCCGGAGAGCTGCCAGTTGAGGTCGTGCTGATCCCGCGTGTAGTTGTAGCCCACGCCCAGCGTACCGTACGTTGCCTGCCAGTTAGCGCTGGCGCTGCCGCTGGCACCGTTATTGCTGGTGTGACCCTGCGTGACGCTGTAGTTCAGGTTACGATCCTGGAGCAGCGTTCCGCTGATCCCGGTCTGCCAGCTGGTATTACCGTCGCTGTTGCGGCTGGCTGAGGCCGTGGCATAGGCCCGGTCGATCGCGTTATCGCGACGGTAGCCGTGACGGGTGAACAGGCTGAACGGGACGGAGACGTTAAACGAGGCGATCCGGTCAGTTCCTTCAATGCCGACGGCCTTGTTCCATGACCAGGATAAGGCGTAGCTGATCCCGTTCACCCCGCCGGCGTAGCCGAGCTGATACCAGACGTTGGACTCGCTGGTGCCCCAGTAACTTTGCTGGCTGCCCGACACGTACACCGAGCCGTAATCGCCAAGAGACTGGGAGATATTGAGCTGGAAACGTCCTTTTTTATTCAGCGTCAGGTTGTGATAGCTCTGCACGTCCGGCACGCCGTCATCGTCCTGATCGTCGCCATACTGGTAGCCTTCCATTGTGCGCCAGGCCACATCGTCGAGGGTGTAGAAGCCTTTGGTCGAGTAGCGATAGCCCAGCAGCTGGAAGTTGGTGCCGAATCCGTTAAGGGATTTTGCGTACAGGAACCGCAGAGACTGCCCTTCATGGCGGCTGTCATCGGCAAGCTGGCTGCGGGCATGGGTGAGGTCAAGTGACACCGCCCCCCAGTCACCGAGGTTTTTTCCCGCGCCAATGGCGATGGCGGTATAGCGCGAGGCCAGCTGCGTTCCGCCGTACAGCGTGTAGCCGTCGGCAAGACCCGCAATCATCGTACCCTGAGTAAAGAACGGCGTGTCCTGCTCGCTGTTGCCGCTGCGATAGTCCCCTGCCACCAGATCGTATTTCCAGCGTCCTTCACGCTGAAGCAACGGAACGGTGGAATACGGGACGGTGTAGCGCTGCTGGCTGCCGTCCTTCTCTTCCACCGTCACCTCCAGGTCACCGCTTGAGGAGGTCGGGTTAAGGTCAGTTATCGCAAAAGCCCCCGGCTGCACATAGCTCTGGTAAATCACGTATCCGTTCTGGCGGATCACCACTTTGGCAGGGGTGCGGGCGATTCCGCGTACGGTAGGCGCGTAGCCTTGCAGGCTGTCCGGATACATGCTGTCGGACGAATAGAGCCGACCACCGCGAAAACCGACGCTGTCGAAGACATCGTTACCGGTGTTGCTGTCGCCGAGCACCAGCTCGCTTTTTAGCGGAATGACCGTACGCTGCGCCCAGGTGCCAATATTTTGCCAGCTGCTGTGCCGCTGGCCGTTGCTTTCGGTATAACGCCACGCGCCGTTATTGCGTAATCGCCAGGCGCCATAGTTCAACCCGCTTTGCAGGTTCAGATAGTAGCTGTCGTCGTCGCTGCCGCGGTTGCCGGTAAAGCTGTAGTTCAGCAGCGCGGCGGGGATGCCTTCATCCCACTGTTCAGGCGGAATATACCCGCGGGCGCTGTTTTGCATCGCCACCTGAGGCAGACTGACGTTAAGGCGCAACGAGGCGAAGTTGAACGCCGTTTCGCTGCCCGGAATAGCCGTGGTGAGCGGAACGCAGGTCTCGCCCTGCACGTTGCTCAGTTCCGGGAAGGCGGCGATATTGACGCCAAAGCGATCGAGCATCGCGCGCGTAATGCACGGCGACAAACCGCCCGCGACCGGCGGCATGTTGTCGGCTTGCTCAAACCGCACGTCCTGGGTGCCGATAAACTCATCGTTACGCCAGATATCGACGCGATAGACGCCCGGTGCCTGCTGGTGGCCTTTCTCAAAACGCGACAAATCCGCCACGTTCGCCGCGTCATCGGAGAGAAACGCCGGGTTAAAGTAGCTTTCACCCCAGCCAGCGTGTGGCCAGAGCGTTGCCATCAGTGACAGCGCAACCGGGCAGTAACGCCATTGAGTGTTCATCGCCCTGTCTCTGCTCACAGGCTGACGCTACGCGCCGGCGTAATGGCACCGTAGTCATTCACACTCTGCCAGGAGAGCGTGCCGCTCGCTGCGGCAGGCAGCACCTGCTGCGCCGAGCTTTTCGGAGCAACCATCAGGTTCTCCAGCGTCTGACCGCCGAGCTTCAGATTGACCAGCGTGACGTAATACGGCGAGGCATTGCTCACCTTAAGATGGTTGCCGACGCGCTCAAAACGCAGCTGTGAGAGCGCCTCTTCCGGCGGCATCGCCAGGTTAGCCGGGCGAACAAACAGCTTGATGCGTGACAGAATGGCCAGTTGCAGGACGTTGTTGCCGTCCTGATGTTTTTTGCTGACGGAGGGAATCGCTTTGACGTTCATGTAAAAGAGTGATTCGCGATCGGCAGGCAGCGCCGGGCCTGCGTAGATAATGCGCAGGGTGTTTTCGCTGGCCGGCTCGCTGACAAACAGCGGCGGCGTGACGGCAAAGGTTTTTTCCTTTTGCCCGTTGGCATTTTCTATCCACGCGTTAATTAAATAGCGCTCTTGTTTATTGCTGTTGGTGATCGCCAGCGACGTTTGTTTTGCATCGGCCGGATAAATAACGCGCGTCGCGCCCAGCGCAATTCCGCCGGATGCATTCGCGCTGGCAGAAACCATCATCAAAATAAAAGTTAAAAACAGTCCAGGTTTAATCAGGGTGTTCATCACAACCGTACCTTTAATAATTAGTTCGCAGGCGTCAGGGATAAATCAACGTAAACCAGACATTCGACTGAATAGTGCCTGGTACAAGGTGTTCGGAAATAGCCCGGTAGCGGGCGCTGAAATGAAATACCAGCTCGCGGGTGTTAATGGGTAACCAGCTCACTGCCGTCGCGTTCGGGATGATCTGACGTTGCTGTTCGTCAAAAAGCGCCAGTCCGACACCACTGCTGACCGCATTTTCCCCCGGCCGCGATGTCGCCAGGAAAACCTGCGGGTCTTCTGCCGATGTCACTCCCTGGAACTGGATCCCCACGGTGCGGGAGACGTCCACGCTGCAATCCAGCAGACGTACGGTGAAAGGCACATTAACCGTGGAAAAGCTGCCGACGCCGGAAAAGGCGTTTGTGCGGTATTGCCCCATATCCACGCGCATATTCTGGCTGTCCGGGGCCACGGCGCAGCCGCCGTTAACCAGCTCTCCCCTGAGGTGTACTTTGCCGCCGTCTATGACAACGGTATGTGCGTTTACCGCTGAGGCAATCGCAAGGGCACACAGCAGTATCCCAGTCCTTGTCATCCTTCGCTCCCGGTATAGGCGATCAAAAGACCTCTTCCCTGAGGCCAGCCACATCCCTGTACTCAGGCATTACTCGTATTTCATTACGAATGTTGCGTCCGCGTTTGCCTGGCCTGGCGCGGTGGTCGCCGCCGTGGCTTTATAGCGCGCGGTGAAGTTCAGGGTGTTAGTCCCTTCAATCAGGTTCTGCGCCGCAGAGAAGGTTGCACCGTCCGGGGTCAGCGTGGAGGATTTGCTGTCGAGGATCTCAATACCTACGCCTTTCGCGGAGTTGTCGTTGTTACCGGAGCTTACCGCCAGCAGCGTTTTGTCGGTGGCGTCGATCTGGCCGGTAAACGCGACAGCAGCGGTTTTCGCTACCGCAGGATCGCAGTCGTTCAGTTCGATGGTGAAGGGAATATTGGAGGTGGTGTCACCCACTTTAGTGAATTTCGCGGTACGGTACTGGCCGAGATTAACCGTCTGCTCTGAAGAGTCAGTATTCACTGAACACGCGGCATTCACTAATTCACCTTTAAAATGCACCGTACCACCGTTTACAGATACAGGTGCTACCGGATCTTCTGCGTGAGCGGCACCCGCGACCAGGGCCAGAGTTGCAATAACAGTAGAAGCAATGTTGCTGAGTTTCATGTCTATTCCTTTAAAATGTAAATAACCCTTCCCGCGCATATTCGGGAATAAGAAATACGTTCAATTAAAAAATTGAAGGCTTATTTCGGAGAGGACAAAGTAGCTCAGGAATCTATTTTGTAATATGTCAAAACGCTGCCATTTTGCCAGGTCACATCCTAATCGCCCCTAAGAAATTGACCACGCACTGAGAAGGGATTTTGCGGGCCATCGATGAAATCTCGTAAAGGGTGACTGACAGCGGCGCTCGCTTCTGACAAAATACAGGTAATCCCCCCTTTCTAACGTTACAGACGGAATCTTCTCTCTGATGGCAGCAAAGATTATTGACGGTAAAACGATTGCGCAGCAGGTGCGCTCTGAGGTTGCGGAAAAAGTGAAGGCGCGTAAAGCTGCCGGAAAACGCGCCCCAGGGCTGGCCGTTGTGCTGGTTGGCAGCAACCCGGCTTCGCAAATTTATGTCGGCAGCAAACGCAAAGCGTGTGAAGAGGTGGGGTTCGTCTCCCGCTCTTACGATCTGCCGGAAACCACCAGCGAAGCAGAACTGCTGGAACTGATTGACACCCTGAATGCCGATAAAGAGATCGACGGCATTCTGGTTCAACTGCCGCTGCCTGCGGGCATCGACAACGTGAAGGTGCTGGAGCGTATCGCGCCGGACAAAGACGTTGACGGTTTCCATCCGTATAACGTGGGCCGCCTGTGCCAGCGCGCGCCGCGCCTGCGTCCGTGCACCCCGCGCGGCATCGTGACGCTGCTGGAGCGTTATAACATCGACACCTATGGCCTGAACGCCGTGGTGATTGGCGCCTCCAACATCGTGGGCCGCCCGATGAGCATGGAGCTGCTGCTGGCGGGCTGCACTACCACCGTCACTCACCGCTTCACCAAAAACCTGCGTCATCACGTCGAAAACGCCGATCTGCTGATCGTTGCGGTCGGCAAGCCGGGCTTTATTCCGGGCGAGTGGATCAAAGAGGGCGCAATCGTCGTGGACGTGGGTATTAACCGTCTGGAAAACGGCAAAGTGGTCGGCGACGTGGTGTATGAAGATGCCGCAGCGCGCGCCTCCTATATTACTCCGGTCCCGGGCGGCGTAGGCCCGATGACGGTCGCAACACTGATTCAGAATACCTTGCAGGCGTGCGAGGAGTATCACGACGTAGAGGACGCGTAATCATGGCAACTTTTTCTTTAGGTAAACATCCGCACGTTGAGCTGTGCGATCTGCTGAAGCTGGAAGGCTGGAGCGAAAGCGGTGCGCAGGCGAAAATCGTCATCGCCGACGGGCAGGTAAAAGTAGACGGCACGGTGGAAACCCGCAAGCGCTGCAAAATTGTCGCGGGCCAGACCGTGAGCTTTGCAGGTCAGAGCGTGACCGTGACGGCCTGAGCTGTCTGATGCCCGGTGGCGCTGCGCTTACCGGGCCTACGTACTGTCTCCGTTTGTAGGCCGGGTAAGGCGAAGCCGCCACCCGGCAATTTCTCTCACAATCCCCTCACACCCATCACGGTTAATTATCGATCAACTTCAAATAATCACTATTCCCTCTGGCGAAACGTGAAAATTATGTTGCGCGATTTTCAGACTTTCCCCACGATAAGTAGAACGTTCTACTAAAACGTTCTACTTACAATAACAGCGCGAAAAAGCGCTACTCGGGGGAAATCAGCATGAGTCTGATATCAGGGTTTGTTAAATCGCTGTCTAAGTTATCGATGATTGGTCGCGCCTTAATGCTGCCAATTTCACTGCTTCCCGCTGCGGGCCTGCTGCTGGCCTTCGGCGATAAGTTCCACCTGCCGCTGATGATGAACGCCGGCGGGGTTATCTTTGATAACCTGCCGATGCTGTTCGCCATCGGCTCTGCCGTCGGTCTGGCTTCGGAATCCGGCATTGCGGCACTCTCTGCGGCGGTCTCGGTGTTTGTCACCAACATCACCATCAGCACCGTGCTGAGCATTACGCCGGAAATGGCCTCCCAGGGCGGGAAATACGCCATGGTCGTCGGCATTCCAACGTTGCAGATGGGCGTCTTTGGCGGCCTGATCTGCGGTATTCTCGCGGCCTGGTGCTACAACCGCTTCCACACCATGCAGCTGCCGGAATTCCTCGGCTTCTTCTCCGGGAAGCGTTTTGTGGCGATTGCGACGGCATTTCTGTCGTTCCTGCTCGGCCTGCTGCTGCCGTACGTGTGGCAGCATATTCAGTCCGGGATCGACGCCCTGTCCGTGGTGGTGAACGGCGATAACCAGGCGGCCTCGACCTTTATCTTCGGGCTGGTGGAGCGCGCGTTGATCCCGCTCGGCCTGCACCACATCTGGTATCCCTCCTTCTGGTATTCGTTCGGGGATTACACCACCCAGGCGGGTCAGGTGATCCACGGCGACCAGACCATCTGGTTCAAGATGCTCGAAGAAGGGGTGAAATCCTTCAGCAGCGATACCTACCAGAACGCCGGGAAATTCATGCAGGGCGAGTTCCCGCTGATGCTGTTCGCGCTGCCTGCGGCGTGCCTTGCGATGTACCATGAAGCGCATACGAAGAATAAGAAAATTGCGGCCGGTATTCTCTTCTCCGCCGCCCTCACCTGCTTCCTGACGGGCATCACCGAGCCGGTAGAGTTCACCTTTATCTTCGTGGCGCCAATCCTTTACGTCTTCAACGCCATCATGGCGGGCCTGGCGTACATGACCATGTACCTGCTGCATGCGCACATCGCCAAGTCGTTCTCGGCGGGCTTTATCGACTACCTGTCGTTCGGGATCCTGCCGTCGTTTAACGGCTATCAGACCAACTTCCTGAGCGCCATTATCATCGGTATCCCTATGGCCCTGATTTACTATTTCACCTTCCGCTTCGTGATCCGCCGTTTCGACGTGAAAACGCCGGGCCGCACCGAAGTGACCGCCAGCGCGAATGACAAGTCCGATTCCGAACTTGCAACCGAAATCATCGGCCTGCTGGGCGGTGCGCAGAACATTGATTCCGTCGGCTCCTGCATCACGCGTCTGCGTCTGGAAGTGGCGAAGAGCGAAGCGGTGGACCGGGACGGGCTGAACGGGCTGGGCGCGCGCGGCGTGGTGTTTGTTGGCGACAACGGGATACAGGTGATTTTCGGGGCCAGAGCACAGTTTATCGCCCAGACCATGTCCACGATGATTGGCAAATAATAAGATGCCTGAAGGAGGCGTCTCCTGTACGCTGGGGTACGCCTCTTATCTGGCTGATAATCGGTAAATTTCAGGGAGCGGTTTTGAAGAAAGTCAGCATTATTGATGTTGCAAAGCATGCGGGCGTGTCGGTTTCTACCGTGTCGCTGGTGCTGCGCCAGAAAGGGAAAATCTCAGAGGCGACGATCGGGAAGGTCAATGCCGCCATCACAACGCTGGGCTATGTTCATAACGTCGCCGCTGCCAACCTTCGCGCCAACACCTCCAATTTAATCGGCCTGATCCTGCGGGACTTCAGCGACAGCTTTTCCATCAAAGTGATGGCGAGCATCGTTCAGGAGCTGGAGAAACAGGGTTATATGGTTTTTCTCGGTCAGCCGCTGAACGACGACGAACATCTTGAGCGTACCCTGCTCTCATTTAAGCAGCAGGGCGTGGCGGGCGTCATCTATCTGGCGTCGGACACCCGCGCCGCCTCTCTCCCGGAACACATTCGCCAATGCCCGCTGCCGCTTGTGGCGGTTTCGCAGTCGTTGCTGGAAGAGAAATGCAACCTGGTGATGCGCGATAACCGCCAGGCGGCGAACCTGGCCGCGCGTTATCTTATCGAGCGCGGGCACCGCACCATCGCCTACATTGGCGGGCGCGACGGGTGCCGTATTCGCGAGCAGCGCCTGCTCGGTTTTCGCAGCGCGATGACGCAGAACGGCCTGGTCTGGCGTGAGGAATATTCTCCCGCCTGCACCGATGATACGCAGGCGGCGGCCATGGCGACTCGCCAGCTGCTGGAGAAGAACAACACGATTACCGCCCTGCTCTGCCATTCGCCGGACGCGATGATCGGTTCGATCTCCGGCATTCACCAGGTGGGGCGCACGGTGGGCAAAGATGTTTTCCTGACTCAGCAGGTGGCGCTGATCGGCTTTGAAGATATGCTTCACGTAAACCTCACGTCGCCGTCACTGACTTACGTTTCGTCTGCCAGCGAAGAGACAGGCCGCCAGGCGGCAGGGCTGATGATCCGCAGGCTGAAGGAGCCGGATCTGCAAACGCAGCGTATTACCCTCTCCGGCCAGCTTATCGCGCGGGAATCGGCGTAAATTCAGAATTTAGCATGGGTCTTATAGCGCGAGATGACTGCTATATTTCCATGATTTGCCATGGATAAATGTAATGCCTACCGTTATCACCCACGCTGCCGTACCTTTGTGTCTGGGCTTAGGGCTCGGAACCAAAGTCATCCCACCCCGCCTGCTGTTTGCCGGGATCGTCCTCGCCATGCTGCCTGACGCTGACATACTGGCGTTTAAATTCGGTGTCGCCTACGGGAATATTTTCGGCCACCGCGGTTTCACTCATTCGCTGCTGTTTGCCTTTGTAGTGCCCATACTTTGCGTGCTGGCTGGGCGTCGATGGTTCCGGGCCAGCCTGTCGCGCTGCTGGCTGTTTTTAACCGTGTCGCTGCTGTCGCACAGCCTGCTGGATTCGATTACCACCGGCGGGAAAGGCGTCGGCTGGCTATGGCCCTGGTCAGATGAGCGCTTCTTTGCGCCGTGGCAGGTGATTAAGGTCGCGCCGTTTGCACTGTCGCGCTATACCACGCCGTACGGGCATCAGGTGATTATCTCGGAACTGCTGTGGGTGTGGCTGCCGGGAATCGTGCTGATGGGAGTATTATGGTGGAAGAAGAGAAGGTAAAAAAAGCCGGGTGGCGGCTACGCCTTACCCGGCCTACTTTCACCTGTAGGCCCGGTAAGCGTAAGCGCCACCGGGCATTACGGACTTACTTACGACGCCAGGTGGTGCCCTGCGGGCCGTCTTCCAGAATAATACCCATCTCGGTCAGACGGTTACGCGCCGCATCCGCCGCCGCCCAGTCTTTCGCCTGACGCGCTTCCAGACGCGCTTTAATCAGTGCTTCAATTTCCGCTACTTCACCGTCGTCCGCCTGCGCGCCGCTTTGCAGGAACACGTCCGGCTCCTGCTCCAGCAGGCCGAGCACGGAAGAGAGCTTACGCAGATGAGACGCCAGCGCATTCGCCGCCGCCATATCTTCTGACTTCAGGCGATTCACCTCACGCGCCATGTCGAACAGCACGGAGTAGGCTTCCGGCGTGTTGAAGTCGTCGTTCATGACCTCAACGAAGCGGGCTTCGAACGCCTCGCCGCCAGCGGCCAGAACAGACCTGTCGGTGCCGCGCAGTGCGGTATACAGACGCTCCAGCGCAGCGCGCGCCTGCTTCAGGTTCTCTTCGCTGTAGTTCAGCTGGCTGCGATAGTGGCCGGACATCAGGAAGTAGCGCACGGTTTCCGCGTCGTAATACTTCAGCACGTCGCGCACGGTGAAGAAGTTACCCAGCGATTTCGACATCTTCTCGCGGTCAACCATCACCATCCCGGAGTGCATCCAGTAGTTCACGTACTCGCCGCCGTGAGCACAGGTGGACTGCGCGATTTCATTTTCGTGGTGCGGGAACATCAGATCCGAACCGCCGCCGTGGATGTCGAAATGGTTGCCCAGCTGTTTGCAGTTCATCGCGGAACATTCAATGTGCCAGCCCGGACGCCCTTCGCCCCACGGGGATGGCCAGCTCGGTTCGCCCGCTTTGGACATCTTCCACAGCACGAAGTCCATCGGATTACGCTTCACGTCAACCACGTCCACGCGTGCACCGGCCTGGAGCTGGTCCAGATCCTGGCGGGAAAGCGCACCGTAGGTTGGGTCCGTCGGCACCGAGAACATCACGTCGCCGTTGTCCGCCACATAGGCGTGACCGCGCTCGATCAGCTTTTGGGTGATCTCAATGATTTCATGAATATGGTGGGTCGCACGCGGCTCGCTATCCGGGCGCAGAATATTCAAGGCATCAAAATCCTTGTGCATTTCGGCGATCATGCGATCCACCAGCGCGACAAAGCTTTCGCCATTTTCATTAGCACGTTTAATGATTTTGTCGTCGATGTCGGTGATGTTGCGCACATACTTCAGGTTATAGCCCAGGAAGCGCAGGTAGCGGGACACCACGTCGAACGCGACAAAGGTACGGCCATGGCCGATATGACAGAGATCGTAAACCGTAATACCACACACGTACATGCCGACTTCCCCGGCATGGATAGGTTTAAATTCCTCTTTTTGGCGCGTCATTGTATTAAAGATTTTTAACATCGAAGATTCCATGTAAACACGTGTGTGGATTGTTTGTTCCTTATAATACCCATAATTCGGAGCACGGTCAGCACACAATGCAAGGTGATCGTGTCCTGTGGTTATGCTATAACAAGCCCCTATATGTGACCCGAGCACGGGTCGACGCACCACAATAACGGAACAGGATGCAAAAATGGTTACTTTCCACACTAATCATGGCGATATCGTAATCAAAACCTTTGATGACAAAGCGCCTGAAACAGTTAAAAACTTCCTGGACTACTGCCGCGAAGGTTTCTACAACAACACTATTTTCCACCGTGTGATCAACGGCTTTATGATCCAGGGCGGCGGTTTCGAGCCTGGCATGCGCCAGAAAGAGACGAAAGAAGCGATCAAAAACGAAGCGAACAACGGCCTGAAAAACACCCGCGGTACGCTGGCAATGGCCCGTACTCAGGCCCCGCACTCTGCTACCGCACAGTTCTTCATTAACGTGGCGGACAACGACTTCCTGAACTTCTCTGGCGAAAGCCTGCAGGGCTGGGGCTACTGCGTATTCGCAGAAGTGGTTGAAGGCATGGACGTGGTCGACAAGATCAAAGCCGTTTCTACTGGCCGCAGCGGTATGCACCAGGACGTTCCTAAAGAAGACGTTGTGATCACAAGCGTGACCGTCAGCGAGTAATTCGTGGCGACACTCTTTATTGCGGATCTGCATCTGCAAACAGAAGAACCGGCGATAACCGCCGGTTTTCTGCGTTTTTTACGCGGTGAAGCGAAAAGCGCCGATGCGCTGTACATTCTGGGTGACCTGTTTGAGGCCTGGATAGGCGACGACGATCCGAACCCGCTGCACCGTGAGATGGCAGCGGCCATTAAAGCGCTGGTGGATTCCGGCGTCCCCTGCTATTTCATTCACGGCAACCGTGATTTCCTGATCGGCCAGCGCTACGCCCGCGAGAGCGGCATGACGCTGCTGCCGGAAGAGCAGGTGCTTGACCTCTATGGCCGCAATATTCTGATCATGCACGGCGACACGCTCTGCACTGACGATACCGGCTACCTGGCGTTTCGCGCCAAAGTTCATACCCCGTGGATCCAGAAAGTGTTCCTCGCCCTGCCGCTGTTTATTCGCAACCGCATCGCCGCCAGAATGCGCGCGGGCAGCAAGGCCGCCAATAGCAGCAAATCGATGACCATCATGGACGTCAACCCGCAGGCGGTAGTGAAGGTGATGGAGAAGCATCGCGTTCAGTGGCTGATCCACGGCCATACCCATCGTCCCGATGTGCATTCCCTTATCGCCAACGGCGAGCCCGCCCATCGCGTGGTTTTAGGCGCCTGGCACAGCGAAGGATCGATGGTCAAAGTCACGCCGGAAGGTGTGGAACTGATCGCCTTCCCGTTCTAACCCTCCTCGTTTTTTCGCCCATTTCACGACCACGCAACCGTTTTCCTTGCCGGTATTACATGCTATTCTCTGTGCCCTCGAAAGCAGTGTGTTCCGCACCACAGGAGTTTTAAGACGCATGTCTTCCCGCAATAATCCGGCGCGTGTCGCCATCGTGATGGGGTCCAAAAGCGACTGGGCTACCATGCAGTTCGCCGCCGAAATCTTTGAAATCCTGAATGTTCCGCACCACGTTGAAGTGGTTTCCGCGCACCGTACGCCGGATAAACTGTTCAGCTTCGCCGAAAGCGCCGAAGAGAACGGTTACGAGGTGATCATTGCCGGTGCGGGCGGCGCAGCACATCTGCCGGGCATGATTGCCGCCAAAACCCTGGTGCCGGTACTGGGCGTGCCGGTACAGAGCGCCGCGTTAAGCGGGGTTGATAGCCTGTACTCTATCGTCCAGATGCCGCGCGGTATCCCTGTCGGTACGCTGGCGATTGGTAAGGCGGGTGCCGCAAATGCCGCCCTGCTGGCCGCGCAGATCCTCGCGACGCATGATAATGACTTACATCAACGCCTGGCGGAGTGGCGTAAAGCCCAGACCGACGAGGTGCTGGATAACCCGGATCCGCGGGGTGCAGCATGAAGCAGGTTTGCGTTCTTGGTAATGGTCAGCTTGGCCGGATGCTGCGTCAGGCCGGTGAGCCGCTGGGTATTGCCGTCTGGCCCGTCGGGCTGGACGCCGAGCCGGAAGCCGTGCCGTTCCATCAGAGCGTGATCACCGCCGAAATTGAACGCTGGCCGGAAACCGCCCTGACCCGCGAGCTGGCGCGCCATAACGCCTTTGTGAACCGCGACGTCTTCCCGATCATCGCCGACCGTCTGACGCAAAAGCAGCTGTTCGACAAGCTCGGCCTTGCGACCGCGCCGTGGCAGCTGTTGTCCGACAAAAGCGAGTGGAATGACGTCTTCGCCATGCTGGGCGATCTGGCGATCGTGAAGCGTCGTGTCGGCGGCTACGACGGTCGCGGGCAGTGGCGCCTGCGCGCGAACGACACCGCCGAGCTGCCGGACGACTGCTACGGCGAGTGCATCGTTGAGCAGGGCATAAACTTCAGCGGTGAAGTGTCGCTGGTGGGCGCGCGCGGGCATGACGGGCACACCGTTTTTTACCCGCTAACGCATAACCTGCATCAGGACGGGATTCTGCGCACCAGCGTCGCCTTCCCGCAGGCCAATGCTGACCAGCAGGCGCAGGCGGAAGAGATGCTCTTTGCCATCATGCATGAGCTGGGCTATGTGGGCGTAATGGCGATGGAGTGTTTCGTCACGCCATCGGGTCTGCTGATCAACGAACTTGCGCCGCGCGTGCACAACAGCGGCCACTGGACGCAAAACGGTGCCTCCATCAGCCAGTTCGAGCTGCACCTGCGCGCCATCACTGACCTGCCGCTGCCGCAGCCGGTGGTGACCAGCCCGTCGGTGATGATCAACCTGATCGGCACCGATCTGAACTACGACTGGCTGAAGCTGCCGCTGGTGCACCTGCACTGGTACGACAAAGCGGTGCGCCCGGGTCGTAAGGTCGGCCACCTGAACCTGAACGATACCGACACGGACCGCCTGAGCGCCACGCTGGAAGCGATTGTTCCCCTGCTGCCGCCAGAATACGCGAGCGGGATTGTCTGGGCGCAGTCAAAACTGAAGTAAGTAACCCCCGCCGGGGAGTTGACCTTCCCCTTCCCCGGCGTACAATTCCCGCCCATTGCTGCTTAGCTTTCTTCTGGAACCACCATGAACGATGGAACGGACTATCGCGCGATCCTCGCGTCCGATACCCCTTTAATCGACGTTCGCGCGCCGATCGAATTTGTCCAGGGTGCGATGCCCGCCGCACTCAACCTGCCCTTAATGAACGACGACGAGCGTGCCGCCGTCGGCACCTGCTATAAACGCCAGGGTCCGGACGCCGCACTGACGCTCGGCCATAGCCTGGTCAACGGCGAGACGCGAGAGGCGCGCATCAACGCCTGGCGCGAAGCCAGCCTGGCCCATCCTGAGGGCTACCTTTGCTGCGCGCGCGGTGGCCAGCGCTCACATATCTCCCAGGCCTGGCTTAAAGAGGCGGGAATCGATTATCCGCTGATCCGCGGCGGCTATAAGGCCCTGCGCCAGACGGCAATTCAGGTGACGATTGAGCAGTCACAAAAACCGATGGTGCTTATCGGTGGCTGTACCGGAAACGGCAAAACGCTGCTGGTGAAGCAGCATGCGCAGGGCATCGATCTGGAAGGGCTGGCGCACCATCGCGGCTCGTCATTTGGCCGCACGCTCACCCCGCAACTTTCTCAGGCGAGCTTCGAGAATCACCTTGCCGTCGAGCTGCTAAAAAAAGATGCCGCGCGCTGGGTGCTGGAGGATGAGGGCCGGATGATTGGCTCTAACCACCTGCCGGAGTGCCTGCGCGACCGCATGGCGGAAGCGCCTGTCGTGGTGGTCGAAGATCCGTTTGAGATCCGTCTTGAGCGCCTGCGCGAAGAGTATTTCGACCACATGTGGGCCGACTTTTTTGCCGCCTACGGTGAAGAAGCGGGCTGGAAAGCCTACAGCGAATACCTGCATCACGGCCTGTTCGCCATCCGCCGTCGTCTGGGGCTGCAACGATTCGCGGAATTTACCGCGCTATTAGATTCCGCGCTGCTGGAACAACAGCGCTCTGGAAGCACTGACGCGCACTTCAGCTGGCTTGTGCCGCTGCTGAAGGACTATTACGACCCGATGTACGGCTATCAGCTGGAGAAGAAAGCGGAGAAGATTGTTTTTCGCGGGACGTACGAAGAAATTGCCGAGTGGCTTGATCGCTGAAAAAAGCCGGGTGGCGGCTACGCCTTACCCGGCCTACGCGTGCTATTACGATCCGATGTACGGCTATCAGCTGGAGAAAAAGGCGGAGAAAATTGTATATCGCGGGACGTTTGAAGACATTGCCGAATGGCTTGATCGCTGAAAAAAGCCGGGTGGCGGCTACGCCTTACCCGGCCTACGCGTGCTTTTGTAGCCCCGGTAAGCGCAGCGCCACCGGGGAACAAACCACTCAGAAGTCGTAACGCAGACGCACCAGGTTCATGTCGCCCAGGTTGTCGGTGCTGGAGGTGAACACGTGTTCGTAATCCACGCGGAAACCGTAGTCCAGCTGGACGCTGATACCTACGCCGTTGTCGATGCGCTGGTAGTTACGGCCGTTCACGTACTCAATGCGGTCGCCCATGAAGTACGGCTGAATGGATTTCACCGCATACTGACCGACCGGGAATTTGTATCCTGCGAAGTATTCAATACCCCATGCATCACCGGCGAAGTAGTCGTTAACGGACACTTTTTTGGTGGTCATGAAGTTCTGATACCAGCCGCCGCCTGCGGAGAAGGTCCAGTTATCCGGCGTCCAGCTCAGTGCGGTGCCGAGAATGTTCTGGTCGTAGGATTTGCTGTCGCCGTTGTCCGGATTACGCATGTCCGCGCGGGTGTAGTTCCACGCTGCGCCCCAGGTCAGATCGGTGGTCAGGTGGTAATCGATACCCAGTGAACCGCCGCCTTTGCGCTTGTAGCGCAGGCCGTTGCCCGGCAGGTATTCGCTGTCTTCAAACAGGTAAGAGGCGTAGATGTCAGCATCGCCCACGGTTTTCTTGTACTTCAGCATCTGGCGTGAACGGTAAGAGCCGTCGTAGTC
Source organism: Enterobacter cloacae complex sp. P29RS (assembly GCF_014893445.1). Taxonomy (NCBI): domain Bacteria; kingdom Pseudomonadati; phylum Pseudomonadota; class Gammaproteobacteria; order Enterobacterales; family Enterobacteriaceae; genus Enterobacter; species Enterobacter cloacae complex sp. P29RS. The sequence continues at coordinate 122,900 of NZ_JADBPZ010000006.1, read as the reverse complement.
GCCGTTGATCCCGTTACCCGACGCCTGACCAATCATGTCGTAGTCCCAGATATCGGTTTTCGCGCCCACCACGTCATAGTACACGCTGTTCTGCTGGCCGAAGGTAAGCGTACCCCAGGTGTCGCTCTTCAGACCGGTGTAGAGCATACGGCGTGAGGTGTCGTGCGCGCCGTCGGCGTAGTGGTTATCCCAGTTAAACTGCGCCGGAATGTTCACACCCAGCTCGTAGTAGGTGATCCAGCTGATGTCATCGAACAGGTAGTAGTCTGCCGCGAAACGGAAACGGGTACCGCCGTCAAAACCGTTACGCTTGTAGCCGTTTTTGCCGTCATCACCGGTCATGTTCTGGAACTGAGGACGGATGCTGCCGCCAACGGTGAAGTTCAGACGGCTCAGCGGGTTACCCGCCTGCGGATCCTGTTTCAGAAGGGTGATTTCCGCCTGAGATGCGAAAGAAGCCAATGCCACTGCTGCGCCGATCGTTGTCGCCAGCGCTGTTTTTCTTATAGTCATTCTTTTTCCTTGATAGACACGCTGCTAAATATTTAGCTGGTGAATATTAACCGGAAAAATTCGGGCTGTGTGGGCGGGTTTTTAATGTTTTGTGCTACTAAATGCATGAGCATTAACGATTTGTGCTATTAAGTGATGACACACCAGCAGAAATGCCGGTGCGTCATCATCACGCAAGTAAACTAGCTGACAAACTGGCGGAACAGCGCTTTACCTTTCAACAGCCGCGTCCCGAGCCAGCCACCGCACAGGGACAGCAGCACCGCGCCGCAGACGGGCAGCGTGAGCCACAGCCGCCAGTCAGGCTCCCATGGAAAATCAAAGACTTTCGTCTGAAGCACCGCCAGTGCGGTTTCCGCCCCGATGACCGCCACCAGGCCCGCCACCAGCCCGAGCAGGGCAAATTCGCTCCACAGCGTGGCGCGCAGCAGCCTTTTACTGGCCCCCAGCGTGCGGTAGACCACCAGCTCCTGATGACGCTGGCGCATGCCCACCTGTACCTGCGCCAGCAGCAACAATAGGCCGCAGACGGTCACCAGCACCACCATCACCTCCAGGGCGCGGCTCACCTGTTCCAGCACCTGCCCGACCTGTTTGAGGATCGCGCCGATATCCAGCAGGCTCACCGTCGGAAATTCCCGGTTCAGTTGCGTCAGCATGCCGTTGCCGTTTTCCCAGCGGAAGCTGGTCAGCCAGCTCTGGGGCTGTCCGTCCAGCGCGCCCGGCGGGAAGATGAAGAAGAAATTTGGCCGCAGGCTTTCCCAGTCCACTTTGCGCAGGCTGGTGACTTTGGCGGTGAAATCCTGGGTATCACCGGTAAAGGTCACGCTATCGCCGAGCTTCACGTTCAGGCGTGTCGCCAGCCCCTCCTCCATCGACACTTCCCCCGCTTTTGGCGGCCAGGTGCCGGCAACGATCGGGTTATGGTCCGGACGTTTCGCCTGCCAGGTCAGGTTGAGCTCGCGGTTGAGCGATTCATCCTTATTTCCCTCCGTGGACTGGCCGTTGATCTGCGTCAGACGGGCGCGCACGATCGGATAGAACGATTCCGGAATAATGTGATGCTCAGACAGGAAACCCTTCAGCGGCGTCACCTGTTCGGGAGCAATGTTGATCAGGAAATAGTTCGGGCTTTCCGGAGGAAGCTGCTGCTGCCAGCGATCCAGCAGATCCCCGCGCAGCACCAGCAGAAGCGCCAGCAGCATAAACGACAGCGAAAATGCCGAGAGCTGGCTGAGGGTAGACCACGGCTGGTGCAGCAGTCGGTTAACCGCTAACCGTATGGGGAGTGATTTAACTGTCAGCTTACTCAGCACATTAAGCAGTATCCAGCCCACCACGCCGCACAGCAGCGCCAGCACCACCGCGCCCGCCAGCACCGCCCACAGCAGCGTACTGCCGCCCATCAGCCAGGCCAACAACCCGACCGCCACCGCAATAATCACCGGCAGATAGAACTTCAGCGGCCAGACGCTGGCCACCACATCCCGGCGCAGCACGCGCAGCGGCTGGGTGGCGAGCAGCAGCCGGTAGGGGCGTAACCCCACCAGCAGGGAGATCGTCGTCATCGCGCCGATGGCCCACAGCCACGGCCAGAGGCTGGCAGGCGGCAGCGCAGCGGGCAGGACCGGTTTGAGCAGCACCATCAGCAGCTTTTCAAACAGCAGCCCTATCGCCCCGCCGGTCAGAGCCGACAGCGCCAGCACCATCAGCCACTGGCCGACAATCAGCTTGCGCAGCTGTGCCCGGCCCGCGCCGAGGGTTTTGAGTATCGCCACCAGATCGTAACGGCTGCGGCAGTAGTGCCCCATTGCCACGGCAACGGCCGCAATGGCCAGCAGCAGGGTTAACAGCGCCGACAGCAGCAGAAACTGCTGAGAACGCTCAAGGGATTTGCCGAGCGCCCCGTCATCCTGCTCCAGCCCGTACCAGCGATGTTCCGGCTTGAGCTGAGGCAGGAGCCATTTTTCATACGCCACCAGTTGAGCAGGCGTCCCGCCAAACTTATAGCGCCATGTGACGCGGCTACCCGGCTGGACGGCGTTGGTTTTCGCCACATCAGCGGTGTTCATCAGCAGGCGCGGCGCGAGCTGGAACGGATTAAATCCGGAGTCGGGTTCCTGCACCACTTCCCCGGCAATTTTGAGGGTCGCGTCGCCGACGTCGATACTGTCGCCGGGTTTCAGGTTCAGCAGCGCCATCAGACGCGATGCCAGCAGTACCGTACCGGCCGTCGGTTTTAGCCCCGGCGGACTGGTTTGTAAATCACCATACATCGGGTAGATGTCATCCACGGCTTTTACGCTGGCAAGCTGTGGCGTGTCGCCCGCAAAGGTCATGGTCTGGAAGGTGATTTGCTCTCCCACCTTCAACCCCTCTTTGCGCGCTTCCTCAATCCAGCCCGGCGGCACGGGGCGAGAACTTTGCAGAGCCCGGTCCCCCGCCATAAATTCCCGACTCTGCTGGCTAAGCCCTTTCTCCATACGATCGCTGACGCTGCCGAGCGCCAGCACGCAGGCCACCGCCAGGCTCAACGCCAGCCAGACAATCAGCAGCGAGGGCGAGCGCCATTCGCGCCAAAACCAGCGGGCAATCATGCTTCCTCCTGAAGAACACCGTTTATCAGCCGCAGGCGGCGGTCGCAGCGGGCGGCCAGCTGCGGGTCGTGGGTAACCAGAATCAGCGTGGTGCCGTGTTCGCGGTTGAGTGAAAACAGCAGATCGGCAATTTTGTCCCCGGTTTTACGGTCGAGATTGCCCGTGGGCTCATCGGCAAACAGCACTTCCGGGCGTCCGTTAAACGCCCGGGCCAGCGCCACGCGCTGCTGCTCACCGCCGGAAAGCTGTGCCGGAAGGTGGTCGAGACGTTTTCCCAGCCCCAACTGTTCCAGCAACGCTTTGGCGTGATCGCGGCTTTCGCGGGTATTTTCACCGCGCAGCAGGCCGGGCAGCTCAACGTTTTCCAGCGCGTTGAGGGTTGGGATCAGCATGAATGACTGAAAGACAAACCCGATATGCCGGGCACGCAGCGCGGCGCGCGCCTCTTCATCAAGCGCGTGGAGGGGCTGGCCGACCAGGTTCACTTCCCCGCTGCTGCCATCATCCAGCCCGGCGAGAATGGCCAGCAGCGTGGACTTACCGGAACCGGATTCGCCAATCAGGGCGATGGTTTCGGCACGTTTGACAACGAGTTCAACTCCGGTGAGGATGGAAAGCTCGTGTTCTCCCTGACCGACGGACTTCTTAAGACGATGAACTTCAACAATGTTTTCCGCTGGCATTTGCCCTTCCTGTTTTTGATGCTGATGACCTTCCGCGCGGCGGCTGCGGACACGTTATTGATTCTGGGCGACAGCCTGAGCGCGGGCTATCGTATGGCGGCCAGTGCGGCCTGGCCCGCCCTGCTCAATGATAAATGGCAGTCCCGGGCGTCTGTCGTTAACGGCAGCATCAGCGGCGATACGTCGCAGCAAGGCTTATCGCGCCTGCCTGCCCTGCTTAAGCAGCATCAACCGCGTTGGGTGCTGGTCGAACTGGGCGGTAATGATGGTTTGCGCGGCTTCCAGCCACAGCAAACGGAGCAAACGCTGCGGACTATTTTGCAGACCATTAAGGCTGCTAACGCCCAGCCGCTGCTGATGCAAATTCGCCTGCCCGCTAACTACGGCCGTCGGTATAATGAGGCGTTTAGCGCGATCTATCCTAAGCTTGCCAAAGAGTTTGATATTCCGCTGCTGCCATTTTTCATGGAAGAGGTCTATCTGAAACCCCAGTGGATGCAGGATGATGGCATTCACCCCAATCGCGATGCCCAGCCGTTCATTGCCGACTGGATGGCAACCCGGCTGGCTCCTTTAGTAAAACATGACTCGTCAAACAGCTGAGAACCTGACAGGTAAAGTTATGCAAAAATCGGTCTTAATAACAGGATGTTCCAGCGGAATTGGCCTTGAAAGCGCCCTTGAACTGAAACGTCAGGGGTTTTGGGTGCTGGCAGCCTGCCGCAAACCCGAGGATGTCGAACGCATGCGAGGGCTGGGATTTACCGGCATTCTGCTGGATCTCGATTCGCCAGAGAGCGTGGAGCAGGCCGCCGATGAGGTTATCGCCCTGACCAACAACCGGCTTTACGGCCTGTTCAACAATGCGGGCTATGGCGTATACGGCCCGCTACAGACCCTCTCACGGGAACAGCTGGAGCAGCAGTTCTCCGCAAACTTTTTTGGGGCGCATCAGCTCACCATGCGCCTTCTCCCCGCCATGCTGCCGCACGGCGAAGGGCGGATTGTCATGACCTCCTCGGTGATGGGCCTGATCTCCACGCCGGGACGCGGGGCTTACGCTGCCAGTAAATATGCGCTTGAAGCCTGGTCCGATGCGTTGCGCATGGAGCTGCGCCACAGCGGCATTAAGGTCAGCCTGATTGAACCGGGCCCCATCCGCACCCGCTTTACGGAAAACGTTAACCAGACGCAGGCGGACCAACCGGTCGAAAATCCCGGTATCGCGGCGCGTTTTACGCTTGGGCCAGAAGCCGTGGTTGCCAAAGTGCGCCACGCATTTGAGAGCGATACCCCTAAAATGCGCTATCCGGTGACGCTGGTGACCCATGCCGTCGGCTGGTTGAAACGCCTGCTGCCGGGGCGGATGATGGACAAAATTTTGCAGGGTTGAGTTGAAGCGACGACGCTTACCCCCATGTAAAGAGTAAACCGATAAAAGAGAATGCCGCATGTCCGTACAGAATATCGTCAACATAACTGAAGCTAACCTGCAACAGACACTCGAACAGTCAATGACTACACCGGTGCTGTTCTACTTCTGGTCTGAACGCAGCCAACACTGCCTGCAGCTGACGCCGGTCCTGGAAAGCCTTGCCGCGCAGTACAACGGTCAATTCATTCTGGCGAAGCTGGATTGTGACGCCGAACCGATGGTGGCTTCCCAGTTTGGCCTGCGTGCGATCCCAACCGTCTACCTGTTCCAGAACGGTCAGCCGGTGGATGGCTTCCAGGGGCCGCAGCCGGAAGAGGCGATCCGCGCCCTGCTGGATAAAGTCCTGCCGCGCGAAGAAGAGCTGAAAGCGCAGGAAGCCATGGCGCTGATGCAGGAAGGCAAGTACGACGAGGCGCTGCCGCTGTTAAAAGACGCGTGGCAGCTGTCGAACCAGAACAGCCAGATTGGTCTGCTGCTGGCAGAGACCCAGATTGCGCTGCACCGCCCCGAAGACGCGGAAGCCGTGCTGAAAACGGTGCCGATGCAGGATCAGGACACCCGCTATCAGGGCCTGGTGGCGCAGATTGACCTGCTGAAACAGGCGGCGGATACCCCTGAAATTCAGCAACTTCAGCAGCAGGTTGCGGACAACCCGGCGGATGCCGCGCTGGCAAGCCAGCTGGCGCTTCAGCTTCACCAGGTGGGGCGTAATGAAGAGGCGCTGGAGCTGCTGTTTAGTCACCTTCAGAAGGACCTGGGCGCCGCAGACGGTCAGGCGCGAAAGATGTTCCAGGAGATCCTGGCCGCGCTCGGCACCGGTGACGCGCTGGCGTCTAAGTATCGTCGTCAGCTGTACGCATTGCTTTACTAACAAAAATGCCCGGTGGCGCTAACGCTTGCCGGGCCTACAAAAGCCGATATTACCCCGTCTTTTTCAACTGCGTCACCACCAGCTGGTGGCGCGCGTTGTAAAACTTCCGATAGGTCAGATAGCAGGCAATAATCGTCGACAGGCTCGCCGTAGAGAGCAGCATAAACGTCACCATAATCTGGTATTTAATCGCTTTTACCGGATCGATACCGGCAAAAATTAGCCCCGACATCATGCCCGGCAGGCTCACCAGACCCACGGTTTTGGCGGAATCCACCGTTGGGATCAGCGAAGAACGAATGCTGTCGCGGATCAACCGCGCCGAGGCCACCTTCGGTGTCGCGCCCAGGCTTAGCTTCTCCTGAAGCTGTTGCTGTTCACTGCTGAAGCGTTGCCCCAGATTGTTGTAGCATAACCCGACCGCCACCATCGCATTGCCCGCAATCATCCCGGAAATGGGGATCACCTGCATCGGCGTAAATTCTATCGAGCCGGAGAGCACCAGTACCGCCAGCGTTAACGCGGTCCCGGTGGTGATGGCAATAAACGACGAGAGGAACGCTTTATCGATGTATTTACTGCGTTTCTGCGCGTTCCATGCCGCGTTAAAGCAGATAAACAGCACCATCAACAGGGTCAGCACGGCATGATTGACGTTGAAGATGTATTTCAGCACATAGCCGACGATGATGAGCTGAATGACCGCGCGAACGATACTCCACAGAATATCTTTTTCCAGCCCCAGCTTCTCCCGGTAGCTGACCACAATCGCCACCAGCACCAGCACCATCGACAGCGCCAGCGATTCGTTGGTTATGTTATGTTCACCCACGGTGAGCCTCCTCCATTTTCCCGCCCTGCGGCCTGAGCGTGATGACATCATCCGCATGGCTAATTTCATTTGAATCGTGCGTCACCCACAGCACGGCAATATCCTGTTCACGGACGTAGCGATGAATAATCTCATTGACGTTGCGCTTGTTAGCGTCATCCAGCGCGCTGGTGATTTCATCCAGCAAAAGCACCTTCGGCAGGAATTGCAGGTTACGGATCAGCGAGACGCGCTGCTTTTCCCCGCCTGACAGTTCGGCAGTCGATTTGGTCAGCGTCTCCGGCGGAAGCCCAAAACGGGTCAGATCGTCCGCAAACTTTTTCGGATCGGGCGTTTGGTTGCGGATGTGCCAGGGGAAAACCAGATTGTCGTACACCGTGTCGCCAAACAGGGACGGCGTTTGCACGCAGTATGACACCTGCTGGCGATAGCTTTCCGGTGTAAGCGTGGCGATATCTTTCCCTTCAAACAGGATGGTTCCCTCCGTTGGACTCAGTAGCGAAGCCACGATTTTCAGGAGGGTGCTTTTGCCGCAGCCGGAGGGGCCGGTTATGAGTTTAAATTCGCCCGGAGAGAGACAAAAATCGACGTGCTGAAGGATGGTGTTATCACCCACACGAAAGCCAACATCCCTGATATCCAGAAGATTTTTTTTATTATTCATTCCGATTCCGTTAACCGCTGTGATTAGAACAGCCTTTAGCATAATCCTTTCCGCTACGCTGCGCGAATAGCCTTAACCTAGCGCAAGTGTTAAACTTTTTGTTCGGTAATTGTCACCTCTATAACTACAGGAAGTCAGCAACATGACACATATCTTTTATGAGTTCTCTTCCCTGAAGCCTGGTGTTCCAGATGTGGAAACATTAATGGAAGTCATCAATTCTTCTGAACTCACGCGTTTTGTCATGGGTGCAGAGGTGGTCGATTTTGTTAAGAAGGCGCTCATCGTTAACACCACGATCGGAAGCTTTAAAAACTGCTATTTTGCTTTCGATGATGGGGCTTACTTTCTCGAGTTTGACGGCAAGGGTAAATCCAGACGCTTTACTGAGGTGCCGGACTGGTTCGTTTCCCCCGCGGAATTTGCCCGCTCGCAATGGCTGATTAACCATGACCTGGCCGATGTGAAGGCGACAGCGTTTATTGACGTGCTAATGTCCTACCCGCTTAAAGAGCGCCGGGCGCACTGCAATCTGCTGTTTGGTCTGGATCTGCATAAGGTCAATGTGGTTCCGGCGCCTACAGCCCCTGCCGGAAAAATGGGCAATAAAAACGGAAAAACCACCAAGCCTCGCGTCACGGATCTCGGCTCTTTTGAGCTTTTTACCGCGTTCTTTGCACGCATGAAAACCGCCGTCAATGCAAATGAGTTCCCCACCTTACAGGTGCTGACAGGCCAGAAGGATCTTGCAAAAGCGCCGCACAGCTTAAAGCAAGGGATCAGAACCTGGTTTAAGGGGATTACCGGCGATCTGCCGCCGAACAACAAACGTGTCGGAGCGGGCAATGCAGTACTGTTCTGCGCTCCCGTTCGCGAGCAGATCCAGCAGATAGAGGCCATCGGCCTGGAAAAATACTATCAGGGCTTATCGAAAGCCATCGCTGACGCCGGGGATGGGTTTATCACCGACTTCAGCTATACCTGGTCTGAAGAGTAACGCTATGCGCCCCGCTCTCCTGGCGGGGCGTTTTAATTTTACCAGTCCGGTTCCCACCTCTTTACAGGGGCGAAATCCCGCCCGTTAACCGATATACTTACGTTCAACAAATACGCAATTTTTCTCGTTACGGCATGCAAAACAGGAGGTTTTTATGCTCATCGTTGTTCCTGTCCTTATTTTCGTTGCGCTGGTTATCGTGGGCGCAGGCGTCAAAATTGTCCCGCAGGGTTACCAGTGGACCGTCGAACGTTTCGGTCGCTACACCAATACCCTTCAGCCGGGTTTAAGCCTGATCGTCCCCTTCATGGACAGAATTGGGCGTAAAATCAACATGATGGAGCAGGTGCTGGATATTCCTTCCCAGGAAGTCATCTCTAAGGATAACGCCAACGTCACCATCGATGCGGTGTGCTTTATTCAGGTGATTGATGCGCCGAAAGCGGCCTATGAGGTGAGCAACCTGGAGCTGGCGATCGTCAACCTGACGATGACCAACATCCGTACCGTGCTTGGCTCGATGGAGCTGGACGAAATGCTCTCCCAGCGCGACAGCATTAATACCCGCCTGCTGCACATTGTTGATGAAGCCACCAATCCGTGGGGGATCAAAGTGACCCGCATTGAGATCCGCGACGTGCGCCCACCGGCAGAGCTGATTGCTTCCATGAATGCGCAGATGAAGGCCGAGCGTACCAAACGCGCCTATATTCTTGAAGCCGAAGGGGTGCGTCAGGCCGAGATCCTGAAAGCGGAAGGGGAAAAACAGTCGCAGATCCTGAAAGCCGAGGGCGACCGTCAGTCTGCCTTCCTCCAGGCAGAAGCGCGTGAACGTTCGGCAGAAGCGGAAGCCCGCGCGACGCAAATGGTTTCCGAGGCGATTGCCGCCGGGGATATCCAGGCTGTGAACTACTTCGTCGCGCAAAAATATACCGATGCGCTGAAGGAGATCGGCTCTGCGAACAACAGCAAAGTGGTGATGATGCCGCTGGATGCCAGCAGTCTGATGGGATCTATCGCCGGAATTGCCGAGTTGATCAAAGACGGCGGAAACGAGCGTAAAAAATGATTGAGCTCATCGTTGCACATCCTCATGCGTTCTGGCTAAGCCTTGGCGGCTTGCTGCTGGCCGCCGAGATGCTTGGCGGCAACGGTTATCTGCTGTGGAGCGGTGTTGCCGCTGTGATTACCGGGCTGGTCGTCTGGCTGCTGCCTGTCGGCTGGGAGTGGCAGGGCGCGCTGTTTGCCGTGCTGACGCTGCTGGCCGCCTGGCTGTGGTGGCGCTGGCTGAACAAACGGGTGAAGGCGCAGAAGCCGGTCGACGCGCATCTCAATCAGCGTGGGCAGCAGATCGTGGGTAAACGTTTTACGCTTGATAACGCGCTGATCAACGGACGCGGTCATATGCGCGTGGGGGACAGTTCATGGCCGGTGGTGGCCAATGATGACCTCAGCGCCGGCACGCGGGTTGAGGTCATTGCGGTAGAAGGCATTACCCTGCGGGTTAAAGCCTGTTAGGCGTGGGTTTTACGGTGGCAGCAGCCGGAAAGATTGTCGATAATCGGGCACTCGGCGCTGTCATCTCCCGGGCAGGATTCTGCCAGCTGTAACAGTTGCTCACGCATCGCCTGTAATTCGATGATATGGCGTTCGATCTCCGCCACTTTTTCCAGCGTACGTTTTTTCACGTCGGCACTGTGGCGTTTCGGATCGTTAAACAGGTTAACCAGCTCGCCGCACTCTTCAAGGTTAAATCCTACCTGTCTTGCCTGGCGCAGTAACGTCAGTTCATCAAGATGCAGTTGCGTATAGCTGCGGTAGCCGTTCTCACTGCGCAACGGTGGCGTCACCAGCCCTTTTTCCTCATAAAAGCGAATCGCTTTGCTGGTTAAGCCGGTTTTTTTCGCAACATCGCTGATATTCACATTTCCCCCTTGACCTTCCCCTTGATGGAAGGTTTAACCTTCATAACAGTTAGCGAAAAGCAGAGTGAAGGTCAACAATTGACCAGAACATTATACGGGAGTTTTGTTATGTCTCACACTATTGACCTGACACTGGACGGCCTCTCCTGCGGCCACTGTGTCAAACGTGTTAAAGAAAGCCTGGAGCAGCGTCCTGACGTGGAAAGCGCTGAGGTGACTATCGATCATGCCGCCGTGACCGGCAGCGCCAGCGCCGACGCGCTGATTGATACCATTAAACAGGCCGGTTACGGGGCGGAGTTAAGCCACCCAAAGGCTAAACCGCTGGCAGAGTCATCATCCCCGTCGGAAGCACTGACAGCGGCCACTCCTGAGCTTCCGGTAGCTGATGATATTGATGACAGCCAACAGCTGCTGATCAACGGCATGAGCTGCGCCAGCTGTGTCTCCCGGGTACAAAACGCCTTACAGGCGGTACCGGGCGTCGCACAGGCACGGGTAAACCTGGCGGAGCGTACTGCGCTGGTGATGGGCAGTGCCTCCGCCGCAGATTTAGTGCAGGCCGTGGAGAAAGCGGGCTACGGGGCGGAGGCCATCGAAGATGATGCCGAGCGCCGCGAGCGCCAGCAGGAAACGGCTGCCGCCACCATGAAGCGCTTCCGCTGGCAGGCGATCGTCGCCCTGCTGGTCGGTATTCCGGTGATGGTGTGGGGCATGATGGGTGACAACATGATGGTCACCGCAGACAACCGCACCCTGTGGCTGGTGATTGGTCTGATTACCCTAGCGGTGATGGTGTTTGCAGGCGGACATTTCTATACCAGCGCCTGGAAGAGCCTGAAAAACCGCACCGCGACGATGGACACGCTGGTCGCGCTCGGGACGGGTGCGGCGTGGCTGTATTCAATGAGCGTTAACGTCTGGCCGCAGTGGTTCCCGATGGAGGCGCGCCATCTCTATTATGAAGCGAGCGCGATGATTATAGGTCTGATTAACTTAGGCCATATGCTTGAAGCCCGCGCGCGTCAGCGCTCGTCGAAAGCGCTGGAAAGATTACTCGATTTAACCCCGCCGACGGCCCGCGTGGTCACCGACGATGGGGAAAAAAGCGTTCCTCTCTCAGAGGTGCAACCCGGTATGACGCTGCGTCTCACCACCGGTGACCGCGTGCCCGTCGACGGTGAAATCACCCAGGGCGATGCCTGGCTTGATGAAGCCATGCTGACCGGTGAGCCGATCCCCCAGCAGAAATCTCAGGGCGATGCGGTGCATGCGGGTACGGTGGTACAGGACGGCAGCGTGCTGTTCCGCGCCAGCGCCGTTGGCAGTCATACCACACTGTCACGCATCATTCGGATGGTCCGCCAGGCGCAGAGCAGTAAGCCGGAAATTGGTCAGCTTGCCGATAAAATCTCCGCCATTTTTGTGCCAGTGGTGGTCGGTATTGCCCTGCTGAGCGCGGCAATCTGGTATTTCTTCGGCCCGGCGCCGCAGATTGTCTACACCCTGGTGATCGCCACCACGGTACTGATCATCGCCTGCCCTTGTGCCCTTGGTCTGGCCACGCCGATGTCGATTATCTCTGGCGTCGGACGCGCCGCCGAATTTGGCGTACTGGTCCGTGATGCTGACGCCCTGCAACGGGCAAGCACGCTGGACACCCTCGTCTTTGACAAAACCGGCACGCTCACCGAGGGCAAACCGCAGGTAGTGGCCGTTAATACCATTGGCTGTACGGAGACGGATGCCCTGCGCCTGGCCGCCGCGCTGGAACAAGGCTCCAGTCACCCGCTGGCGCGCGCCATCCTTGAGAAAGCCGGTGATGCCCGTCTGCCGCAGGTAAGCAACTTCCGCACCCTGCGCGGTTTAGGGGTCAGCGGTGAAGCAGAAGGCCATACGCTGCTGCTGGGTAACCAGGCACTGCTAACTGAACACGGTGTTGATACGTCCGCGCTGGACGCTGAGCTGAACGCGCAGGCCTCTCAAGGCGCGACGCCGGTTCTGCTGGCGAAAGATGGTCAGGTGGCGGCGCTGCTGGCCGTACGCGATCCGTTACGCCAGGACAGCGTGGATGCCTTGCAACGCCTGCACCATGCGGGATATCGCCTGGTGATGTTAACCGGTGATAACCCGACTACCGCTAACGCCATCGCCAGAGAAGCCGGGATTGATGAGGTGATAGCCGGCGTACTGCCAGATGGCAAAGCGGACGCCATCAGGAAATTGCAACGTGATGGTCGTCAGGTGGCGATGGTCGGCGACGGCATCAACGACGCCCCGGCGCTGGCGCAGGCTGACGTAGGTATTGCGATGGGCGGCGGGAGCGATGTCGCCATTGAAACCGCGGCGATCACCCTGATGCGCCACAGCCTGATGGGCGTGGCGGATGCGCTGGCGATTTCGAAAGCCACGTTGCGCAACATGAAGCAGAACCTGCTGGGGGCCTTCGTCTATAACTCGCTCGGCATTCCGATTGCCGCCGGGATTTTGTGGCCGCTGACCGGCACCCTGCTGAACCCGGTTGTTGCGGGTGCGGCGATGGCGCTCTCGTCAATTACCGTGGTGAGCAACGCTAACCGTCTGCTGCGGTTTAAACCGAAAGCGTAGAATCCCGGAAGCAGGCCGGGTAAGCGCAGCGCCGCCCGGCTTTCGCCTATTGCGCCCCCCTTCCCCACGCGCTAGCATGAACCTTTCCGTTTATGGAGCGCGTATGGGTCTGTTTAATCGTATAAAAACATCGTTTCGCGCCCTTTTTCCCCGCCGTTATGCCTGGCCCGGTATGGATATTTCGCTTCCGGGTGGGCAGCAACTGCACCTGGTGGGAAGCATTCATATGGGCACGCAGGATATGTCCCCCCTGCCCTCCGGCCTGATTAAACTACTGAAGCGCGCCGACGCGCTGATCGTCGAAGCCGACATATCCGGCCATGAATCGCCGTTTGCCGGGCTGGAAAGCGACCGCCCCCTGGCTGAACGTCTTAACGAGACGCAGCTGGCTGAGCTTACCCGTCTTGCGGATGAGTCCGGCGTCTCGCTCTCAATGCTCGACACCCTGCCCCTGTGGCAAATTGCCATGGTGCTACAGGCAACCCAGGCGCAGCGCCTGGGGCTGCGCGGCGATTACGGTATCGATTATCAACTGCTGAATGCGGCACGGGCGTGCAACCTGTCCGTCATTGAACTGGAAGGCACGGACAGCCAGATTGCGCTTCTTCGCCAGCTTCCTGATGACGGTAAGATGCTACTGGATGATACCCTGACCCACTGGCACACCAACGCGCGTCTGCTGCAAACGATGATTGGCTGGTGGCTGGATGCGCCGCCCGCAGACGGTAAGCTGGCGTTACCGTCGACGTTCAGTGAATCGTTGTATGATGTGCTGATGAACGCGCGCAACCAGGCGTGGCGTGAGACGCTGTATGCCCTGCCTGCCGGTCGTTATGTTGTCGCGGTTGGCGCGTTGCATTTGTACGGAGAAGGGAATTTGCCGTCGCTGCTGAAATAAAAAAATGGCCAATATTTCTATTGGCCCGTCAAAGAGGAATTTCATCGTTTTTATTATACCGAAGTGACCTTCGGCTACGCCGATTGTCGCTCAAAGTAACCATCACTGCCAATACTATTGCGCAAGATGGTGCTATTTTTTAGACAAACGTCAGGCGTATGCTGCTGGCATGAACCGTCTGTCGTAAGAAGGATAGCCATGACTCCCGCCGTTAAATTACTCGAAAAAAACAAAATTTCTTTCCGGATCCACACCTACGATCACGATCCGAACGAAACCAACTTTGGTGATGAAGTGGTGCGCAAGCTGGGGCTGAACGCGGACCAGGTTTACAAAACGCTGCTGGTCGCGGTGAATGGCGATATGAAGCACCTCGCCGTGGCTGTGACGCCCGTCGCCGGACAGCTTGATCTGAAGAAAGTGGCCAAAGCGCTGGGAGCGAAAAAGGTCGATATGGCAGACCCGATGGTTGCGCAACGCACTACGGGTTATCTGGTCGGCGGGATCAGCCCGCTCGGCCAGAAAAAGCGTCTGCCGACCCTGATCGATGCGCCTTCGCAGGAATTTGAGACGATCTATATTTCTGGCGGCAAACGCGGGCTGGATATCGAACTGGCCGCAGGCGATCTGGCGAAAATGCTGGACGCGAAATTTGCGGATATTGCGCGCAGGGATTGAGAAAATTGCCCGGTGGCGCTGCGAGGTAAAAGCAAAACGGTAACAGGCGTTACCGTTTTTTTGTGTTCGCGCCCTCTCCCGGTGGGAGAGGGTTGGGGTGAGGGCATCAGGCCGCACAACACTACTGCCAGCTCACCTCGCCCTTCGGCTCATACGCGTTCACGTCAATCGGTGAATTTTGCTGGATAAACTGCTTTAACACTTCCGCATCAATAAACCCGGTATTTACATAGCCCGGTTTGTTATCGATATGCGGATAGCCGTCGCCGCCGGTGGCGTTAAAGCTTAACGTTGCCAGGCGGTAGGTTTTCGCCGGATCAACAGGTTCGCCTTTGATTTTGAGATCGTTGAGCTTACCGTCCTTCGCGACGAAGCTGACGTTAGCAAACTGCGGATACGCTCCGGAGTCCGGCTTCATCTGCGCCACGGCGGTCAGGTAGTCAATTACCTCTTTCCCGCTCATGTCCGCATACACCACCACGTTGCCAAACGGCTGCACTTTGAGCACGTCTTTATAGGTGATGTTTCCGCCTTCAATGGAATCACGAATACCGCCGCCGCTCATCACGCCGAAATCCGCATTCGTGCGCGCCATCTGCGCGGCCAGCACCAGACGCCCCATGTTGGTTTGTACGAAGCGGACTTTGCTGCGGTCCCCTTCCAGTCGTCCGTTAAGCGTGCCAATCTTCACGTCCAGCTGCGCTTTCCCTTTGCTCTGGAACGGCGTCAGCAGGGAGAGCATCTGCTGGTTTTCAGCGATCTCTGGCGTGTAGAGTACCCGCTCGCTTTTGCCGTCCGGGTAGGTTACTTTCTTCTTCAGGTTGACCGGGATGAGCTGATAGTGCACCAGCTTCATCTCGCCGTTACGGAATTCGAAATCCGCACGGCCTACGTATTTACCCCACTCGTGGGCCTGTACAATCCAGATCCCGTTCTGACGATCCGGCGCGCACGGCGTGCCGGGCACATAATCTACCTGCTTTTTATTCTCAGAAGCCATGCAGACCGGATCCTGCGAATGACCGCCCACAATCATCGCCAGCGAGCCCGCAGGAAGGCTGCGCGCCATCTCCACGTCGCCCGGCGCGTTAGAGCCGTGCTGACCGTTGTCGTAATGCCCCATGTGGGTGGTAGCGATAATCACATCCGGTTTTTCATTCTGCTGCAACTCCTGGATCACCAGCTTCGCTTCGTCCGCCGGTTTACGGAATTCGATGTCGGTGAAAAATTCAGGGTTGCCAATTTTGGCCGTATCGTCGGTGGTTAAGCCGATGACCGCGATCTTCAGATCCTGACGCTTAAACAGCGCCCACGGTTTAAACAGGCGCTCGCCGGTGCTTTTCTGATAAATATTGGCGGAAAGGAACGGAAATTTGGACCACTTTTCCTGCTGGCGCAATACGCTCAGCGGGTTATCAAACTCGTGGTTTCCGACCGCCATCGCGTCGTAACCAATTAAATTCATGCCGCGGAAATCAGGCTCGGCATCCTGCAAATCAGATTCCGGTACGCCGGTATTAATATCCCCGCCCGACAGCAACAGCACGCTGCCGCCCTGAGCCGAGACCTCTTTACGAATGCCGTCCACCAGCGTTTTTTGCGCCGCCAGGCCATATTCACCGTATTCGCTACGCCAGAAATGGCCGTGATGATCGTTAGTATGCAGAATGGTAATTTTATAAGTTTTATCTTTTTCATACGCCTGCGCGGGCAGGTTTGTCAGCCCCCATGCGGCGATGAGCGCCAGCGCGACGCCACGCTTTATTAACTTCATCTTCTCTCTCCCTGACCCATAGACAAACGCAAAAATTACAGTGACTCACAAGAATAGACAAATAAGTTTTCAGAATTGCGACTTTCTTCAAATGTCACGGACGGGTATGTTAGTCGGATAATAATTACTCCCTGCATCTCTAATTACAAATTGACGTGGTATTTATGGCAATCAGTGAATCAACCCAGCCTGTTCAGGGCGTTCCGGCGTCGCCGCCGAAATCGCGCACTTCCTTCAAAGTATTAGGCGCAATCAGTCTCTCTCATCTGCTCAACGACATGATCCAGTCGCTGATTCTGGCGATCTACCCGCTGTTGCAGTCTGAGTTCTCATTAACCTTCGTGCAGATCGGGATGATCACCCTGACTTTCCAGCTGGCCTCTTCGCTGCTACAGCCGGTGGTGGGCTACTGGACGGACAAATACCCGATGCCATGGTCGCTGCCCATTGGGATGTGCTTCACCCTGAGCGGGCTGGTGCTGCTGGCCATGGCGGGCAGCTTTGAGGCGGTACTGGTTGCCGCGGCGCTGGTAGGAACCGGTTCATCGGTGTTCCATCCGGAATCGTCCCGCGTGGCGCGTATGGCCTCCGGCGGACGCCACGGGCTGGCGCAGTCTCTGTTCCAGGTGGGGGGGAACTTTGGTAGCTCCCTCGGTCCTCTGCTGGCGGCGGTAATTATCGCACCTTACGGCAAAGGCAACGTGGCGTGGTTTGTGCTGGCCGCGCTGCTGGCGATTGTCGTCCTGGCGCAAATCAGCCGCTGGTATGCCGCGCAGCATCGCGTAAATAAGGGAAAACCTGTCGCAAAGATAACCAATCCCCTTCCGCGTAATAAGGTGATTCTTGCCGTCAGCGTGCTGCTGGTGCTGATTTTCTCGAAATATTTCTATATGGCGAGCATCAGCAGCTATTACACCTTCTATCTGATGCAAAAATTCGGATTATCGGTACAAAATGCCCAGTTCCATCTCTTTGCCTTCCTGTTTGCGGTGGCGGCAGGCACGGTGATTGGCGGCCCTGTGGGAGATAAAATCGGACGTAAATATGTGATTTGGGGCTCTATCCTCGGCGTTACGCCGTTTACGCTTGTTTTACCGTACGCAACGCTGGAATGGACCGGAATATTGACAGTGATTATAGGTTTTATTCTCGCGTCGGCGTTTTCAGCCATTCTGGTCTATGCGCAGGAGCTGCTGCCGGGACGTATCGGTATGGTTTCCGGTCTCTTTTTCGGTTTTGCCTTTGGCATGGGCGGCCTTGGCGCCGCCGTGTTAGGGATGGTTGCAGACCACACCAGCATCTTCCTGGTCTATAAAATCTGCGCTTTCCTGCCACTTCTGGGGATGTTGACCATATTCCTGCCTGACAACCGTCATAAAGCGTAACTTCATGGCTGCCAAAGTTAAACTTTGGCAGTCGGATAACCTGATGCCATAAGGCTTTCCTCTCCCTCCCCTCAGCAAATTTATCAAAATCTGCCTTTTTTCGTGCTTATTGCCTTTTTATTGTGATTTCAACAATTATTCATAAACATAAGCGTAAAAATTGTCATAAACTATTAATCGGCTTTTTGGTATTTGCACCAAAAATGGATCACCCATCGCGAAAGGAGACGGAATGCACCACGCCACACCGCTTATCACCACCATTGTTGGTGGACTTGTGCTCGCTTTTATCCTCGGCATGATTGCCAACAAACTGCGTATTTCGCCCCTGGTAGGCTATTTGTTAGCGGGCGTGCTGGCAGGGCCCTTTACGCCGGGTTTTGTCGCAGATACCAAACTTGCACCGGAGCTGGCGGAACTGGGCGTTATCCTGCTGATGTTTGGCGTCGGACTGCATTTTTCCCTGAAGGATCTGATGGCGGTAAAGTCGATCGCCATACCGGGAGCGATCGCCCAGATAGGGGTGGCGACGCTGCTGGGCATGGCGCTTTCGGCGGTGCTGGGCTGGTCAATCATGACCGGTATCGTATTTGGGCTGTGTCTTTCAACCGCCAGTACCGTGGTGCTGCTGCGCGCGCTTGAAGAGAGGCAGCTGATAGACAGCCAGCGCGGGCAAATCGCGATTGGCTGGCTGATAGTTGAAGATCTGGTGATGGTGTTGACGCTGGTACTGCTGCCCGCCGTCGCCGGGATGATGGAAAAAGAGAATATCGGCTTCGCTTCGCTGGCGCTGGATATGAGCATTACCATCGGTAAGGTTGTGGCGTTTATTGCCATCATGATGCTGGTGGGCCGCCGTCTGGTGCCGTGGATCATGTCCCGCAGCGCCGCCACCGGCTCGCGTGAACTGTTCACGCTTTCGGTCCTTGCGCTGGCGCTGGGCATTGCCTTTGGCGCTGTCGAGCTGTTTGACGTCTCCTTTGCGCTGGGCGCGTTCTTCGCCGGGATGGTGCTGAACGAGTCCGAGCTGAGCCACCGTGCCGCGCACGATACTCTGCCACTACGTGATGCGTTCGCGGTGCTGTTCTTTGTCTCCGTCGGGATGCTGTTCGACCCGATGATCCTCATCCAGCAGCCGCTGGCCGTGCTGGGTACGCTGGCAATCATCATCTTTGGTAAGTCCGTTGCCGCCTTCTTCCTGGTGCGGATGTTCGGTCACTCGCCGCGCACGGCGCTGACCATCGCCGCCAGCCTGGCGCAGATTGGCGAGTTCGCCTTTATTCTGGCTGGTCTGGGAATGGCCCTGAATCTGCTGCCACAGGCTGGGCAAAATCTGGTGCTGGCGGGGGCGATCCTCTCCATCATGTTGAACCCGGTATTGTTTGCCCTGCTGGAGAAATATCTCGAGAAGACCGAAACCCTCGAAGAGCTGACGCTGGAAGAGGCGACAGAAGAAGAGAAACAGATCCCGGTGGATATCTGCAACCACGCGCTGCTGGTCGGTTTTGGCCGCGTCGGCAGCCTGCTGGGTGAAAAACTGATGGCTCAGGGCATTCCACTTGTAGTGATTGAAACGTCACGCACTCGCGTCGACGAGCTTCGCGAGCGCGGCATCCGCGCGGTGCTGGGCAACGCGGCTAACGAAGAGATTATGAATCTGGCGCATCTGGACTGCGCTCGCTGGCTGCTGCTCACTATCCCGAACGGTTACGAGGCTGGCGAGATTGTCGC
Source organism: Enterobacter cloacae complex sp. P29RS (assembly GCF_014893445.1). Classification (NCBI taxonomy): domain Bacteria; kingdom Pseudomonadati; phylum Pseudomonadota; class Gammaproteobacteria; order Enterobacterales; family Enterobacteriaceae; genus Enterobacter; species Enterobacter cloacae complex sp. P29RS. The sequence goes on along the minus strand of NZ_JADBPZ010000006.1, from coordinate 103,310 downwards.
CACAGCCCGTGAAAAATGCCCGCATATCGAAATCATAGCCCGCGCCCATTATGATGACGAAGTGGAGTACATTACCGAGCGCGGCGCGAATCAGGTGGTGATGGGTGAGCGTGAGATTGCGAATACGATGCTGACAATGCTGACGAAGCCGCCGGTTGAAGAGGCGGTGACGGGGTAAATTTTGTGCGGCCTGGTCCCCTCACCCCAGCCCTCTCCCCAAAGGGGAGAGGGTGTTCAAGTTCCCTCTCCCCTTTGGGGAGAGGGCCAGGGTGAGGGGTCTTCTTTTACCTGTCCCAATACGCCTCTTCGAGGCTGTCTTCCCGTTCCGGCAGCCCACGCGTTAAGCGCGGTGAATGCTGGTTCAGCACCTGATAACTCACGCGGTTCGCGTACTTGCACACCTGCGCCAGCGAGGAATAGGTCAGCCAGTTGAAGGTGTGTTTGCTGGAATTCGGCACATTGGTTTTGTGGTAGGCGTTAGCGGTGATGTCGTGCAGCAGCGCGGCCAGCGCACCGTCGCCCGCGCCGTTGGTGTTCATGATCTTCTCGGGGCCACCCATATACGGTGCAATGTGGGAGAAAATACGCAGCGGGTTGATGCAGTCTTTATGACGCATGGCGCGGCTGAACTCGTACTGGTTAAATTCGGCGATTGCGCCCGGCAGCAGCGGGTGCTGGGTTTTCCGCTTGCTCTCTTCTTCCGTGAAGCCCGCCATGTACAGCCCGACCGGCCCGGCGGTGCAGAGCACCAGATCCACCCAGTCCAGCGCCTTATCAGACGCCAGCAGCGGATCGCTTTCGCCGGTCAGCGCTTCGGCTTCTTCTTCATTCATCGCCAGAATCGAGACGTGTTCTTTCAGGAAGGCCTGCCACCACTCCGGGTTGTCGGCAATCACGAATTTGGTGCCCAGCGTCAGAACCACAGGCACGTTGTATTTCTTCGCATACTCAATTGCCTTCATGGTTGCGTCCGGCATTGGTTCGCCCGGCTTGCAGCGCACCAGATAAGACGTCAACACCAGCGCAGACGCGCCCGCGATCACCTCTTCCGGGATACTTTCAGCGCGCAGCTTGTTCATATGGCCGGGGCTGATGGCAAAGGTACGCTCGCCGGAATCGCTTATCAGCGTAAAGCAACGACCAATCGGCCCGTCAACGCCCTGCAAATAGTTCAGATCGGTGCGGCTGGAGGTATTGCACAGGTAGCGGTAGGCGTAGCCACCGATTTCGATATTGCAGCACATCACGCCAAGCAGCACCGAGCGGTCGTCTGCCAGAACGGAGTAGTTGTGCATGGTGTTACCGATGGTGCCGCCAGCAAACTGGTGGGTGATAAGATTTTCGCGCATCAGGTCCTGATACAGCGCTTCGGCAACGTCATCCTCAATCACCAGCGAGTGCCCGGCGCTCAGACCGTAACGTGCGACAAACGCATCATCCACTTTGGCTTCAATGTCCACCAGCGTCTGATCGATACCGACCACCCAGGCAGCGCTGGTTTCGCTTTCCTGCTGAATTTGCTGTAACAGCGGATCGCGGGCATCGACGGGGAAATAGTGTTTGGACTTACGTTTACCGGGAAATTTCATGGTCTGAACTGTGCAAAGAATACGGGCCGGGAATGGTAGCACAAACCCGGCCCGTAACGCGATCAGCGGCGGGTGGTGACCAGTGACACCATCATATCGATGTGTTCAGGGGAGTCGTTAAGCGCAGGAATGTATTCGTATTTCGTTCCGCCGGCCTCCATGAAGAACTCTTTGTTCTGGACGGCAATCTCTTCCAGCGTTTCCAGACAATCCGCCGAGAAGCCCGGCGACATAACCTGAATGTGCTTCACGCCCTTCTCGCCCAGCATTTTTAGCGTTTCATCAGTATACGGGGTCAACCACGGTTCACGACCGAAGCGCGACTGGAAGGTCATCATCACCTTCTCAGGCGGCAGGCCGAGGGCGGAGACCAGCTCGCGGGTGGTATCGCGGCAACGCTGGGGGTAATCGTCCCCTTCGTTCGCGAAACGCTGCGGAATACCGTGATAGGAGAGCAGCAGCAGATCCGGCTCGCCGTGTTTTTCAAACGACGCGCGCGCGCTGCTGGCAAGCGCCTGAATGTACAGCTCGTTATCGGCGTAGTCGCGGATAAAGGTGATGCCCGGTATACGGCGGCGGGTCGCCAGAATGCGTGCCAGTTCGTCCCAGACGGCAGCCACCGTGGAGCACGAATACTGCGGATAAAGGGCCAGCACCACAATGTGTTCAACGCCCTGCGCCAGCAGAGAGTCGACGGCGCTTTCCAGGGATGGCTTACCGTAGCTCATACCGAGCGCAACGGGCATGTCCGGCAGACGGGCGGCCAGCGCCTTCTCCTGACGACGGCTGTAGACCATCAGCGGCGAGCCTTCTTCCATCCACACGGACTGATAGAGCTTTGCTACACGCGGAGAACGAATCGGCAGAATGACACCACGCAGCAGTGGCCACCACAGCAGTCTTGGGGTATCCACGACGCGCGTGTCGCTTAAAAATTGTCGCAGGTAGCGTTTTACCGCCGCTGGAGTAGGTGCTTCTGGGGTGCCCAGATTGGCAAGCAGGATGCCGGTTTTCGCCTGACTCATTCACGCCTCTTAACCATTTGATAGGCTGTCAATTGTAGCGGAAATGCGTTTAAACGAAACCCATTGCTGTAATAGGTAAGATGAGAATTTTTCTCACCCGGGGCTCCGGGTGAGAGAGGTGCGCTTAGCCGAGGATTTTTTCCAGCTCTGCACGTACGTCAGCCACGGCTTTGGTGCCGTCAACTTTCGCGTATTTGGTGTTACCCGCCTGCGCCTCTTTGGAGTAGTAGCCGATCAGCGGTGCGGTCATCTGATGGTATTCCACCAGGCGTTTACGCACGGTTTCTTCCTGGTCGTCTTTACGGGTGGTCAGCTCTTCGCCGGTCACGTCGTCTTTGCCTTCAACCTTAGGTGGGTTGAATTTGATGTGGTAAACGCGGCCAGAGGCAGCGTGCACGCGACGGCCAACGATACGGTCAACGATCAGTTCGTCCGGTACATCGAACTCCAGCACGTAATCCACGTTGATGCCCGCTTCTTTCATGGCGTCAGCCTGAGGAATGGTGCGCGGGAAGCCGTCCAGCAGGAAACCATTGCGGCAGTCTTCCTGAGCAATGCGCTCTTTTACCAGCGCGATAACCAGTTCGTCGGTCACCAGCTTGCCTGCGTCCATGATGTCTTTAGCTTGTTTGCCCAGCTCGGAGCCAGATTTAACAGCGGCACGCAGCATGTCACCAGTAGAGATTTGCGGAATACCGTATTTCTCCATGATGAACTGAGCCTGAGTTCCCTTACCCGCGCCCGGAGCGCCAAGCAGAATAATACGCATTGCGAAAATCCCCTCAAATGTCGATTCAATTTTTCAAAAGCGCTAAACAATACCACCAGAACGGGTATCGCTCAAGGAAGGCGGGGAGGCTGAAACGGTTAACGGGGGGAGATTATTTGGGTGAATGCGAGAATGTCCCCTCACCCTAACCCTCTCCCCAAAGGGGAGAGGGGACGATTATACCCTCTCCCCTTTGGGGAGAGGGCCAGGGTGAGGGGTAGGTTTTGTATTACGCCAGCAGCAGCGCATTCACACGTTTAATGAACAGGTTAGGATCTTCCAGGGTGCCGCGCTCGGCCAGCAGGGACTGATCCAGCAGCAGTTCAACCCACTCCGCAAAGCGGGCGTCGTCCTGGGTATCCGCCGCGCGTTTCACCAGCGGATGATCCGGATTAAGCTCAAAGATATATTTCACTTCCGGCACGGCCTGGCCCGCCGCAGCGAACAGTTTCGCCATCTGGGTGCTCATTTCGTCCGCATCGGTGGTGACAATGGCTGGCGTATCGGTCAGACGGTGCGTGAAGCGCACCTCTTTCACGCGATCGCCCAGCAGGGTTTTCACGCGCTCAACGAACGGCTCCAGCGCCTTCTCGGCTTCCTTCGCGCTGTCGTCCACTTCATCCGCCAGCTTATCGATAGACTCGTCGGCTTTAGCAACGGACTGGAAGGATTTACCGTCGAACTCGGTCAGGTAGTTCATCATCCACTCGTCGATGCGGTCAGACAGCAGCAGCACTTCGATGCCTTTCTTACGCAGCAGCTCCAGATGCGGGCTGCTCTTCGCTGCCGCATAGCTGTCGGCGGTGATGTAGTAGATCTTCTCCTGCCCTTCTTTCATGCGGGAGACGTACTCTTCCAGCGATACGGTCTGGGCGGAGGAGTCGTTGTGCGTAGAGGCGAAGCGCAGCAGTTTAGCGATAGCTTCCACGTTCGCGGTGTCTTCCGCCGGGCCTTCTTTCAGCACCAGGCCGAACTGTTTCCAGAAGGTCTGGTATTTTTCCGCATCGTCTTTCGCCAGTTTTTCCAGCATCTGCAACGCTCGCTTGGTCAGGGCGTTACGCAGGTTACGGGTGACGGTGCTGTCCTGGAGAATTTCACGGGAGACGTTCAGCGGCAGATCGTTGGAATCTATCAGGCCACGCACAAAGCGCAGGTAGTTCGGCATGAACTGCTCGGCGTCGTCCATGATGAAGACGCGCTGCACGTACAGCTTCAGGCCGTGCTTGTGATCGCGGTTCCACATGTCCCACGGCGCCTGCGCCGGAATGTACAGCAGGCTGGTGTACTCCTGCTTCCCTTCCACACGGTTGTGGCTCCAGGTCAGCGGGTCGGTAAAGTCGTGGGCGATGTGCTTGTAAAACTCGTTGTACTCGTCGTCTTTAATTTCAGCTTTGTTGCGCGTCCACAGCGCCTGCGCCTTGTTGATTTTCTCCCAGGAAACCACGGTTTCGCCGTCTTTCTCTTCCTGTTTTTCAATCTCAACCGGCAGCGCGATGTGGTCAGAATATTTGCTGATGATGGAGCGTACGCGCCAGTCGTTCAGGAAATCGTCTTCGCCTTCGCGCAGGTGCAGAGTGATTTCGGTGCCGCGATCCGCTTTGGTGATATCATCAACGGTGTATTCGCCTTCCCCTTTGGATTCCCACAGCACGCCGTTTTCGGCGCTGTCGCCCGCGGCGCGGGTGCGCACGGTGACTTTATCCGCCACGATGAATGCCGAGTAGAAGCCTACGCCGAACTGACCGATCAGCTGGCTGTCTTTCGCCTGATCAGAGCCCATGGACTCGAGGAACGCTTTGGTGCCGGATTTAGCGATGGTGCCGAGATGGTCGATCACCTCGTCGCGGTTCATCCCGATGCCATTATCGGCAATCGTCAGGGTGCGGTTCTCTTTATTAAAAGAGACGCGCACGCGCAGTTCGCCATCGCCTTCGTACAGATCCGGGTTGGACAGCGCGCGGAAGCGCAACTTGTCCGCCGCATCGGAGGCGTTGGAAATCAGCTCACGCAGGAAGATTTCTTTGTTGGAATACAGGGAATGGATCATCAGGTGCAGAAGCTGTTTTACTTCTGACTGGAAACCACGGGTTTCTTGTCCTTTCATCTAAGTCGACCTCAACAATGCCATTTAATGGGGTTGTAAAACGTTGAGTGAGAGATGGGGATAAGGGGGGGAATTTTCAAGCGGAGGCCGCGCACGCAGCCTCCGTTTGGTCAGAAAATAATCTTGTGTCGTCCGGCCAGCGAGTGCGACAGCGTGGTGCCGTCGACCATCTCCAGCTCACCGCCGACCGGCACGCCGTGGGCGATGCGGCTGGCGTCAACGCCGTACTGCGCGCACAGCTCGGCGATGTAGTTGGCGGTTGCCTCCCCTTCCACCGTCGGGTTGGTGGCGAGGATCACCTCTTTGATCGTCTCGGACTCAAGACGCTGTTCAAGACGATCGAGACCGATATCATCCGGGCCGATGCCGTCCAGCGGGGAGAGATGCCCCATCAACACGAAATAGCGGCCGGAAAACTGCCCGGTTTGTTCGATGGCGTAGATGTCCGCCGGACTCTCCACCACGCAAATCTGACCGTTTTCCTGACGACGCGGGTTCGTGCAGATGTTACAGACGTCCTGCTCGGTAAAGGTCCGGCAATCCGCACAGTGACCAATTTCTGACATGGCGCGGGTCAGAGCCTGCGCCAGGCGCATCCCGCCGCTGCGGTCGCGCTGCAATAGCGTAAACGCCATACGCTGCGCCGACTTCGGGCCAACGCCCGGCAGGCAGCGCAGTGCTTCCATTAACTGCGTGAGCAGCGGACTGGTTTGCATCAGAATGGCATCTTAAAGCCCGGCGGCAGTTGCATACCGCTGGAAACAGAGGCCATTTTCTCTTTCTGGGTTTCGTCGATACGGCGAGCGGCATCGTTAAACGCGGCTGCAACCAGATCTTCCAGCATCTCTTTGTCGTCTTCGAGCAGGCTCGGGTCGATTTCAACGCGACGGCAGTTGTGCGCACCGTTGATGGTCACCTTGACCAGACCGGCACCCGATTCACCCGTGACTTCCAGCTGAGCGATCTCTTCCTGCATCTTCTGCATTTTTTCCTGCATCTGCTGAGCCTGCTTCATCAGGCCACCCAGACCGCCTTTTCCACCAAACATAGGCTTCTCTCTTCTTTCACGTTAAGGATTACAACCGTAAGTCAGACTCACGATCAAAGGGGGCGAATACTCTCTTCATCCAGATCGGCGTCGAAGAACCGGCGCAAGGTCTGGATGTTGTTATCCGCGATAATCGACTCGCGCGCCTGCGCGAGCTTCTCTTCATAAATCGCCTGTCGCCACTCGAGCGGCGTTTTCACCGCCGGATTATCATCTTCAATGATAGTCAATTCAACCGGCACACCCTGTAAGGCGGTAAGCGCCTCGGCCAGCGCCTTTTGCGCGCCAGGGGAGTTGAGGTGCCGCTGGCCAGGGCGCAGGTGCAGACGCACCTGATTGCCTTCCTGCTCTTTCCAGGCATTCAGCGCGACCTGCTCCACCAGCTTCGGCAGCTGAAGTTTGCTGACCTCAGCGGCCCAGGCGTCGCGCTCGATGGACTCTTCCGCGAGCTTCGCGGACAGCTCCGGCGTTTTTTCATGCTCAAGCGCCTTTTTCAGCGCTTTTGGCGTGGCGACCACTTCCTTGACCGTTTCAACAACGGTAGTCGCCTTCCAGCGGTATGCCTCTTCTTTCGCCGGGGCTTTTTGCTCGAGCGCGGACGGTGCCGGACGCGACTGCACGCGCTCCGTTACCGAGGCCAGTCGTTCAAGCGCGGCGTTGTTCACCGGCCGCGCTCTTGCAGGCGCTGCCGGTTCACTCTTTTTTGGTTTGGTTGCTCCCTGCGCACGTTGCAACTGGCTTCGTGCGGCAAGCACCGAACTGGTGGCATCCGACAGCGGCACGTTCTGCGGCGGCGGCGATGCCGGTTGCGGTGCCACCTGCTGCGGTGACATTACCGCGGTCGGCGCAACCGGCGCAAAGGACTGCCGGGGCGTTTCCGGCTCCGGCAATGGCTTGCGCGGATGGAAGGCCAGCGCGCGCAGCAGCGTCATTTCAACGCCCATCCGGCGATCCGGTGCAAACGGCAGCTCTTTGCGGCCAATCAGCAGCGTCTGATAATAAAGCTGAACATCAGCCGGCGGCACGGTGCGCGCAAGTTCACGCATCCGCTGTTCAATGGTCGCCATGTCCGCGCCAATGGCCGACGGAGACAATTGCAGCATCGCCACGCGATGCAGCAGGCTGAGCATCTCGACCAGCAGCGCTTCCCATTCAATGCCACGGGCGGCGGCATCGTTGACGAGGGTCATTACCCGCTCACCGTTGGCGGCAATCATCGCTTCGATAAGCGACAGCGCCTGATCGTCATCCAGCGTGCCGAGCATGGTGCTGACCGCGTCAGTGGAAAGCTTACCGTCACCGCTGGCAATTGCCTGGTCAGTCAGGCTCAGCGCATCACGCAGGCTGCCGTCCGCCGCGCGGGCCAGCAGCTGCAGGGCGCGCGGCTCGTGAACGATCTTCTCTTCATCAAGAATGTGTTCAAGCTGTGCGCGGATCTGCTCAACGTCCAGCGCCTTCAGATGGAATTGCAGGCAGCGCGACAGGATCGTGACCGGCAGCTTTTGCGGATCGGTGGTCGCCAGCAGGAATTTGACATGCGCAGGCGGCTCTTCCAGCGTTTTCAGCAGGGCGTTGAAGCTGTGGCGCGACAGCATGTGCACTTCATCGATCAGATAGACCTTGAAGCGGCCGCGCGCCGGGGCGTACTGCACGTTGTCGAGCAGATCGCGGGTGTCTTCCACCTTGGTGCGCGAGGCGGCGTCGATCTCGATCAGATCGACAAAACGCCCCTGCTCGATCTCCCGGCAGTTGTCACATACGCCGCACGGGGTGGCGGTGATCCCGGTTTCGCAGTTCAGACCTTTTGCCAGCAGACGGGCAATAGAGGTTTTACCGACGCCACGGGTGCCGGAGAAAAGATAGGCGTGATGGATGCGACCTAGCGACAAGCCGTTCGCCAGGGCCGTCAGCACATGTTCCTGACCGACAACGTCAGCAAAGGTTTGTGGTCGCCATTTACGGGCTAACACCTGATAACTCATGGGCAGGCTCTGCAACGCTGGAAGGTGAATTAATGGAGGGGAATGCTATCACAACCTCACCCATTGAGCGAGGTTGTGAGATACGGGATTAATGTCCCGGGAAAGGCACCAGGCTGTAGCTGGTAATACCCTGTTTTTCCAGGCGCTGCTCGCCGCCGAGATCGAACAGGTTGATGATGAAGGCCGCGTCGGTCACTTCCCCGCCCAGACGACGGATCAGCTTCACGGTCGCTTCGATGGTGCCGCCGGTTGCCAGCAGATCGTCCACCACCAGCACTTTGTCGCCTGGCTTGATGGCATCAACGTGAATTTCCAGCTGATCGGTGCCGTATTCCAGCTCATAGCTCTCAGCAATGGTTTCACGCGGCAGTTTGCGCGGCTTACGCACCGGCACAAAACCCACGCCCATCGCCAGCGCAACCGGTGCGCCGAACAGGAAGCCACGGGCTTCGGTACCTACTACTTTGGTGATCCCGGCGTTTTTATAACGCTCAACCAGCAGTTCAATGCTGAGGGCGTACGCTTTCGGGTCTTCCAGCAAGCTGGTGACATCACGGAAAAGAATGCCAGGCTTTGGATAATCCTGGATACTTTTGATGCTATTTTTCAGATATTCAAGCTGCTGTGCAGTTGCGGTCATCGGTTTGTGCCTAAATGAAACAGTGTTACTCACGGCGCGCGACGAGTCGGTCAAAGTAACAGTTGTTTAACCTTTGACCAGGCGCACCTGTGCTCGAAAACGGTCGAATTTACTGGCTGTGCGCCATAATTGCAACCGCCATGATGAGGCTTCAGTGCTTTTGTTGCTTTTCATCAACCACGGGGATCCGCCACATGAAGATCAGCAGGCAGACCAGGATCGCCAGCAGCAGAATGCGCACCCACATCATTTTCACCAGCCATAACGAGACGGCGAAGGTGATCAGGATGAAGGCAATGGCGCGCGGCTTGGCCCCGGGCGGCATGGCCCGGTGTTTTTGCCAGTGCCGCAGGTAGCCGCCAAACCACGAACGGTACAGGAGCCAGTGGTGAAAACGCGGCGACGAGCGGGCGAAGCACCAGGCGGCCAACAGGATGAACGGGGTGGTCGGCAGCAGGGGCAATACGATGCCCAGCGTACCCAGCACTACCGCGAGCCAGCCAATGATGATTAAAATAGTACGCTGCATAATGCGAATCGTTATCAAACTGAACGGCTACTTTACCACTGGAGAGCGCATTGAAAACAGCACTGCTTCTTGAGAGGCTGCAAAATCAGCTGATCGCGCTGCGGGCGCAGGCCACACCGCTGATGGGACATGCTACGCTGAAACCGCGCTTTGACCGGCAGCTCTTCCGCACCCGCAGTACCGTCATTCAGGATTACCTTGCTGAGATGCAGACCAACCTCGACGAGCTTCGCCACGCGGTTGAGAGTGAACAGCAGGAACAGGTGGTGTGGCTTGCGGAGCATCTTACCGAGCAGATCACCGCCCTGCACCGCGAAATCGCCGCCTGGCCGCTACGGGCGTGGGACAGCGCCTCGCCTGGGCTCGGAAAATGGCAGCGCAAGCGGCTGGAGAACCAGGAGTTTGAGCGGCGTCTGTTTGAGATGAAGTGTGAGCGCGAAGCCCGCCTGACCACCAGCGAAACGCTGCAACAGCAGCAGTTATTAATGCGTGAAATCAGCGCGCTGGAAGGCCGCATCGTCCGCTGCCGTCAGGCGCTGGATGAGATTGAACGCGTCATTGAACGCCAGACCCGTTAACAGGAGCCACTAATGTCACTGGAAAATGCCCCCGACGAGGTCAAGCTGGCCGTCGATTTAATTATGCTGCTGGAGAATCACGAGATCCCGGCGGAGACGGTGCTGAAAGCGCTGGAGATTGTGCGGCGGGATTTTGAGGGAAAGGTGAAGGCCGGTTGCCCTCACCCTCACCCTAGCCCTCTCCCTGGAGGGAGAGGGGACCGTTAGGTGCGGTTTGGAAGATCTGCCCTGATTCGCTTTTTACCCTCTCCCCTCTGGGGAGAGGGCAGGGTGAGGGGCGGAGTTTTCGTCACCCTTAATCTCGCGCTTCACTTCCGTATGTTCGTCACCTTTCTCGTTACGCAGGTGAACTTCAAGCTGGTTGAAGGCGATATTAATGTTGTTTTCACGGCACAGACGGTCAATGGTGCGGTTCAGCTCATCGACAGTGTAGCTGCGATCGCGTAGTTCGCGTACGTACAGGCGCAGCTCATGATCCAGCGTGCTTGGCCCGAAGGTGGTGAAGAACACGTCAGGCGCAGGATCGTGCATCACTTTAGGATGTGATTTCGCGGCTTCCAGCAGGACCTCTTTCACTTTATCCAGATCTGAACCATAGGCCACCCCGAGTCGGACCACCACGCGCGTCGTCGTATCCGAAAGCGACCAGTTGATCAGTCGCTCGGTCACGAAGGCTTTGTTCGGGATGATCACCTCTTTACGATCGAAGTCAGTGATGGTGGTCGCACGAATACGGATCTTGCTGACGGTCCCGGAGAAGGTGCCGATGGTGACGGTATCGCCGATACGCACCGGACGTTCGAACAGGATTATCAGGCCAGAAACAAAGTTACCGAAGATCTCCTGCAAGCCGAAGCCCAGACCTACCGACAGCGCCGCCGCCAGCCACTGGAGTTTATCCCACGAGACGCCCAGCGAGCCGAATACCGTCATCGCCCCGACAATAATAATGACGTAGTTCAGGATGGTGGTAATGGCATACGACGCCCCCTGACGCAGGTTCAGCCTTGAGAGCACCAGCACTTCCAGCAGACCAGGCAGGTTGCGGATCAACGCCCAGGCCACCACCGACGACACCAGCGCAAAGAGCAGGCTGCCCATGGTGACGCTTTTCATTACCGCAGCGCCCGCTTCGGTACCGTTGTATTGCCAGAGGGTGATACTGTCGAGGTAGGCGAAGACGGTAATTAAATCAGACCAGATGGCCCAGAACATCACCGCAAACAACGCAATCATCACCAGCATGGTAATACGCATCGTTTGCTGGTTGACCTGCTCCAGGGCAATGGTCGGCTCTTCCTGCGGCTCAGCCCCTTCAGCCCCCTCTTTCACCTGATGCTGCCGACGGGCAACAGCACGACGATACGCAATGCGGCGCGCCGCCACGCTCAAACCGCGCAGCACGGTCTGGAACAACAGGTTCCACAGGATCACCAGATACACGGTTTCAATCCAGCGGCCTGACAGACGAAGCGTGGTATAGAAGTAACCCGTTGCCGTCAGCACCATCAGCGCCAGCGGAATGATCGCCAGCACCGTTACGGTAACCAGACGAAGATTGTGGGACTCTTTATCCCGCCAGCTGTCGCGGCACATCGGCCACATCAGGACGGCTATCAGCAGCAGGTTCAGCATAATTACCAGCTGTCCCAGCACGTCATCCATCAGATGCAGCGGCGAAAGCTCGGCCACAACGGACCAGAAGTGCAGCGGCAACAGCGCGAGGCTGATACGTACAATCTGGCGACGCCAGTGGCTGGTGAGTTTCTCCGGCATGTTGAAGTGTCGGACCGCGACGCCATCTTTTTCCAGCACTTTCCAGCACAGACCAAACACCAGCCAGAACAGCGCCAGCTTTTTGCTGAACGCCCACAGCAGGTCGCTGATATTGAGCTGCATGGTCAACAGGATCAGGCCGACGGCGAGGATCAGCAGGCAGACCGGCAGAGCACGGATCAGATCGATCAGGATCGCTTTCGGGGTGTGCAGCTGGCTGTCGTTACGCAGTTGCCCCACTTCCGAGGCCAGCTTCGCCTGGTACTGCTTCAGCCATTTCAAACGCCAGCGTATTACTCCGGCGATGAGCAGCAAAGGCAGACCCGCAAGGAAGGCAATCATTACCGCAGGCCAGGCTTTCTCCCAGTTCACGGTAATTTTCATGCTTTTGATCTGGGATTTCAGCGTTTCAGGGAAAGATTTAAACCAGTCCCAGTCCATGGGTTTGTTGCTGTTCACCCAGAAAATCTGCTGGGTCAGGATCTCCTGGAGGCTTTTAGACACGCTCACCAGCTGCTGCTGGTTGATTTGCAGGTTAATCGCCATCATCAGCTGGTTGCCCAGCTGCTTATTAAGCTGATCGAGCAGTTCGCGGCGCATATCCACAACCTGCAACAGCGCGTCGTGAACTTCACCGTTTACTTCACTTGAATGGCCTTCTTCCACTTTGGCAACAAACGTATCGCTCTGGAACAGGGCATCGCGCTGCTGGTTAACGTCAAACTGTTCAAGACGCAAATCCGCAATGCGGTTGGTCATGTCTTCCAGCTCGTCGGCGGACGGCAGCGTCTGCTGCTGCTGGTAAAGAATGCGCGACAGCAGCAGGCTTCCCTTCAGGACGGCAATCTGCTCTTTGACATTGCGCTCAGCCTGCAAAGCGCGATCCAGCCAGTTTTTGACTTTAATATTCTGCTGCACCAGCGCACTGCCGCTTTCAGTCGCCTGAATCAGGCGCTCGCTCAGCTGATGGTTAATCTCCAGCTCCTGCTTCACCAACGGATTGGCCTGGATACGCGCCGTTTCGTCTGGCGAGACCGCTTCCTGCGCCGTTTTTTCGGTCAGCGTCAGGCGCTTGCTGTTCACCGCCTCCTGCAACAGCTGAAGCTGATGCTCGAGCCGGTTGATATTCGCGTTCACGTAGTCACGCTGTTTTTGCAACGCATCCTGCAACACCGTGTTGCCTTCCAGACTCTTACGCTGCTGTTCAATCTCCGCGTTCAGCAGCGTCTGCTGGATGTTCAGCAGCGTTTGCTGGGTCGGTCGAAGCGCCCCTTCCCCCACGGTAATGCCATTCAGACGGTTACGTATCTGCTGTAGCTGTTGCGATGCAGAATACATGGCGTTCTGCACGCGCTCAGGCTGGGTTTGCAGCGAAACCAGCTGGCTGTTATAGGTCGAGAGATCGGACTGCGCCGTTTGCAGATCGTCCAGCAGCTGCGCCACGCGCGACTCGAGCTGGCGCAACGAAAGCGTGGCAAGCGTTTTTCGGGTTTCATCGTCGTTATCAACGTCGCTAAGCGCGTTCAGGGCCTCCGTTGCTTTACGCATGTTCTCCGGCGCCTGAGCGACCTTCTGCCGCAACTGGGCCGTTTCGGCTTTGATGCGATCGATCTTATCCAGCGTATCCAGGGTTTCCGTCAGGTCCTGCTGAACGAGCTTTTCCTGGGCGGAGAGATCTTTTTGTTTATTCAGGGTGTCGAGTTGCGACTGAACCTCGGCACGCGTCGGGACGTCACTGCCGTTGTCTGCACGGGCCCAGGAATGCGGTGCGGCTGCAAAGAAAAACAGCAGGATCAAAAAAACGGCCAGAACAGAATGTGTCGAGCGATAGGTGTGCAGCATAGTCGTGAATGTGATCTGAGAAATGACCGAAAATAGTCGGGCGTGAAGAATATCACGCCCGGCTAAAGCAGAATAGCGGGAAGGTAATCCTCTAAGACATTTCCTGGAAAGATTCAGGCAGTAAGCGGCGCTCCCTCGCTGCGGAGGGTCGGGCAAAGCTGGCACATCTCCAGGAAAATCGCGACGTAGCTGCGCGCCTCTGATTTCAGATCGAACGACTGCGGGGCGAAAAGCCAGTTTTCCATCAGGCCGGAAATATAGCTGCGCATCAGGATCGCCGCCCGGCGCGTTAACAGCGTAGCGGGAAGCATGTCGGCCTGCATACATTCCTTAAGAACTTGCTCGATGCGATCGTAGCTTTCCAGACACAGGTCGCGCTGCGCCTGCTGAACCACCGCCATTTCGCCAACAAACTCACATTTATGGAAGATGATTTCCATCATCAGACGTCGGCGTTCTTCCACAACAGTCGCTTCAAGGATATATACTAATATTTCTCTTAATACTGAGAGTGGATCGTGAGGGAATTTTGCCCGATACTCACTCTCAAGATCGCTGATGCTGGACTCTGAAAGCTCCCAGATTTCACCAAACAGATCTGACTTGTCTTTAAAATGCCAGTAAATCGCTCCCCGCGTGACGCCCGCGGCCTGAGCAATCTGCGCCAGCGAGGTTGCCGAAACACCCTGCTGTGAGAACAAACGCATTGCCACATCCAGAATGTGTTGTCGGGTTTCCAGCGCTTGTTGTTTGGTTTTTCGTGCCATACGTTGATGAATTTACAGGAGTCAGATTTACATACATTTATGAATGTATGTACCATAGCATGACGATAATATAAACGCAGCAATGGGTTTTTAGACTCAGGACCCTTGATCAATTTGAAATCGGACACTCGAGGTTTACATATGAACAAAAACAGAGGGTTAACGCCTCTGGCGGTCGTTCTGATGCTCTCAGGCAGCTTAGCGCTTACAGGATGTGACGACAAAGAGGCTCAACAAGGAGCTCAGCAGGTGCCAGAAGTTGGCGTCGTGACGCTCAAATCCGAACCTCTCCAGATGACAACAGAACTACCGGGCCGCACCAGCGCCTATCGCATTGCAGAAGTACGTCCGCAGGTGAGCGGTATCATCCTGAAACGTAACTTCACCGAAGGCGGTGATGTGAAAGCAGGTGAGTCTCTTTATCAGATTGATCCAGCAACCTATCAGGCGTCTTATGAGAGCGCTAAAGGCGATCTGGCGAAAGCAGAAGCGGCAGCCAAAATTTCGCAACTGACGTTGAATCGTTACAAGAAACTGCTCGGCACGCAGTACATCAGCCAACAGGATTACGATTCTGCCCTGGCCGATGCACAGCAAGCCAATGCAGCCGTTGTGGCGGCGAAAGCGGCGGTAGAAACCGCGCGTATTAACCTCGCCTACACCAAAGTGACCTCCCCTATCAGCGGTCGCATTGGTAAATCAGCCGTCACCGAAGGTGCGCTGGTGCAGAACGGTCAAACCAACGCGCTGGCCACCGTGCAGCAGCTTGACCCGATCTACGTTGACGTTACACAGTCCAGCAACGATTTCCTGCGTCTCAAACAGGAGCTTGCCAGCGGACAACTGAAACAGGAAAACGGTAAAGCCAAAGTTGAACTGGTTACCAACGACGGTATCAAGTTCTCACAGACAGGCACACTGGAATTTTCTGATGTGACCGTCGATCAGACCACCGGCTCTATCACCATCCGGGCTATTTTCCCGAATCCGGATAAAACCCTGCTGCCGGGTATGTTCGTACGCGCCCGTCTTGAAGAAGGGACTAACCCAAGCGCCATTCTGGTTCCGCAGCAAGGTGTGACCCGTACGCCACGCGGCGATGCGAGCGCGCTGGTTGTGGGTGCCGATAACAAAGTCGAAACACGCAATATCACTGCAACGCAGGCGATTGGCGACAAGTGGCTGGTAACGGAAGGTCTGAAAGATGGCGATCGCGTGATTATTACTGGTTTGCAAAAAGTTCGTCCTGGCGCGCAGGTCAAAGCTCAGGAAGTGAAATCTGACGACAAACAACAAGCATCGGCCGCTGGCCAGTCAGAACAAACCAAGTCTTAACTTAAACAGGAGCCGTTAAGACATGCCTAATTTCTTTATCGATCGCCCCATATTTGCGTGGGTGATCGCCATTATCATCATGCTGGCCGGGGGACTTGCGATCCTGAAGCTGCCTGTTGCGCAATATCCAACGATTGCGCCGCCGGCAGTGACGATCTCCGCAACCTACCCGGGCGCTGATGCCAAAACGGTGCAGGACACCGTTACGCAGGTTATCGAACAGAACATGAACGGTATCGATAACCTGATGTACATGTCCTCAAACAGTGACTCAACCGGTACAGTTCAGATTACCCTGACCTTTGAATCCGGTACGGATGCGGACATTGCGCAGGTTCAGGTGCAGAACAAACTGCAGCTGGCGATGCCCCTGCTGCCGCAGGAAGTGCAACAACAGGGTGTGAGCGTCGAGAAATCGTCCAGTAGCTTCCTGATGGTTGTCGGCGTGATTAACACCGATGGCACCATGACGCAGGAAGATATTTCCGACTACGTGGGCGCCAACATGAAGGACGCCATCAGCCGTACGTCTGGTGTGGGTGACGTTCAGCTGTTCGGTTCACAGTACGCGATGCGTATCTGGATGGATCCGAATAAGCTGAACAACTTCCAGCTGACCCCGGTTGACGTGATCAGCGCAATTAAAGCGCAAAACGCCCAGGTTGCAGCCGGTCAGTTAGGCGGCACGCCGCCGGTGAAAGGCCAGCAGCTTAATGCGTCTATCATCGCGCAAACGCGTCTGACCTCGGCGGATGAGTTCAGTAAAATTCTGCTGAAGGTGAATCAGGACGGTTCGCAGGTTCGCCTGCGTGACGTGGCGAAAGTGGAGCTGGGTGGCGAGAACTACGACGTTATTGCGAAGTTCAACGGTAAACCGGCTTCCGGTTTAGGTATCAAACTGGCGACTGGGGCGAACGCCCTGGACACCGCGACGGCTATCCGTGCAGAACTGAAGAAGATGGAACCTTTCTTCCCGTCAGGTCTGAAAATTGTTTACCCGTATGACACCACGCCGTTCGTTAAAATTTCGATTCACGAAGTGGTAAAAACCCTGGTTGAGGCGATCATCCTCGTCTTCCTGGTAATGTACCTGTTCCTGCAAAACTTCCGCGCAACGCTGATCCCAACCATCGCCGTGCCGGTTGTACTGCTCGGCACCTTCGCGGTTCTGGCGATATTTGGCTATTCGATAAACACCCTGACGATGTTCGGGATGGTGCTCGCCATCGGCCTGCTGGTGGATGACGCCATCGTAGTGGTCGAAAACGTTGAGCGTGTGATGGCGGAAGAAGGCCTGCCGCCGAAGGAAGCAACCCGTAAATCAATGGGCCAGATCCAGGGCGCGCTGGTCGGTATCGCGATGGTTCTGTCTGCGGTATTTATCCCGATGGCCTTCTTCGGGGGTTCAACCGGTGCGATTTACCGTCAGTTCTCTATTACCATCGTTTCCGCGATGGCGCTGTCGGTGCTGGTAGCCCTGATCCTGACGCCAGCCCTGTGTGCGACCATGCTGAAGCCGATTAAGAAAGGTGGCCACGGCGAGCACAAAGGGTTCTTCGGCTGGTTTAACCGCATGTTTGATAAGAGTACGCATCACTACACCGACAGCGTGGGGAACATCCTGCGCAGCACCGGTCGTTATCTGCTGCTCTATATCATCATCGTGGTGGGCATGGCTTTCCTGTTTGTTCGACTGCCAAGCTCGTTCCTGCCAGATGAAGACCAGGGCGTGTTCCTGAGCATGGCTCAGCTTCCGGCGGGTGCGACGCAAGAACGTACGCAAAAAGTGCTGGATGAGATGACCGACTACTTCCTGACCAAAGAGAAAGACAACGTCGAATCCGTGTTTGCGGTTAACGGCTTTGGCTTCGCGGGTCGTGGTCAGAACACCGGTATTGCCTTCGTTTCTCTGAAAGACTGGTCCGAACGCCCGGGTGATGAGAACAAAGTTGAAGCCATTACCAACCGGGCCATGGGTACCTTCTCACAGATTAAAGATGCGATGGTCTTCGCCTTTAACCTGCCAGCGATTGTTGAACTGGGTACGGCGACCGGCTTCGACTTCCAGCTGATTGACCAGGGCGGTCTGGGCCACGAAAAACTGACTCAGGCGCGTAACCAGCTATTTGGCGAGGTGGCTAAACACCCTGACCTGCTGGTGGGCGTGCGTCCTAACGGTCTGGAAGATACGCCGCAGTACAAGATCGATATCGACCAGGAAAAAGCACAGGCGCTGGGTGTGTCCATCAGTGACATCAATACCACGCTGGGTGCAGCCTGGGGTGGCAGCTACGTCAACGACTTCATCGACCGTGGTCGCGTGAAGAAAGTGTACGTCATGTCCGAAGCGCAATACCGTATGCTGCCGAACGATATCAACAACTGGTACGTTCGCGGCAGCGATGGCCAGATGGTGCCGTTCTCCGCCTTCTCAACTTCGCGCTGGGAATACGGTTCGCCGCGTCTGGAGCGTTATAACGGCTTGCCATCGATGGAGATCCTCGGTCAGGCGGCGCCGGGCCGAAGCACCGGTGAAGCCATGAACCTGATGGAAGAGTTGGCCAGCAAACTGCCTGCGGGTATTGGCTACGACTGGACCGGTATGTCCTATCAGGAACGTCTGTCCGGTAACCAGGCCCCTGCCCTGTACGCCATTTCACTGATTGTGGTGTTCCTGTGTCTGGCGGCATTGTATGAGAGCTGGTCGATTCCGTTCTCCGTTATGCTCGTGGTTCCGCTGGGGGTTATCGGTGCGCTGCTTGCCGCAACCTTCCGTGGGCTGACTAACGACGTTTACTTCCAGGTGGGCCTGCTGACAACCATTGGCTTGTCGGCGAAGAACGCGATACTTATCGTCGAATTCGCCAAAGATCTGATGGAGAAAGAAGGTAAAGGCCTGATTGAAGCAACGCTTGAAGCCGTTCGTATGCGTCTGCGTCCAATCCTGATGACGTCCCTGGCGTTTATCCTCGGCGTTATGCCGCTGGTTATCAGCTCAGGCGCAGGCTCCGGCGCACAGAACGCGGTAGGTACCGGTGTAATGGGTGGTATGGTCACTGCGACCGTTCTCGCCATCTTCTTTGTACCGGTGTTCTTCGTGGTGGTACGTCGCCGCTTTAGCCGCAAAAATGAAGATGTGGAGCACAATCATTCGGTAGAACATCACTGATACCGGTTTCACATGATAAAAAGGCCGCATTAGCGGCCTTTTTCAGTTTCAGAAAAATTCATAAAATAGTCTTATTGTCGTTTTATTTATTTTCACCCGTCCTGATAAGACTTATCATAATAATCCGATAAGCTAATCGTAGAATTCAGCATTCTTTTAATATCAATTCATCGCCTAAAATATTCGGACAAATCCTAAATCATCGTAAATGCCGAAGACATCTGAATCCGGACTTCAAATGAAACATTGCGCTAACTCAATGAATCTTAAGGAACGGATTAAAAAAAGGGTTTCTCTCGATAAAAGTGTTCGCGTCTGAGGTCACATTTGCGTAAGCGCTCGCAAGGAAACGTTTTAATTGTAATTTTTCGTAATAGCGCGGTGAAATCCTGATCAGAGTGGCTTATAGTTAGTGTTATCAGGAACACAGCTCCCGTGTGGCTAAGCAAGTTGTATCCATCCCGACATGATGTTCGGTGAGTAAAAAATCACTCAGAAGGGGATGCGCTATGGACGAGTACTCGCCAAAAAGGCATGATATCGCGCAGTTGAAATTTCTCTGCGAATCCTTGTACCATGACTGCCTTGCCAATCTTGAAGAAAGTAACCATGGCTGGGTGAACGATCCAACGTCTGCTATCAATTTACAGCTTAATGAGCTGATCGAGCATATCGCAACCTTCGCACTTAATTATAAAATTAAGTACAATGAAGATAATAAGTTGATAGAGCAAATTGATGAATACCTGGACGACACCTTTATGTTGTTCAGCAGCTACGGCATTAACGCACAGGATTTGCAGAAATGGCGTAAATCAGGAAACCGTCTATTTCGCTGCTTCACGAATGTCAGCAGAGCTAATCCGGTTAGTCTTTCCTGTTAAAATTATTACAAATACTAAGGTGAATTTTATGTCTGATAAACCATTAACTAAAGTCGATTATTTGATGCGCCTGCGACGCTGTCAGTCAATTGACACGCTCGAACGTGTTATTGAGAAAAATAAATACGAGCTGTCTGATAATGAACTGGCGGTATTTTATTCAGCTGCCGACCATCGTCTTGCTGAACTGACCATGAATAAACTCTATGACAAGATCCCCTCTTCGGTATGGAAATTTGTTCGTTAGTCGTTGAAGAGAGACTTAAAGGCACTACGCCCGTTGTTAAGCTGAATTTACCTTTCGTATTACGCTTCAAGTGCAAACGCCAGGTCCCCGTATAAAACGTATTTATACGCAAGAATGTTGTGACTCCTGTCACAGTCACTTTTAGGGAACGTTCCCTTTCTGGCTAATCCTCTTTACGCTACGTAAAACGATTCCAGAGAGGTTCCCATGAGTGAAGAAAAACAGAAGATGATTGCCGGTGAATATTATCGCCCCGGCGATGACACGCTGAGGGCTGACCGTTTACGCGCTCGTCATATTGTTCACCGCTATAACCATACCGCACCCGATGAGAAGGCCGAACGTCGCGCCTTATTAGCTGACCTGCTGGGTCAAAGCGAAGGCGCTTATATTGAGCCGAGCTTCCGCTGCGACTACGGCTATAACATCTATCTGGGCAACAATTTTTACGCCAACTTCGACTGCGTCATGCTGGACGTCTGCCCTATCCGCATTGGCGATAACTGTATGCTCGCACCGGGGGTGCACATTTATACAGCCACGCATCCTCTGGACGCGACCGAACGTAACAGCGGGCTGGAGTACGGTAAATCGGTCACCATAGGCCATAACGTCTGGATCGGCGGACGCGCGGTGATTAATCCTGGCGTGACCATTGGCGATAATGCGGTTATCGCTTCCGGCGCGGTAGTGACCAAAGACGTGCCGGCCAATGCGGTAGTGGGCGGGAATCCGGCGAAAATCATTAAAATGATCTAAGCGCATCCTGAGTAACTGTTATGCTTTTTCCTGGCATAACTGTTACTTTCATCGCATAAACCCCTCTCATAAAATAGGCAGATCACCTGTATTTTTAACAATCATAAAGGCAAAAAATGACAGAGATACAGCGCCTGCTTACCGCCACCATCGACGAGCTCAATACCCGCGAAAAGCGCGACAATCGTCCGCGCTTTAGCATCAGCTTTATTCGCAATCATCCCGGATTGTTCGTCGCCATGTACGCCGCCTGGCTGGCAACGCTTATCGTCATGCTGAAGTCTGAAACGCTGGTCGATTCCGTCTGGCTGCTGGTTGTGCTGTTCGTGGTGTTTAACGCGTTTTTCTTTTTCGACGTCAATCCGCGTTACCGGTATGAAGATATCGACGTACTCGATTTCCGCGTCTGCTACAACGGGGAGTGGTACAACACGCGTTACGTGCCGAAGGAGCTGATCGACAGCATCCTGCACTCGCCGGCTGTCGAAGCCGGGCAAAAAGAGAAGTTGCAGAAAATGGTCCTCACCAAGGGCCAGCTCTCTTTTTATGATGTCTTTACCCTTTCCCGCCCCGCTGCTGTGTAATGAGCGCCTGAAGACGTCGAATACCCGGCGCAAACTGCGAAGCAGAGGTATTGCCGTAACCTAAAACCAGACCGGTTTGCCCCTGCGTCGTCTCAAGGTAGTACCCGCTCAGTGCAGCGGGTGCCAGCTGAAACGCTCTTGCCTGCTCCACCAGCCGCTGGTCGTCGATACCGTCAATTGCCAGCGCCAGGTGCATCCCTCCTTCTCCGGCAAGAACACGGTGCGGCGTATGAAGCTCTGCGCTTAGCACCTCCCGCAGCTGGCGGTATCGCTTACGATAAAGTCGGCGCATGGCGGCAAGATGTCGCGCATAGTGGCCTTCCTCAATAAATAGCGCCAGGGTGCGCTGTTCAGCGCGATGTCCGCCGCGCAGCAGCGAGCCAATGGCCGGACGCGCCGCCTTCGCCAGCGCTGGCGGTAATACCATGAACCCCATTCTGAGCGACGGAAACAGCGTTTTGCTGAACGTCCCCAGATACACAACGGGCGCATTGTTGACCATTCCCAGCATCGCCGGTACGGGCTCACCGGCATAACGGAATTCGCTGTCGTAATCGTCCTCAATGATCCACGCGCTGTGCTGCCGGGCCAGTTCCAGCAGCGCCAGACGCCGCCGCGCGCTGAGCACGCTTCCGTAAGGGAACTGATGCGATGGCGAGGTAAAAATCAGCGTGGGTGAAGGCGCACACAACCCTTCCCAGCACATCCCCTCGTCATCAACCGGTATGCCGCTCATCGCCAGGCCGGTTTTGACGAAAGCGCTTTTAGCACCGCTATAGCCGGGATTTTCAACCCAGGCGACATCCCCCGGCTCGCTTAACAGCATCGTGCACAGATTGACGCCCTCCAGTGCCCCTTCGGTTATCACAATCTGGCTGGCATCGCAGTCAATGCCGCGGGAGAGCGCAAGATGGCGGGCAATGGCGGCCCGTAGCGTCGGCTCGCCGGCCGGGTCGCCATACCCTAACAGGGCGCTCCCCTCCTCGCGCAGGACGCGATCGTATAACCGCCGCCACAGCGGCAAGGGGAAATAGTTGATGGCAGGCGTTCCTGGCGTAAATGCCATCACCGGAGTGTCGCGCGGCACAGGCGCGGGCAGCAGGGCAACACGTTTTGTCAGCCTGACGTCCGGGTCCGGTAATGTCCGGGCAATCGTACGATGCGCGAATTGCCCCACCCGCGTACCCTGGCGGCTACGCAGCAAATAACCTTCGAGCGTGAGCTGGTCCAGCGCCGCATTAACGGTGTTTCGGGACACCGAGATCTGCTGCGCCAGCGTTCGCGAGCCGGGCAAATGACTGCCGGACCGAAGCCTTCCGCACAGTATGGCCTCCCGCAAAGCAAGGTAGAGCGCGCGCTGGAGCGTTTCTTCCCCACGTTTTTTCAGCGCAGCATGGAGCAGGGTGTATAGCTCATCACCCGGTATATTCATCTTTACCTCCTCGTGGTACCAGCAAAACATAGCCTGGTGGTTCTTTTTAAGGAACCAGTAATTCACTAATCTGGAGATCTTTTCAACATCGTGGAAATAAAGATGAGTATATTCAATGAGTTTGGACAACCTGTAGGGGAAAGCCTTACCGACTGGCAGCCTCGCCCGCACCCGTCCCGGGTGGTACTTCAGGGTCGCTATTGTCGGCTTGAGCCGCTGCGCGTGGAGCATGCCCACGCGTTGTTCTCTGCGTATTCCCTGGCCGGAGATACCCGAAGCTGGACGTGGCTGCTGCGTGAACCCGATGCCACCGCAGAGGAGTTTGCCGAATGGGTGGCGAGCGTGAGCAAATTATCCGATCCCATCCACTTTAGCGTTATCGATAACCAGACCCAATCTCCTGCCGGGACGCTGTCCCTTATGCGGATCGATCCTAAAAACGGCGTTGTAGAAGTGGGACATGTTCACTTCTCGTCACTGTTAAGCCGCACGCCCATGTCGACAGAAGCGCAGTATCTGCTGATGCGGTACGTGTTCGATACCCTGGGCTACCGACGTTATGAATGGAAGTGCAACAGCCTGAACGAACCCTCCCGCAAAGCGGCCCTGCGTCTTGGGTTTCAGTTTGAAGGGCGTTTTCGCCAGGCGCTGGTCATTAAAGGCCGAAACCGGGACACCGACTGGTTTTCAATTCTCGACAAAGAGTGGTCAGCGCTGGCGAGCGCGTTTGAAAGCTGGCTTGCCACCGACAATTTTACCGTCGATGGCAAACAGAAAAGATCCCTGGAAAGCTGGCGAGAAACGCGCCTCTAGCGTCTTTTTTTACGCCCCTGCACCGCCTTAAAGCGCGGGTTAGATTTGCAAATCACGTATAAGCGTCCCTTGCGTTTGACTATCTGGCAATCCGGGTGACGCTGTTTTGCACTGCGCAATGAGTTAAGCACCTGCATGATTAGCCTCGCTTCGCATCAAGAAAGCCACCAAAACGCTTGCGGAAGCGTGCCGCGCTGCCATCCGTCGAGAAGGTCTTCTGCTTCCCGGTATAAAACGGATGTGATTTAGAGGAGACATCAAGAGTAACGTAGGGATACGTTTTCCCCTCAAGTTCAATTTCACGGTCTGTCTTAATCGTTGAGCCAACTTTAAAATATTCATTAGCCGTGGTGTCGTGAAACACAACGGTGCGATAGGTTGGATGGATATTCGGTTTCATCTCTGGCCTTCATGTATTGTTATAACATAACAAAATACTATCTGAGCTTTGCTGCAAAAACAACCCCTGTGACGCACAGCCTGTTTTTGAAAGGTTTTCAAATACTGCGAGAGACTGTTACATGCTATAACTATATCATTTAGCGATAAAAAATTTTTCATCTGGCGCGCAAACTCCATGCCCTGGTCGGGCATATGGAAAGGATACAGCAGCATGCGAACCCGACATCTGGTCAGCCTGGTGACAGGCGTACTGATCTTCTCTGTGCTGGTCCCTGTGTGCCTCAGTATCTGGCTGGCGCATCGTCAGGCAGAGGCGAAATTTGTGGATGCACTGGACAGATATGCCTCGCGCGTCCTGATCCGTACCGACAGAGTCGTTGCGCAGGCAAAACAGGCGCTCACGCACCTACAGTTGTTCAACGCCCCGCCCTGCACTCCTCCGCACTTACGCGAAATGCGTCGTGTCGCGTTCTCATGGCGCTATATTCAGGAAGTGATGTATATCGATAACCTGAAGCCGCTCTGCTCCTCTCTGGAACAATCCAGTAATACGGCGATCTTACCGCCCCCGATGCGGATCACCGCAGACGGATATAGCGCGTGGCTCACCTCGCAAAACGACCTCGGCATTCACCGTTATATGGCCGTTCTGGGGAAAGGACATTATCTGGTAATGGTCGATCCGGCGTCGCTTGTGGATGTTGTCCCGTTCGGTGACATTTCGATGGATGCCGCCCTGGTGGGAAGCGAAACCCATCGGATATTTGCCAGAAGCAATATTCTCGACCCGTATATTCTTTCTGTCGTTAAGGAGCAGCAGGACGTTAAGCGCGTGCAATACAACGGCTCGATGTACGTGTTGAAACCGGTGCCAGAACTGGGGCTTACGGTTATTGCCTGGGCATCGTTAAAACCGCTCGCGGCATCCTGGCATCAGCAGCTGATCATCTGGCTACCGGCAGGCATACTGATAAGCCTGGTTGCAGCCCTTATTGTGCTTCGCATCCTCCGCCGTTTGCTTTCCCCGCGTAACCGGCTGATCGACGCGATCAACAACCGGGAGATCGAGGTTTACTATCAGCCCATTGTGGCGCTATGCAGTGGAAAACTGGTGGGTGCAGAAGCGCTGATGCGCTGGCCGCAGCCAGATGGCAGTGACCTGTCGCCTAATCTCTTTGTTCCCCTGGCGGAGCAGACGGGGCTTATTTCAACGCTGACACAGCTGGTGGTGAATAAGGTGTTTGAGGATTTAGGTGCCTGGCTGCATCATCACCCGGAACTGCACATTTCTGTCAACCTTGCGCCAGCCGATTTAACGTCCCCCGAGCTGCCTCGCCTGCTGAGTCAATTGCTCAACAAATGGGGCGTCCACCCGCGCCAGATCGCCCTTGAATTGACCGAGCGCGGCTTTGCCGATCCTGCCGTCAGCGCCCCTGCCATCGCTGCGTTTCGGCGCTCCGGGCATGCCATCTACATTGATGATTTTGGTACGGGTTACTCCAGCCTGAGCTATTTGCAGGATCTTGATGTCGATACCCTGAAGATTGATAAATCCTTTGTGGACGCGCTGGAGTATAAGAACGTGACTCCCCACATCATCGAAATGGCCAAATCGCTTAAGCTGGCGATGGTCGCAGAAGGCATTGAAACTGAAGGGCAGCTCGAATGGTTGCATCGCCACGGCGTGCAGTACGGACAGGGCTGGTATTTCAGCAAGGCGCTGCCTAAAGAAGATTTCATTCGCTGGGCCGAGCACAACCTCAGGAAATAAACCCATTACGCGGTGTTACGTGCGGCCACGACAGTGGCCGCACGTTTCGGCTCAGCCGTTCTGCTGCCAGCTAAACGTGTAGCGCAGCCGACGGTTTTGCAGAATGAAGGCGGGTGCTACGCTCGGGCTCCATGAGTCGTCCCCCCCCACGCCCATGTGGAACGCATCAAGATTCAACCAGCAGCCATCCTCTTCCCGTAGCAAATGGTGATGCGTTGTCGTATGCAGTTGCTGCTGGCTGTAACGGCTCAGGGAGAAATGGAACTGTCCCTGGAAGTGATGTGAGCCAAACGTCAGCTCACGGGTGTCGCAGCGTAAACCGTTCTCCGTCGGGAAGATATACGGCGTCTGCATGGCGTCCAGCGGTAACGCCCAGCGCCCCTGCTGCGCCGCCAGTTTTCTGTCCGGATAATTCTCCAGCGGGCCCAGCCCCAGCCAGCGCACCGTTTGCGGGATATCCGCCAGCATAACGCTCAGGCCCACGCGAGCGGGTTCAGGAATGTCAGACGCCACCGTCACCTGCACATCACCGTGCAGTAACCCGTGGTCATCAATCCGCCAGACCTTGTAGCTGATAAACAGCGCTTTACCCTGATGCTCCCAGACGTGCTGCGTGGTCACCACCACCTCACGGGCATGCTGTTCCGCTTCACACTGGATAAGGCGCGAGGATATCTCATACATCCCTGCCGCTTTCCAGCGTTCCACCCACGCGTTCGGATCGATGCGGGTCGCCTCGCTGACGCCAATGTCATTATCCAGCGGCGCCCGGGTAAAGTTATCCGTTAGCGGGGAACGGAGCGTTTCAGCGCCCGCGTTCCACCACTGGGTCAGGTTGCCGGTGAGACGGCTAAACTGCCAGCGCTGCTGCTGATGAGTGATGTCCAGCACCTCTTCCTGCACCGTTAACTGTGGTGGGGTTCCGTCTGCTTTCGGTGGCGTAAGGTACAGCGGAGCCGGGAGCGGCCACTGATCCCAGGCACAACGGTGGCCGGACGGCGACCACGGCGTGGCCTGCGGCTGAACGATCTCCACGTTGAGCCAGACCTCGCCCGGTTCAGCGCCGAATTCAGTCTGCGGGATCTCCACGCGCTGTGTCCCCTGGGGCGCAACAGAAAGGGTTATTTCGCCGGAAGCCAACACCACACCGTCACGCGCCACCGACCATCGCAGACTCTCGTTGTCAGTATGACGGAACAGATAATCGCTCTGGATATCGACGACCAGCGGAGCGGTGCTCACCAGCGTAAAGGTAAAGAACTGCTGGGCACGCTGTGCCTCGTAAAGGGCGGGATGCGGGGTGCGATCGGGAAACACCAGCCCGTTGAGGCAGAACTGACGATCGTTGGGCTTATCGCCAAAATCGCCGCCGTAGGCCCAGAATGCCGTGCCGTCTTCCGCTTTTTTCGTCAGCGCCTGATCGACCCAGTCCCAGACAAAGCCGCCCTGCAACCGGGGATGGCTGCGGAATGCCTGCCAGTAGCTGGCAAAGCCGCCAAAGCTGTTACCCATCGCGTGGGCATACTCGCACAGGATCAGCGGACGGGTTTCGTCCGGCATACCAATCCACTTTTTAATCGACCACTTTGGCACCGCCGGGAACGGCTGATCCTGATCGACGCGGGCATACATCGGGCAAATAATATCGGTTGCCGCCGTACTGGCCCCTCCGCCTTCGTACTGCACCGGCCGCGTGGGATCGGTGGTTTTCAGCCAGCGGTACAGCGCATCGTGATTCGCCCCATGCCCGGACTCATTCCCCAGGGACCAGATGATGATGGACGGATGATTCCGGTCCCGCTGCACCATACGCGTTACGCGTTCGCTCATGGCAGGCAGCCAGCGCGGATCGTCCGCCAGACGGCTCATCGGTACCATGCCATGGGTTTCAATATTCGCCTCATCGACCACGTACAGGCCGTAGCGATCGCAAAGCGTGTACCACAGAGGATGGTTCGGATAATGCGAGCAGCGCACGGCGTTGAAGTTATGCTGCTTCATCAGTTCGATGTCGCGGCGCATGGTCGCCTCATCCATCACCTGCCCCTTCTCAGGATGATGTTCGTGACGGTTCACGCCGCGGATCAGCAGCGGTTTGCCGTTAAGCTTCAGCAGGCCGTTGCTGATTTCGACGCGTCTGAAACCGACATCGCAGGCTTCAGTTTCCAGCACGTTACCCTGCGCATCCCGAAGCGACATTGTCAGCCGATAGCATTCCGGTGTTTCAGCGCTCCACAGCGCGGGAGCGTTCACGGGTATCGCCACCGTAAGCCGTTCAGCCCAACTGCCGCGTTCGTCCACGATGGCCGATCCGGGCTGCTGCGTGGTTCGCGCGCAGGCTTCGCCGCTACGCCACAGGGTAAACGCCACCTCGCATTCGGCGTAGCGTGTGCCTTCCAGCGCAACGTCAACCCGGAGTATCGCCCGATCGCATTCGGCATTCAGATCGGTCACGATCTGATAATCGGCAATTCGCGTTTCCGGCTTGTGCAGCAGCGAGACGTCACGGAAAATGCCGCTCATCCGCCACATGTCCTGATCTTCCAGGTAGCTTCCGTCGCACCAGCGTAACACCATCACCGCCAGGCGGTTCTGCCCCGGTCGCAGCACCGCGCTGAGGTCGAACTCCGCAGGCAGACGGCTGTCCTGGGAATAGCCCATCCACTGGCCGTTACACCACAGATGAAAAGCTGAATTCACCCCATCAAAGATAATGCGGGTTTGCCCGCTGAGCAGCCAGGCACCATCCATCTCAAATGTGAGCGAGTAACAACCGGTTGGGTTTTCAGCCGGAACATAGGGCGGGTTCACATTTATCGGGTAGGTGACGTTGGTGTAGATGGGGGTATCAAATCCCTCCATCTGCCAGTTCGACGGCACGGGCATCTCAACGGCATCAGACAGATCGTCCGTTACCCATGCCTCGGGCACCTGCTCTGGTGCCGGGAAAAAGCTGAATCGCCAGATGCCGTTAAGCAGACGCTTGCTCAGCGAAGGCTTATCCTCCCGGGCGAGGGTTTCATCGCGCCAGCTATGAAAAGGCGCGTGTGCGGCCAGACGATTCCACTGCGTCACGCCCGGGTTTTCCCAGTCACGACGAGCCAGAATTGCGCTGAGGGTCAGCGGCAATGTGGAAGACATATCAACCTCTTTGCGAAGCGCTCACAATTTTAGTCAACATGCCATGGTAAACGGTGGCGGTAAAGACTTTGATCGTCACCAGGCGAGCACGATCACAAAAGCGCTAGCTGCGCGCCAGTTTCTCCGCCAGCAGCGCCAGCGTTCTTAGCTGTTGCGCCAGCTCTTCACGATCGGCCTGTTGTACGGCGCGCGGCGCGGTGGAATGACGAACGATCAACGTAACGGGAAGTTGTTGTTGCCAGGGTTCGGCGTGACGGGCTGTTGCCAGGAGCCACTCCACGCTGCGTTCACCGGCCTCGCGGAACGCCTGCCGAACGGTGGTCAGCGGAGGGGAAAACCACGCGCTGTCAGCCGTATCATCAAACCCGACAACCGAGATCTGCCCCGGTACCGCAACGCCTTTTTCCGCACAGGCGCGTAAAACGCCAAGCGCCATCTGATCGTTCGCCACAAGGATCGCCTCCGGCAGCTGTGCGCCCGCCAGGAGCTGATGCCCTTTCTCGTAGCCTGAAGCCGCGCTCCAGTCGCCCTGCGCCACCGCAAACGCCTCCACGCCAGCCTGAGCCAGCGTAGTTTTCCATCCCGCCAGGCGAGCCCGGGCAGAGACAGAACTTTCCGGCCCGGCGAGCAGCGCAATTCGCCGGTGCCCCAGCGAAAGCAGATGCTCCGCCCCCAGGCCAGCGCCCTGTTCAGCATTGAAAACGAGGCTGTTAACCCGAGCTGTGGGGGAAACATCAAGAAAAAGAACCGGGGTCGGCGAGGCCATTTCCTGAAGCATTTCTGCCTGAGCATCTTCCAGCGGAACGTTCACCAGCAGCGCCTCCACGCGCTGCGCCAGTAACTCCTGCAAAGCAGCCTGACACTGCGCGGGCTGCTCCACCATAGAGATGAGCACGCCAGCCCCCTGCTCCACTGCCCGGGATTTTACAGCTGAGGCGATTTGCGACGGCGCATGCAGCGCCAGATCGCTGGTCATCAGCCCCAGCGTGCGGGTGCGTTTTCCGGCCAGCTGCTGCGCGCCACGGTTAGGTACATAGTGTAGCGCCGCCATGGCCTGTCGGACCTTTTCCCGCGTACGGGCAGAAACGTGTTCCGCGTCGTTAATCACCCGGGAAACGGTCTGATAAGAAACGCCCGCTACGCGGGCAACGTCATAAAGAGTGATCGCTTTCATAGATTCTGGCGTCGTAAAAGGTAGTCACTATTCTGACACAGTTACGCCATTATAGCCTGTGAGCGCTTCGCAAAATTAAGCAATCCGCTCCGGCTGCGCAGCTTTCTGCATGCGCGGTCTCTGGCGAAACCACGGCAAACAAAGCTGGATCAGCGGGCCGATGGTTAACGCATATAGCACGGTTCCGACGCCAAACGCTCCCCCGAGGAGATAGCCGACGATCAACACGGTCACCTCGATTGCGGTACGCACGCTGCGGATCGACCAGCCCAGCCGGGCGTGTATGCCGGTCATCAGACCGTCGCGCGGGCCTGCGCCAAAACCCGCGCCGATATACATTCCGGTGGCAAGGGCGTTAACCACAATGCCGGAAACCAGCAGGGTGATGCGCACGGGCAGCGAGGTGAGTTCCGGGATCAATGCCATTGACGCATCTGCCGCCAGGCCAATACAAATCACGTTACTGACCGTACCCAGCCCCGGAAGCTGACGCAGCGGGATCCATAGCAGCAGCACCGCAGCCCCGGTTAAAATCATCACCGTGCCGATGCTCATTCCGGCCTGGATGGCGACGCCAAGGTGAAAAACATTCCAGGGATCAACACCCAGATCCGAACGAATAAACATCGCGGTTGAAAGTCCGTAAAGGGCTAAACCGACATAAAGTTGTACCAGACGACGCACCATTTTCACTTCTCCGAAGAACCAGCTTCCATCTTCGCTGAAAATGGCACTATGATTAATGTCCAGTTTTCAAATAGTGGACTGCACATGTCATCACGTCGTTTTGGAAGCCAGTCTCTGGTTCGCCTGTTAGGGCACTGGCAACAAACCTCTTCCCGCACCCCGCGGTGGCGCCAGCTGGCTGACGCGTTACGCCTGTTAATTCTGGATGGCAGGCTGGCGCTAAACACGCGCCTGCCCGGAGAGCGGGAACTGGCCGCCGCACTGGACGTCAGCCGCACCACCATCAGCAGCGCGCTGGCGCATCTGCGTGAAGAGGGTTTTCTGGAGAGCCGTCACGGCAGCGGTTCCCGGGCGATCCTGCCAGACAGCCGGGCCGTGCCCACGCTTTCCACTGCCAGCGCGGCGCTGGATCTCTCAACCGCCGCGCTCAACGCAGGGCCAGAGATCCATCAGGCCTACACCCACGCGCTGACGACCATTACGCCGAATCTGGCGCTGACCGGGTACGATCAGCTTGGGCTTCCAGCGCTGCGTGAAGCTATCGCCTCCCGCTACACTGCACGCGGTCTGCCCACCCGGGCAGACGAAGTGATGGTGGTGAACGGTGCCGTCAGCGGCTTCGCCCTGATCTTAAGAATGATGACCGGGCCCGGGGATCGCGTGGTGGTGGATCATCCCACCTACCCGCTGGCGATAGCCGCGATTCAGGGGGCGCAATGCCGGCCCGTGGGCGTCTCGCTGCCAGAAACGGGCTGGGATACCGATGGTTTTGCCGCAACGCTTGCCCAGACAGCCCCGCGTCTGGCCTATCTAATGCCGGATTTTCATAATCCGACCGGGCGCTGCATGGATGCCGCGACGCGTCAGACCATAACCGACATCGCCGCGCAAACCCGCACCACGCTGGTGGTGGATGAAACCATGGTCGATCTCTGGTTCGATGCTCCCCCGCCGCCGCCGCTGGCCGCCTTTAACCCGGAGGCCGCGGTGATTACGCTGGGTTCCGCAGGCAAAAGCTTCTGGGGTGGGCTTCGTCTCGGCTGGATCCGCGCCTCGTCCCGCACTATCGCCACGCTCGCACAGACGCGCGATACGCTGGATCTGGGCTCTCCGGTGCTGGAACAGCTGGCCACGCTGTGGCTTATCGAAAACAGTGAAACCTTCCTGCCTGCCCGGCGGCAAATGCTGGCAGAACGGCGTGACCGCTGCGGCCAGATGTTACGGGAGCATTTCCCCGAATGGCGGTTTCAGGAAGCGGAGGGAGGACTTTCATACTGGATTGAACTACCCGGCATGCTGGCGACTCAACTGGCGGCACGTGCGGAAACGACAGGCATCATTATGGGCACCGGCACGCGCTTTGGGCTTTCAGGCGCGTTTGACCGCTACCTGCGTATGCCCTTCTCACTCAATTCGCCAGAACTTGAAGAGGCATTACTGCGTATCAAACCGCTGTGGCTTGCCTTGAATAAAAGTACACCGCCAGTAAAACGGAGCCTGGTGTAAATTATTCGCCAGAAACAATAAAAACAGCTGACTGTAACGCATGCAGTCAGCTGTTTTCATGAAGAACAACTTAATGTTGAGGAGGAATCGGGAAGCCTTTCAGCGAAATAATGAAATTTTCACCTTCTTTCTTTATTTTTGCACCGGTATCACACCAGTCAGACGCAATTCGAAAGAACTCATCACTTCCTACATTCCAGCCAAGTCGAACATGTTTCACATAGCCCGAACGTAACAGATTGCAGGCCTCTTTGTAATCGCTGGCAGTCGATAGTTGTTGTTTCATTTTCTCTTCTTCAGAAGTTTACGTAGTGCTTTGATTTCTTTAGGAGTAAATGGATTTACGCTCT
The DNA here is from genome assembly GCF_014893445.1 of Enterobacter cloacae complex sp. P29RS. Lineage (NCBI taxonomy): Bacteria > Pseudomonadati > Pseudomonadota > Gammaproteobacteria > Enterobacterales > Enterobacteriaceae > Enterobacter > Enterobacter cloacae complex sp. P29RS. The sequence continues at coordinate 70,407 of NZ_JADBPZ010000006.1, read as the reverse complement.
CTTCTTCCATATGCTGATTATCAACATCCTCTTCCGATACTCCCGCCTCTTCTACTGCTTCAAATGCCAGCAGCAGCAGTTTCTCTGTGGTCACGCTTAAATTCTCATTATTGTCTTCCGCATAGTGGCGGAGTCTTTCTTTTAGCGCTTCATCAATTTTAACGTTTAAAACCGCAGTTACCATGATTGTCACATCCTTTCGGAACACGTGTTTAATTTAATACACGAAGATAAGTTTGTTATCCAGATATATATTTTTTTACTTATGACAACAAAAAGACGCCCGATAATAAAATGACAGTCTATTATTACAGGTTTATGACATTATTACTTCAGTTCAATGAAGGATATATTGCACGAACAAAATAGGCACATAATTGAGAAGGTTTATATAGGGGGAAACTTCAGAGAAGAACACAAATGGGTGGGGGCCCTGCCAGCTACATCCCGGCACCCACGTCGTCTGCCCTGGCTGCTTCCTTCCGGACCTGACCTGGTGAACAGAGTAGCGTTGCGGGAGAACCAACAGAGCCCCCATTGAGAGCGTTGATAACCAACGCGCTGGCGCATTATCCCTGTGGAGCACCTCAATTGCAAGCCGCTGGCAACTGGATGCTGGATTATTGCGCAAACTGACCCGACAATCTTCTTTATCTTCGTATAACATTACCCTTCGCTGATTTCCCGCTGGAGAAACAATGGACGAACACGACTCTTTCCCACAGCGAGTGTGGCAAATCGTGGCCTCGATTCCGGAAGGCTGTGTCACGACCTATGGGGAAGTCGCCCGACTGGCGGGCTCTCCGCGCGCAGCGCGTCAGGTTGGCGGCGTGCTAAGAAGGCTTCCGGAGGGAAGTACGTTACCATGGCACCGGGTCGTTAATCGCCATGGCGCCATTTCCCTCACCGGGCCAGACTTGCAGCGCCAGCGTCAGGCATTACTCTCAGAAGGGGTACAGGTGTCCGGGACGGGACAGATAGATATGCAGAAGTATCGCTGGGAATACTGACGCCCTCTCCCGTCAAGATGAAGAGGGCGAAAGAAAGTTACAACTGTGTTGGCGGTGTAGGCAAGGTCGGCTGATTGGTCTGCGTTGCCACAGGCACTTCAGTCTGCTGCACCGGGACCAGGGTCAGGTCGATTTTGGTGCCCCCTTTGTTGACCGCTTCCTGCACGGTATCGGTGATAAAGACCAGCTTATCGTTGATCGTTACCGCCGCGCTCAGGAGGATACGCGCGTTAGGCTGAACGTCAGACGGGTTGTACGGCAGCACGAAGCTGAACGGCGCCTGTTTACCCTCTGTACGAACTGCACGCTGTGCAAGGACTTTAGACGGTGCATCCGCCAGAGACGCATCGGATAACGTGACCGTTAAAACCGCGTCCGGCGGCAGAGCGACTTTCTGTTTGATCCAGATGGTACCGGACACGTTAGGCTGTCGAATAGCTTGCTGTGAAAGGGTGTTAATCCCGTTTGGGGTCGCCGTTGGTACCGCTACATCGGCACTCTTATCCGCACAGGCGGACAACGCCACCGCCATTGCAACACCGCTTAACATAGGCACGAGTTTCATTGAAGTCTCCTTATCATCAATGCACCGGCGGGATCGATCCCATCCGATGTCGTTTTATTCACATAACGTAAACAAGTGTGGCACAAATCACGGATTTATGCCTAATTTTGCCCAGGTATTAAGATAATTCTACCCATCGGACCACTATCGTTTCTGCGTTATACTCAGCGTATCTTTCGCCACGGCGTTTATTGAGGACCACTATGAGTCAGGCACTGAACAATCTGCTGACATTGCTGAACCTGGAAAAAATAGAAGAAGGGCTTTTTCGCGGACAGAGCGAAGATTTAGGCTTACGCCAGGTTTTTGGGGGCCAGGTCGTGGGGCAAGCGCTATATGCCGCTAAGGAGACCGTTCCGGCAGACCGTCTGGTGCACTCATTCCACAGCTACTTTTTACGCCCCGGTGACAGCGCTAAACCGATTGTGTACGACGTGGAAGTTCTGCGTGACGGCCAAAGCTTCAGCGCTCGCCGTGTGGCGGCCATCCAGCATGGGAAGCCCATCTTCTACATGACCGCCTCCTTCCAGGCGCCAGAGCCGGGCTATGAGCATCAAAAACAGATGCCGTCTGCCCCATCGCCGGACGATCTGAAATCGGAAACCGAAATTGCCCGCGCACTCGCACATCTGCTGCCGCCGCAGGTAAAAGAGAAGTTTCTGTGCGATAAACCGCTGGAGATCCGCCCGGTCGAATTTCATAACCCAATGAAGGGGCATACTGCTGAGCCCACCCGCCAGGTGTGGATCCGCGCCAACGGCAGCGTACCGGCAGACTTGCGCGTGCATCAGTATCTGCTGGGTTATGCGTCGGATTTCAACTTCCTGCCGGTTGCGCTACAGCCGCACGGCGTGGGATTCCTGGAAAAAGGGATGCAGGTCGCCACGATTGACCATTCCATGTGGTTCCATCGTCCTTTCGATATGAACGAGTGGCTGCTTTACAGCGTAGAAAGTACCTCTGCGTCCAGCGCACGCGGTTTTGTTCGCGGGGAGTTTTACACCCAGGATGGTGTGCTGGTGGCTTCTACCGTGCAGGAAGGTGTGATGCGTAATCGCGGGTGAGGTAAAAAGCCCGGTCGCTACGCTTACCGGGCCTGCAAATTTCACTTTTTCAGGCCGGGTAAGGCGAAGCCACCACCCGGCAAGGCACTCAAATTATGCGTTGTACGCATTCTCGCCGTGGCTGTTGACGTCCAGACCTTCGCGCTCCTGCTCTTCCGGTACGCGCAGCCCCACGGTCATATCGGCCAGCTTGTAGCCGATAAAAGCTACAACGCCCGACCAGACAACCGTAATCGCGATACTTTCAAGCTGGACCAGCACCTGATGCATCATGGTCACGCCTTCAGCATAACCTACGCCGCCCAAAGATTGTGCAGCAAAGATTCCGGTCATGATACAGCCGATAATGCCGCACACACCGTGTACGCCGAATACATCACACGGATCGTCAACGCGCAGAATACGTTTCAGTGCGGTAACGCCCCACAGCCCCGCCAGACCCGCGACGATACCGATCAGCAATGCGCCGCCCACGCCCACGTAACCGCATGCTGGCGTAATACCTACCAGACCGGCAATCGCCCCAGAACAGGCACCCAGCAGGGATGGCTTGCCGCGAACGGCCCACTCGCCAAATACCCATGAGAGGATGGCCCCGGCAGTTGCCACCACGGTATTCACGAAGGCCAGCGCGGCGATTTCGTTAGCGGCGCTGGCTGAACCTGCGTTGAAGCCGAACCAGCCAAAGTAGAGGATGGCGGTGCCGGTAAAGACCATCGGCAGGTTGTGCGGCTTAAATGCTTCTTTCCCAAAGCCCACGCGCTTGCCAATCAGGTATGCGCCTACCAGGCCGGCTACGGCGGCGTTGATGTGAACAACGGTGCCGCCCGCAAAGTCCAGAGCGCCATGGGAAGCCAACAGACCACCGCCCCAGACCATATGCGCAATCGGGACATAGGAGAGCGTCAGCCAGACCACCACGAAAATCAGTACCGCAGAGAAGCGGATACGCTCAGCCAGCGCGCCCACAATCAGCCCCACGGTGATGCAGGCGAATGAGCCCTGGAACGCGACATGAATATACTGATAGAAGCTGCCCATTACCGCGGTCAGTTCGATATTTTTCAGCATCGCCCAGTTAACGTTGCCGAAGAAGGCGTTGCCCTCCCCGAAGGCCAGCGAGTAACCGTAAACCACCCACAGCACGCACACCAGCGCGAACGTGACGGCAACCTGCGTCAGCATGGAGAGTACGTTCTTGCCGCGGATCAGGCCGCCGTAAAACAGCGCGATCCCCGGAATCGTCATGAACAGCACCAGCGCGGTGCAAATCATCATAAAGGCATTATCGGCTTTGTCTGCCACAGCAGGTGCAGCCATTGCCAGGCCCGGCAGCAGTGCCAGCGAACCCAGACCTGTTTTCATTGTTGCTTTCATCATTTTCTCGATCCCTATCACTGTGTGCCAGGAGTTACTTACAACGCCGCTTCGTCAGATTCGCCGGTACGGATGCGAATGACGCGCTGTAGTTCGGCAACGAAAATTTTGCCGTCGCCAATTTTTCCGGTGTAGGCCGCTTTGCTGACGACATCAATCACCTCATCAAGCTGATCGTCGGCAATCGCCACATCAATCTTCACTTTTGGCAGGAAGTTAACGCTGTATTCCGCCCCGCGATAAAGCTCGGCATGACCTTTCTGACGCCCAAAGCCTTTCACTTCGGTGACAGTCAGTCCCTGAATACCCATGGAAGACAGCGCTTCACGCACGTCTTCGAGTTTGAATGGTTTGATTACCACCGTAACCAGCTTCATATATCCCCTCCAGTCAGAATTCGGTAATGGCCGCAGCTAACACGAGAGGGATATTGCAAAGGGTGTGCCAGAAGTGAAATGTGAGGAGGAAAGCGCCGCGGCGCGCATGCGCCGCGAAGGGGAGAAAAAAAACGCACCATGGCAGTGCAGGGTGCGTTTCAGTTTTGCACCAACGGTTAAGACTGTTAGCGCATTGCCTTGTTATGGTGCATCAGGCGCTGAGCGACTCCTCCTCGCGCACGCTGGCGGCCAGCTCGTCGCCTGCCAGCTGCAACTGATACATCTGCCAGTAGCGTCCTTTCGCCTCGAGCAGCGCTTTGTGCGTACCCCGTTCAACGGCCTGGCCACGGTGCAGCACCAGAATGGTATCGGCATCGACGATCGTTGAGAGGCGGTGAGCGATCACCACCAGCGTAGTGCGATCCCGCACGGCAGCCAGCGCCAGCTGGATCGCCTGTTCGGTACCGGAGTCGATGCTTGCGGTCGCTTCATCCAGAATCAACACCTGCGGCGTCTCAATCAGCACGCGCGCCAGCGCCAGGAGCTGCTTTTGCCCGACAGAGAGGTTATTGCCTTGCTCGCCCAGCCGGGTATTGATCCCCTCGCTTAACCCGCGCGCCAGATCTGCCAGCTGCACCGTTTCCAGCACCTCCCATACCTGCTCAGGCGTGAAAGATCGTCCCAGCGTCACGTTGGCATAAAAGGTATCCGCCAGCACTACCGGATCCTGCTGCACCATCGCGACGCCTTTACGCAACGCGTTGTGGCTAAGCGCGGAAAGAGGCCGTCCATCCAGACGGATCTCCCCCTGCGTCAACGGATAGTAGCCCATCAGCAAACTGGCGAGCGTGCTTTTGCCGCTGCCGGTATGCCCAACCAGGGCGACAAAACCGCGCGACGGTACCTCGAGGTTGATATCCTGCAAGACAAGCTGATCGTCGCGGTAGGCAAACGAGACATGATCAAACGCTATGGATCCACTTTCCAGCGGACGTTCATCATCGCCATAGGTCTGACGCGGCCTGTCCATCAGCTCAAACACACGCTCACCCGCGACTACCGCCTGTTGCAGCATCGATTGCTGCGTAGTGAGTTCAATCAGCGGTTCGTTAAGACGGCCAAGGTAACTGATAAACGCGTACAGCACCCCCACCTCAATGGTTCCGCGCGTCGTCAGGCCAAACAGCATCAACATCCCGCACAGCACCAGCGCAGAGAAGAGGCTCAGCAGCGGGCGTAACAGGAAGCCGTCCAGACGTAACGTCTGCATCCGCGCCATATAGTGCGAGCGGCTGGCTTCTCCCATTCGCTCGCCAAAACGCGCCTGCTGGCGAAACTGCTGGATAACGCTCATGCCGTTGATCACTTCGTTGAAGCCATCATTGATGTCTGCAAGGTAAGCGCGCACGCGACGAACAATCGGCGTGCTGTAGCGCTGGTAAATCACCATCACAATCAGCACCGCCGGGAAAATAGCGATCGCTACCAGCGCCATCCGCCAGTCCAGACTGAACATCGCCACCAGCATCGCGCCAATCAATGCGGCACTGCGCAGAACCGTTGCGACAACGGTCACATAAAGGTCGCGGATCACCTCGGTGTCATTGGTGACGCGCGAAATAACCTGCCCGACCGGCTGGGTATCAAACTCACTCAGCGGCTGGCGCAGCGCGGCATCCATCACATCCGTGCGTAGCTGCTGGACCACGCCCACGGCGGCCCGGTTAAACAGCAGCGACTGCGCATAGTGCAGCCCCGCCGCCGTCAGCTGTAGCCCGACATACGCCACACCCAGCCCCGCCACCAGCCCCAGCGGCAGATAGCTTTTCGCCACCATGTTATCGATAAAATAGCTGATAAGCAGCGGACCGGTCACCTCCGCAATCGCGGCGATCCACAGTAACAGCACGGCGATGGAAAGCGGTTTGCGCCACGGTGAGCCATAGGCGAGCAGCCGTTTTAACGTCGGCCACATCTGTCCAAACTTACGCATCGGTGACCTCCTCATCCAGCGCAGCTTCAAGCTGTTGATAGCGGTACATATCCCGATACCAGCCGGCCTGCCCGGCGAGCTGCTCATGCTGACCACGCTGAGCAATATGCCCGTGCTGAAGCACCAGAATTTCACTGGCTTCGGTAAGGGCCGACAGACGGTGCGCGCTGATGATGACCGTGCGCCCCTCCCCCCACTGGCGAAGGTTATGCAGAATTTGATGCTCGGTACGCCCGTCAACCGCGGACAGCGCATCATCCAGAATCAGGATCTCAGCGTCCAGCAGCAGCGCGCGGGCAATAGAGATACGCTGTTTTTGTCCACCGGAGAGCATAACGCCCCGCTCACCCACTTCTGTGTCGTAGCCCTGCGGCAGGCGCAGAATATCCTCATGGACGCTGGCTAAGCGCGCCACATGCTCGATCTGGTCCTGTGTCGCCGTCGGGCACCCGAGCGCGATATTGTTGGCTATGGTGTCTGAAAACAAAAACGGCGTCTGGCTGACGACCGCCAGGCGGCTGCGCCAGTCATCCAGCAGCAGACGTGGCAGGGAGACGTCATGGAAACGGATATCGCCTTCGCTCACGTCAAAATGGCGCTGAATCAGTGACAGAATGGTGCTTTTACCGGAGCCCGTCGGGCCGCAGATGCCCAGCATCTGACCAGGACGCAGCGTGAAACTGACGTTTTCAAGCACCGGATGTTCCGTTTGCGGGTAGATAAAGACGCGGATATCAGCCTTCAGAACACCCGGACCTTCCGGTACCGGCTCGCTGCCATCGTTCACTACCGGCACTTCCGCCAGCATGGCGCGGATACGGCTGTAGGCGGCGCTCCCACGTTCAACGATGTTAAACATCCAGGCCAGCGCCAGCATCGGCCAAATCATCAGCCCGAGGTACATCGCAAAGCTGGTTAACTGCCCGAGGGTCATGGTGCCTCGCACCACCATCCAGCTGCCGCCGCCCACCGCCAGCAGGTTCGCCATGCCAATCGCAATATAGATTGTCGGATCAAAGCGGGCGTCTATACGCGCCACGCGCATGTTTTTCGCACCGGTATCGGCGGCGTCGGCCGCAAACAGCGCGGACTGCCTGTCTTCCAGACCAAACGCTTTGATCATGCGGATGCTGGTCATGCTCTCCTGGGTGCGATCGTTTAACGACGAGAACGCCGCCTGCGCCAGCTTAAAGCGTTCATGGAGCTGCTCGCCGTAGCGGTTAATCGCCAGCGCCATCAGCGGCATCGGCAGCAGCGCCAGCAGCGTGAGCTCCCAGCTAATTTGCGTAGACATCACAATCAGTACCGCACAGCCCATCACCAGGGAATCCACCAGCGTTAACACCCCTTCACCGGCGGCAAACACCACACGGTCCACATCGTTAGTGGCGCGGGCGATGAGATCCCCGGTACGGTGACGCAGATAAAACTCAGGGTGCTGGCGGCTCAGCTGGCGGTAAAAGTCCTCGCGCAGCTCAACGGCAAGCTGATAGGACGCGCCGAACAGCAGCACGCGCCAGACATAACGCAGCAGGTAAACCACCACGGCCGTCAACACCAGCGTACCGACCCACATCATCACCCGTGCGGCGGTGTAATGTTGTTCCGTAACACCATCCACGACGTATCCCACCACTTTGGGTGGGATCAGTTGCAAAATGGCAATGATAATAAGCAGGGCCACCGCGCCGAGGTAGCGTTGCCACTCCCGACGAAAGTACCAGCTTAATTGGGCAAATAATCGCACGCGGTCTTTTCCTGAAGATATTTTATGAAGTTATTCAATGGGTAACGCTGTGGTGTATTTAATCTGTTCCATGGCGAAACTGGAGGTGACATCGGACAAGCCCGGTACGCTATTGACCAGCCGCTTGTAAAAATCATCGTAGCGCTTCATGTCTGCCACCTGAACACGCATCAGATAGTCGTATTCCCCCGCCATGCGCCAGAAGCCGAGCACCTCGGGCATGTCGGAAACCTGGGTGACGAAGCGGCTGTACCATTCGCTGCTGTGATGCTGCGTTTTTATCAGGACGAAGGCGGTCAGTCCAAGCCCCAGTTTTTCGGGGTCCAGCAGCGCCACACGTCCCAGCAGAATGCCATCGTCTTCCAGCTTCTTGAGGCGCTTCCAGCACGGTGTGGTGGTCAGATTAACGGCATCTGCCAGCGCCTGCAAAGAGAGGGTGCAGTCGCTTTGCAGCAAAGAAAGCAGCTTGCGGTCAATTTTATCTAGCATATCCACCTCCCAGAGAAAATTATTCTCCTTACATTCTATTTTAAAGGCCAGATAGCAACAATTTTTTCTGTGCTTTTCGCTATGCTGGGCACAAAATGACAAACGGATAACTACGATGAATAGCACCTGGGTTAAACATGCCATCAGCGAAATAAATGCCGACTATCAGCGCTCGGCAGACACCCATTTGATCCGCCTGCCTTTGCCTGGATTTCCCGGCATTCAGCTTTACCTGAAGGATGAAAGTACCCATCCTACCGGCAGCCTGAAGCATCGCCTGGCGCGTTCACTCTTTTTATACGGTTTATGTAACGGCTGGATTAAAGAAGGCACCACGATTATTGAATCGTCGTCCGGATCAACTGCCGTCTCAGAGGCCTACTTTGCCCGCCTGCTGGGCCTGCCGTTTATCGCTGTGATGCCCTCCTGCACGGCGAAACGTAAAGTTGAACAGATCGAATTTTACGGCGGACGCTGCCACTTTGTGGAAAGCGCCTGCGAAATCTATGCGGCCTCCGAAATGCTGGCCCGCGAACTAAATGGTCACTATATGGACCAGTTCACCTTCGCCGAGCGCGCCACCGACTGGCGCGGCAATAATAACATTGCGGACAGCATTTTCCGCCAGATGACCCACGAGCCACATCCCGTCCCCTCTTACATTGTCATGAGCGCGGGCACGGGCGGAACCTCCGCCACCATCGGACGTTATATCCGCTGTCAGGGTTATGATACGCAGCTGATGGTGGTTGACCCTCAGAACTCGGTGTTCCTTGATTACTGGCAATCTCGCGATGCCAGCCTGCGCAGCCCTGTGGGGAGCAAGATCGAAGGAATTGGTCGCCCGCGCGTCGAACCTTCGTTCATTCCGGACGTTGTGGATGAGATGCTCCGCGTGCCGGACGCCGCCAGCGTCGCGACGGCGCACTGGCTGGAGACACAGCTTGGCCGTAAGGTCGGAGCCTCTACCGGCACCAATATGTGGGGGGCGCTACAACTGGCCGCGAGAATGCGTGAAGAAGGCCTTAGCGGCTCTGTCGTCACGCTGCTGTGCGACAGCGGGGAACGCTACCTGGACACCTATTACAACGCAGAATGGGTACAGGCCAATATTGGCGATGTTGAACCGTGGAAAGCGCAGATTTCGCATCTGGTGAAATAAAAAAAAGCCAGGCTTTAGCCTGGCTTGCTGGAAGGATCTCGCTATTCGGGGGAATATGGGAGGTTATTTTTGTCCAGCCAATGCGTCAAAAAATGGGACACCGCTTCGTTACGACAGTGTCCGATAACCGGTAAATGCGGGAGCGCGGCGATAAGTTGCGGCATCGCGTTCCCCATAATCAGCCCACGACCTACGCTGCTCAGCATCTCGTGGTCGTTCATGGCGTCACCAAAGGCCATACAGTCCTGCATCGTCAGCCCCAGACGATCGCTCAGCACCGCCAGCGCAGATCCTTTGTTACAGCCCACCGGCAGCACTTCAAGACAGTCCACCGCCGAGAAGGTCAGGTGCGCCCGGTCGCCCAGCGCCTCGTTAAGCTGAATACGCAGGCGGCAGAGATCGTCGTGATCGCCGCAGAAGCAGATCTTGGTTACCTTGTGTGCCGGAATGCGGCGCAAATCGATGAGCTGATATTTAAAGCCACTGTAAACGTGAGCGTGCAGCAAGGCCGGGATCTCACGCCCGGTAAACCAGCCTTCATCGTTAAAAACATGCACGCTGGCCTGCGTATCCCAGGTGCTGTGCAGGACGATGTCCGCCACTTCCGGATCCAGATCCTGACGGTGCAGCACATCGCCCTCGACGGAGTGAATGCGCGTCCCGTTGCCGGTGATCAGGAACGCATCGAGGGCAAATGTTCCCAGCAGATGGCGCATCTCCAGCACATGACGACCAGTGGCAAACGTCAGGGTGACTTCACGCTCGCGCAGGCGCTTAAGTGTGTTCAGGGTTTTCTCCCCTAAACGGTGATCCGGCATTAAAAGCGTGCCGTCCATATCAAATGCAGCGAGCCGAGCCATAATTACTCCCGAAATGTGATGCGGTTAACTTGTGCATCAGTATTACGTGAGATATACGGAAGTAATAGTGAATAGATGATAATTATTGTTCCGGGTTTTTCATGCGCCAGCTTAACCGTCTTAACCAGTATCAGCGTCTGTGGCACCCCTCCGCCGGCGCAACGCAGCAGGTGACCATCAGTGAACTTGCCAGCCGCTGCTTTTGCAGCGAGCGACATGTACGCACCCTGCTGCGCCAGGCGCAGGAGGCGGGCTGGCTAAGCTGGAACGCCCGCTCCGGACGAGGAAAGCGTGGGGAATTACGCTTTCACGTCACCCCGGATTCGTTGCGTAATACGATGATGGAAGAGGCCCTGAAAAGTGGACAGCAGCACAACGCGCTGGAGCTGGCCCAGCTCGCGCCTGAAGATTTGCGATCGCTGCTGCATCCGTTTATGGGCGGGCAATGGCAGAACGATACGCCGACGCTGCGTATTCCCTACTATCGCTCGCTGGAGCCGCTTCAGCCGGGGTTTCTCCCTGGCCGGGCGGAGCAGCATCTGGCGGGACAGGTATTCTCTGGTTTGATGCGTTTTAATGGTAACAGCAGTGAACCCACGGGCGATCTGGCGCATCACTGGGAAGTCTCTGCTGACGGCCTGCGTTGGCATTTCTACATACGCTCCACCCTGCACTGGCATAACGGCGATAAAATAGAGACGGCACAGCTCAGGCAAAGCCTGACGGCGCTGCTATCGCAGCCCGGCATGGACACGCTTTTCCGCAGCGTCTTACGTATCGAAACCACGCATCCGCAAAGCCTGACGTTTATTCTGCATCAACCTGACTATTGGCTGGCGCACAGGCTGGCAACCTACTGTAGCCGTCTGGCGCATCCTGATTACCCCGTGGTGGGCAGCGGTCCCTTTCGGCTGAGCGTTTTTGAGCCTGAACTGGTGCGTCTGGAAAGCCACGAGCAGTATCACCTTGGCCATCCGTTGCTTAAGGCTATCGAGTACTGGATCACGCCCCAGCTTTTTGACTACAGTCTGGGCACCAGCTGTCGCCACCCGGTGCAAATCGCCATTGGCGAGGCCGACGAGCTGACCAGCCTGCGGCTGGTGAGTAACAGCACCAGTCTGGGCTTCTGCTACCTCACGCTGAAACAAAGTCCGCGTCTGAGCGAACTTCAGGCAAAGCGGCTGATTAATATCATTCATCTCTCAACGCTGCTGCACACGCTTCCCCTGAACGAAGGGCTCATCACTCCTACCGAAGAACTGCTTCCCGGCTGGGCGATCCCCCAGTGGACTGATTTAACCGACGTTGTGCTGCCAGAGGCATTGACGCTTGTCTACCACCTGCCGGTTGAGCTTCACACCATGGCCAGCCAGTTAAAAGCATACCTTGCGCGGCAAGGTTGTGAACTGACCGTCATCTTTCACGACGCCAAGACGTGGGACGGTTGCCAGCAGCTTGCCGATGCAGACATCATGATGGGAGACAGACTGATTGGCGAAGCGCCAGCGTATACCCTTGAGCAATGGCTCCGCTGCGATGCGCTCTGGCCGCATCTGCTGAGCGCACCGGCATACGCCCATTTGCAGGCCACGCTGGATGCGGTGCAGACGCAGGCCGACGAACGTGACCGACACGCAGGACTTCAGGCTATCTTCAGCCGATTAATGGAGACAGCCGTCCTGACACCGCTCTTTAACTACCAGTATCAAATCAGCGCGCCTCCGGGGGTCAACGGCATACGCCTTAACACTCGCGGCTGGTTTGACTTCACCGAAGCCTGGCTTCCTCCACCAAACGCGTGAAGAAGCTGGTCGCCGCTTTAGCCAGGCGTTAACATGACGCTTTTACCGTAACTGTCGAGATGATCTATGAAACGTGCCGTCGTCGTGTTCAGCGGAGGACAAGATTCCACAACCTGCCTGATTCAGGCACTTCACCAGTATGATGAAGTGCATTGCGTCACTTTTGATTATGGTCAGCGTCATCGCGCTGAAATCGATGTCGCTCGTGAACTGGCCCTCAAACTGGGCGCCCGCGCTCATAAAGTGCTGGACGTGACGCTGTTAAATGAACTGGCCGTCAGCAGCCTCACCCGCGACAGCATTCCGGTGCCTGATTACGAACCGGATGCCAGCGGCATTCCGAATACCTTCGTACCTGGGCGTAATATTCTCTTCCTGACCCTGACGGCAATCTATGCCTACCAGGTGAAAGCCGAAGCGGTGATCACGGGCGTGTGTGAGACCGACTTCTCTGGCTACCCGGACTGCCGGGATGAATTCGTGAAAGCGCTCAATCACGCCGTGGATCTGGGAATGGCAAAAGAGACCCGCTTCGAAACGCCGCTGATGTGGCTGGATAAAGCCGAAACCTGGGCGCTGGCCGACTACTGGGGCAAGCTGGATGTCGTTCGCAACGAGACCCTGACCTGCTACAACGGCATTAAAGGGGACGGCTGCGGGCAGTGTGCCGCCTGTAACCTGCGCGCGAACGGTCTGAATCATTATCTTGCGGATAAAGCGGGCGTGATGGCCGCGATGCAGAAAAAGACCGGTCTGAAATAAGGGCTAACTGTCCGCGCTGTCGTACAACAGGAGTCGACAGCGCGGGCATTCCTGAATATTACTTATGCGATCATCAGCTCCAGCTTTTCGCGCAACTCCCCTTCCAGCGGCAACGCTTTCTGGGTTTTGAGATCGATACAGACAAAGGTGATCAGCGCATCGGCCACCACCTGCCCTTCTGGCTCAAGCGTGACGACCTGGCTCAATACACCACTTTTGCCATTCAGTTGTTGGACCTCACTGGTCACGGTGAGCACATCCCCAAGCACAGCCGGGCGGCGGTAGTTAATGTTGATGTTGACGACCACAAACGCGATGTTGTGTGCGGTCAGCCACTGGAAGCTTTCGCTGTTCTCCAGGCCATCCCAGCGCGCCTCTTCAAGAAATTCAAGGTAGCGGGCGTTATTGACGTGCTGGTAAACATCGAGGTGATAACCACGGACTTTGATTTGTGTCTGCATAGCGCAATAGCCTTTCGTTGTTATAGGTTCAGAGGTCATAACTGGTATGACCTCTTTATCCTGGCAAATTTTTGCCGCAGTGCAAGTGATTACGCGATTACAGCGTCAGGTGTGCGAGATTGCGCTCAACCAGCGCGCTGCCCATACCCGGCACCTGCTTGAGATCGTCAAGGGTTTTGAAAGGACCGTACTCCTCGCGGTAGCTAACAATGGCCTGGGCTTTTTTAAGTCCCACACCGTTCATCACGCGCGCGAGCTCTTCTGCCGATGCCGAATTGATGCTGACTCGCGTACCGTCATCCTCTGCACTTTTACCGGCATCAGTCGCTTTTGATTGCGTATAAGCCTGCGCAGCTGAGTCTGTTTTGGTCTGTGCAGCCTGCGCTTTAGCCGAGGGCGACGCCGCCAGCGCGCCCGCACTCATCCCGGAAGTGGCAATAGCCAGTGTAATTAACAGTGCTTTGATTCCACATTTCATGCTGTTTTCTCCTTGTTTGTTGACAGCCACGCCACGATAGCCGTACGAGAAAACAGGGACAAACAGCAGATTGCAGAAATGGAAAAGGCCGCGAAAGCGGCCTTTAGTTTTTGCAGAGCGTTACGAAAATCTGCGAGCAGGTACGTAATTATTGCTCCTGGGTCACCACATCACCCAGCTTGATTTTGGCTTCTTTACGCAGGTTGCTCATCATCGCTTCGAAAGCAATCTGGGCATTATTCTGGGTAATTCCCTGAACCATGGCCTTCTTCTGCGCGTCTGGCAGCGTGCCGGCTTTGACTTCATCCAGCGCCAGAATCACCACGTTACCCTGCATATCGGTCGTGGTGCCAAAGACAGGTTTGTCTTTCGCCGGCAGGCTCAGACCAAACGCCGCCTGGCTGACAGGATCCTGACCGGTACGGCTCAGCGTTTTGGCTTCGCCAAAGTTCAGGCCAGCCGCTTTCAGTGCATCGTTCTTACCGGCTTTCAGATCGGCCAGAATTTTCTCTGCATCCAGTTTTGCCTGCTGTGCCGCTTTGTTGTGTTTGACCAGCGCCACCACCTGATCTTTCACTTCCGCCAGGGGCTTCACTGCCTCGGCTTTGTGCTCGCTGACGCGCAGTACGAACGCACGGTCACCGTCAACGGTAATGATGTCTGAGTTGCTGCCCGGCGTACCGTTCTCACCTACCAGACCACCATTGAAAATGGCATCTGAAACCGGTTTGAAGTTCAGTTCTTCCGGCAGATTTTCATGGCTGAACCAGCCCGTCTCAACCGCTTTCACGCCAGCAGCCTGCTCAGCGCCCGCCAGTGATTCGTTGTCGTTGCTTGCGGCATCGCTCACTTTCTGTTGCAGAGCATAGAAGGCGTCCAGCGCTTTCTCCTGCTTCACTTTCGCAGCGATATCATCACGAACGTCAGCCAGCGGCTTGGTTTTCGCCGCTACGACATCGTCCAGACGCGCCACCAGGAAGCCAACGGAGGATTTGATTACACCAGACAGTTGGCCTTTCTCTTTAAGACCCGCATTTTTCAGCTCGTCCGGGGTAGTGGAATCTTCCAGCCAGCCCATATCACCACCGTTTTTGGCAGAAATAATGTCGGTGGATTTTGCTTTCGCCACGGTCGCGAAATCAGCGCCTTTGTTCAGCTCGTCCAGCACGGCTTTTGCTTCTGCTTCCGTTTTGGTCTGGATCACGCTGTAACGGTTACGCTGCGGCTGAGTGAACTGATCCTGATGCTGGTCGTAATAAGACTGGATCTCGGCGTCAGTCGCGTTTTTCTGCATCGCGGCAGCATCCAGCTTGATATAGCTTACGCGGAACTGTTCAGGAGAGATGAAGTTGTTCTTGTTTTGCTCGTAGTAAGCATTAACTTCAGCGTCGCTAACCTGCTGTTTCGCCGCCAGTGCATTGACATCAATCGTCGCTTCACGCACCACGCGTTGCTGCGCTACCAGTGCCGCCAGCGCTTCAGTTTCGCCTTTCAGCATGAAATCGGTGCCCACCACCGCGTTGATCAGCTGTTGCGTGGTCAACTGGTTACGCAGCGCCTGTGCGTACTGGTCAGCCGTCATCCCCATCTGGTTAACAATGCTGTTGTAACGCGCGTTGTCGAACTTCCCATTAGACTGGAAAGCCTGCGTCGAGAAGATGGCTTTTTTAACCTGCTCATCGCTGATGCCCAGACCGAGGCTTTTCGCATACTGGTCCAGCAGCGCTTCGTCGATAAGGCGGTTCAGCGTCTGCTGACGCAGGTTTTTCATATAGCCTTCGTTGGCTGCAAGTTCAGAGTATTGGTCGCCCAGCTGTTGCTGCATGCGGTTACGTTCACCAGCAAAAGCGTTCTCGAACTGCCCACGGCTAATTTCCTGGCCATTCACTTTTGCGGCGTAGTTCGCGCCACCGCCGATGAGGTAACTACTCACACCGGTCAATATGAACGACACGATAATGATACCGAAAATAATCTTGAGCACGAGACTGTTAGCAGCCGTGCGTAAGCTGTCCATCATGGTGTAACAACACTCCGCTGTAGGTGACTGGTTACCTGACGCTGACGGAAAATCCTGACCGTCGCGCGTAAAGGCGTATTGTGACAAGAAAACAGGGCAATTGTCAGCCCACAACTCGCATAAACTCGCACAAATCAGGTCTGGACAAACAAAAAAGGCACATCAAACGATGCGCCCTTGTACTTTTCAGCTTCCCTGGAGCGGGAAAGCAATCAATTTACTGCGTCTTTCAGCGCCTTACCTGCACGGAAACCCGGCACTTTAGCGGCAGCAATGGTGATCTCTTTACCGGTCTGCGGGTTGCGGCCAGTACGGGCAGCACGCTCTTTAACCGCAAAAGTACCGAAGCCTACCAGTGCAACGTCGTCCCCAGCTTGCAGAGATTCAGTAACAGAAGCAATTAAAGCATCTAAAGCACGTCCAGCTGCAGCTTTAGAAATATCAGCACCCGCAGCAATTTTGTCAATCAGTTGAGATTTATTCACTGTTCTCTTCCTCTCTTTATAATTTATATCGCACCTGAATCCTTCACAGCGCGACCGCGCAGCAGTTATATCAGTCCTGCTATGACCTTACAACACCCGTTGTTGATGGCTAACCCAATCAGCAATCTAAATTAGCTATACAAAAAAAGGCTGGCAAGTACGAAATGACTTACCAGCCTTGTTTTTATTAGCGCTCTTTGCGCGAGGTCACTATTTTGCGGTTACAACCTGCATTCCGGACGGTTCATTTTGCAGTGCGAGAGTCAGAACTTCCTCAATGCGTTTCACCGGATGGATCTGCAAATCGGCAATAACGTTGTCCGGAATCTCTTCCAGATCGCGTTTATTCTCGTAAGGAATCAATACGGTTTTGATCCCACCACGGTGTGCCGCCAGCAGTTTTTCTTTTAACCCGCCGATGGGCAGTACCTGACCACGCAGCGTAATTTCACCAGTCATGGCCACATCAGCACGGACCGGGTTCCCCGTCAGGCAGGAAACCAGCGCCGTACACATAGCAATACCCGCGCTTGGGCCATCTTTCGGCGTCGCCCCTTCCGGAACGTGAACGTGAATGTCGCGTTTTTCGTAGAAATCCGGGTTGATACCCAGTTTTTCCGCGCGCGCACGCACCACGGTCAACGCTGCCTGGATGGACTCCTGCATCACTTCACCGAGCGAGCCAGTGTAGGTCAGCTTGCCTTTACCCGGTACACAGGCGGTTTCAATGGTCAGCAGATCGCCACCCACTTCCGTCCAAGCCAGTCCAGTCACCTGACCAACGCGGTTTTCGTTGTCCGCACGGCCATAGTCGAAGCGCTGAACGCCGAGGTAAGCATGCAGATTGTCGCCGTTAATCACGATGTGCTTCAGGCTCTTATCCAGCAGCAGCTGCTTAACCGCCTTACGGCACAGTTTAGAGATCTCACGCTCAAGGCTACGCACGCCCGCTTCACGGGTGTAGTAACGAATAATGCCGACAATAGCGCTGTCCTCAACGGTCAGCTCGTTAGCTTTCAGCGCGTTACGTTCAATCTGCTTCGGCAGCAGGTGCTGCTTAGCAATGTTCAGCTTCTCGTCTTCGGTATAACCGGACAGACGGATCACTTCCATACGGTCCAGCAGCGGTGCCGGAATGTTCATGGAGTTGGAGGTCGCCACGAACATCACATCGCTCAGGTCGTAGTCGACTTCCAGGTAGTGATCGCTGAACGCCACGTTCTGCTCTGGATCAAGCACTTCCAGCAGCGCCGACGCCGGATCGCCACGCATGTCCGAAGACATTTTGTCGATCTCGTCGAGGAGGAACAGCGGGTTTTTGACGCCCACTTTCGCCATCTTCTGGATCAGCTTGCCCGGCATAGAACCGATATAGGTACGGCGGTGACCGCGGATTTCCGCTTCATCACGCACGCCGCCCAGCGCCATACGGATGTAGTTACGTCCGGTCGCTTTGGCGATGGACTGGCCCAGAGAGGTTTTACCCACCCCTGGAGGCCCTACCAGGCACAAGATTGGACCTTTGATTTTGTTCACACGGCTCTGTACCGCGAGGTACTCAAGAATGCGGTCTTTCACACGTTCCAGGCCATAGTGGTCGGTATCGAGGATTTCCTGTGCCTGACGCAGGTCTTTTTTGACCTTGCTGCGGGCATTCCATGGAACCTGAACCATCCACTCAATGTAGCCGCGTACAACGGTCGCTTCCGCCGACATCGGAGACATCATTTTCAGCTTCTGCAACTCAGCTTCGGCTTTCTCTTTCGCCTCTTTCGGCATCTTCGCCGCGTCGATCTTACGCTTCAGCGCTTCGTTTTCATCCGGCGCATCGTCCATCTCGCCGAGCTCTTTCTGAATGGCTTTCATTTGCTCATTCAGATAGTACTCACGCTGCGATTTTTCCATCTGCTTTTTGACGCGGTTGCGAATGCGCTTCTCAACCTGGAGCAGATCGATCTCAGACTCCATCATCGCCATCAGGTATTCCAGACGTTCGTTAACGTCGGACATTTCCAGCACGGACTGTTTGTCAGCCAGCTTCAGCGGCATGTGCGCAGCGATGGTATCCGCCAGACGTGCAGGATCGTCGATGCTGTTCAGCGACGTCAGCACTTCAGGTGGGATTTTCTTGTTCAGCTTGATGTAGCCTTCAAACTGGCTGATCGCGGTGCGTACCAGCACTTCCTGCTCGCGCTCATCAAGTTCCGGTGAATCAAGGTACTCTGCCTTCGCAGAGAAGTGCTCGCCATCGTCTGACAGAGTGGTAATACGCGCGCGCTGTAAGCCTTCCACCAGCACCTTCACGGTGCCATCTGGCAGCTTCAGCATCTGCAAAATAGAGGCCACGGTCCCGACGGTGAAAAGATCGTTTACACCCGGCTCATCCGTTGATGCTTCCTTCTGCGCAACCAACATGATTTTTTTATCATGATCCATGGCGGCTTCGAGGCAACGGATAGATTTTTCCCGCCCTACAAATAAGGGTATGACCATGTGCGGATAAACCACCACATCGCGCAACGGCAATACGGGGATTTCAATGCGTTCAGAACGCTCAGGATTCATAGAGCTCTCTCTTAGTTTAGTGTCCGCCAGGTAAACTGGTCATGTAACTGTGCTTCACACAACCATTAACATGTAATCCAGTATATGGGGATGTTTCCCATACATTCAACGCCATGAATACGGAAAAAGTAAAGGGGAGATAAAATCCCCCCTTTTTGATTAACTGATTGTATGAAATGGTGAATTATTCGCCAGATGCCTGCTGCGCTTCCGGTTTACCGTAAATCAGTAACGGCTTGGTCTGGCCACCAATGACGGACTCGTCGATCACGACTTTTTCGACATCTTCCATAGAAGGGAGATCGTACATCGTGTCGAGCAATGCTGCTTCCACGATAGAACGCAGGCCACGGGCACCGGTTTTACGCGCCATCGCTTTCTTGGCAATCGCGTCCAGTGCTTCGTCACGGAATTCCAGCTCAACGCCTTCCAGATTAAACAGCGCCTGATACTGCTTGGTCAGCGCGTTTTTCGGCTCTTTCAGGATCTGAATCAGTGCGTCTTCGCTCAGTTCGTTCAGGGTCGCCACAACCGGCAGACGGCCGATAAATTCCGGAATCAAACCAAATTTGATCAGATCTTCCGGTTCAACCTGCGCCAGCAGCTGGCCTTCGTTTGGTTTTTCAGACGTAGCTTTCACCGTTGCGCCAAAACCAATGCCGGAGCCGGTTTCCACACGGTGAGAGATCACTTTATCCAGGCCTGCAAACGCACCACCACAGATAAACAGGATCTTGGAGGTATCAACCTGCAAGAATTCCTGCTGCGGATGTTTACGCCCACCCTGCGGTGGAACAGCCGCAACCGTACCTTCAATCAGCTTCAGGAGCGCCTGCTGCACACCTTCGCCCGAGACGTCACGGGTGATGGATGGGTTGTCTGATTTACGGGAGATTTTGTCAATCTCATCGATATAGACGATCCCGCGCTGGGCTTTCTGTACGTCGTAATCGCACTTCTGGAGCAGCTTCTGGATAATATTTTCAACGTCTTCGCCCACATAACCGGCTTCGGTCAGGGTGGTGGCATCCGCCATGGTGAACGGAACATCCAGCAGGCGCGCCAGCGTTTCCGCCAGCAACGTTTTACCGGAACCCGTAGGCCCGATCAGCAGAATGTTACTTTTGCCCAGTTCCACGCCATTGCTGGTATCGCCGTTACGCAGACGCTTGTAGTGGTTGTATACCGCCACCGCCAGCACTTTTTTCGCCTGCTCCTGACCAATGACATAGTCGTCCAGGTGGTGGCGAATCTCGTGTGGCGTTGGTAACGCGCTGCGCTCACGGTGCGGCGCGACTTCTTTAATCTCTTCGCGAATGATGTCGTTACATAAATCGACGCATTCGTCGCAGATATACACGGACGGCCCGGCAATCAGTTTACGCACTTCATGCTGGCTTTTGCCGCAAAAAGAGCAGTACAGCAGTTTGCCCGAACCATCTTTGCGTTTATCTGTCATGAGTCCAAACCTCTTTTTAAGTTCTATGTGCCGCACATGACGACGCAAATGCCATACTCAGACGCAAGCTGCTTACAGGCAACGTGCCGCCCTAAATTAGTATAGCGGCACACTCGCGTCGCGGGCATCAATTACGATGGGTCAAAATGGAGTCGACTAAGCCGTACTCAACTGCCTCAGGTGCAGACAGGAAGCGATCGCGCTCGGTATCGCGCTCGATCTGCTCGAGTGGTTGACCCGTATGCTGCGCCATAAGTTCATTCATGCGCGCTTTTACTTTCAGAATTTCTCGGGCGTGGATTTCAATATCCGTCGCCTGGCCCTGGTAACCACCCAGCGGCTGGTGAATCATCACGCGGGAGTTAGGCAGGCAGAAACGCTTACCTTTCGCCCCTGCGGTTAACAGGAAAGCCCCCATGGACGCCGCCTGTCCCATACAGATGGTGCTGACATCCGGCTTGATGAATTGCATGGTGTCATAAATAGACATGCCCGCCGTAATCACACCGCCCGGCGAGTTGATGTACAGGTAAATGTCTTTTTCCGGGTTTTCCGCTTCCAGGAACAGCATCTGCGCCACGATCAGGTTAGCCATATGGTCTTCCACCTGGCCGGTCAGAAAGATAACGCGTTCCTTGAGCAGACGGGAATAGATATCGAAAGATCGCTCACCGCGTGAGGTCTGTTCAATAACCATTGGCACCAGCGCCATATGGGGTGCAAAGTTATCTCGTTCGCCACTGTATGACATTTCCGTCTCCTGGTTCAAAATTGAAAACACCTGCTGTACTGATTGTAACCTTATGGACGGATTATCAGCCAGTCTCAATCATCGTGATTACATACTAATGGGGGTCGCCATGCCCTATTTCAAGCATAACAACGTTTTGTTGTAACGCTAACACTGAAAGGGCGTTTTAGCACCCTTCCAGGACTAAAGCTGTGATAAAAAAAACCCGTCGCCGGAGGGCAACGGGTTTTTTGTTCAAACTTTAAACCGTTGGGGCGAAATTACGCCTGCTGGTTCATCAGTTCGGTGAAAGAGGTCTCTTTTTCGGTTACTTTCGCTTTCGCCAGTACCGCTTCAACAGCCTGCTCTTCCAGTGCAACGTTGCGCATGTTGTCCATCAGCTCTTTGTTCTTACCGTAGAACTCGATCACTTCTGATGGATCTTCGTATGCAGAAGCCATCTCTTCGATCAGGCCTTTCACACGCTCTTCGTCAGCTTTCAGCTCGTGGGTACGAATCACTTCACCCAGCAGCAGGCCAACAACAACGCGACGTTTCGCTTGCTCTTCGAACAGCTCGCGTGGCAGTTCCATCGCTTGCTGCTGGTTGCCACCGAAGCGCTGTGCAGCCTGACGGCGCAGAACGTCGATTTCGCTGTCGATCAGGGCAGCAGGAACGTCGATATCGTTCGCTTTCACCAGACCTTCAATCGCCTGAGACTTCACGCGGTTACGTACAGCGCCGTTCAGCTCGCGCTCCATGTTTTTACGCACTTCAGCACGCAGACCCGCAACAGAACCATCTTCCACGCCGAAACGCTTGATGAACTCTTCAGTCAGTTCTGGCAGTTCGCGCTCTTCAACTTTCTTCAGGTTGATGACGAACTTCGCTGCTTTACCTTTCAGGTTTTCAGCGTGGTATTCTTCAGGGAAGGTCACGTCGATGGTGAACTCTTCGCCTGCTTTGTGGCCTTTGATACCGTCTTCGAAGCCTGGGATCATACGACCCTGGCCCATCGCCAGTACGAAATCAGACGCTTTACCGCCTTCGAACTCTTCGCCGTCTACTGAACCGGTGAAGTCGATGGTTACGCGGTCTTCCGCGTCAACAGCGCCTTCTTTCTCTTTCCAGTTCGCCTGCTGCTTACGCAGGGTATCCAGCATGCCGTCAACGTCTTCGTCAGTCACGGAAACGATCGGTTTTTCAACTTCGATTGATTCCAGACCTTTCAGCTCAACTTCCGGGTACACTTCGAACTCTACGGAATAGGTGAAGTCTTCGCCCTGCTTGTATTCACCTGGAACGTAGTTTGGCGCGCCGGCTGGATTGATTTTTTCTTTGATGATCGCGTCGATAAAGTTGCGGCTCATCAGTTCACCCAGCACATCCTGACGCACGGAAGCGCCATAACGCTGAGCAACAACATTCATTGGTACTTTGCCCTTGCGGAAGCCGTCAATACGTACTTTTTTTGCTACGTTGACCAGCTCGCTTTTCACAGCAGTTTCGATGCTGTCAGCAGCGATAGTAATCGTTACACGGCGGCCAAGGCCTTGAGTGGTTTCAACTGAAACTTGCATCTTGTTACCTCAAAAAAATCACAGTGCTCGGTCAACTCTGAATCTGTCTGTTATACCGGGATGCTCTCTTATGTGCAGATTCACATTCCCTGTCGCCAGAATCATCCCGAAGACATTCAATAAGACGCGGCATTATAGCGGCATCACTTAGGTGAGTCGAGAACGGTTGGAGCATGTTGCTGCGGCTTTTTTCACACTTTAAGGCTATTTTTAGCCTTAAAAACGCGCCATCCGCTCAAAACTCAGACAAAACAAAACGGCCCGAAGGCCGTTTTGACGAAATCTGTAAGCAACATACTGGAAAAACTCCGGCGGTTGCAAATCCGATTTATCAGGCGATGGTGCCTGCACCCCGACAAGGCGGTGATGCGAATACCGTATCCTGCAGCCCTTCCCATTCCTTAATGGTGTAGGTATGCAGCGCCAGCGCATGTACGGTTGTGGAGAGTTCTTCCGTCAAGGTGCTGTAGATCAAGCGGTGTCGGTTCAGGAAACGTTCTCCCGTGAAGCGATCGCTGACCAGAACCACTTTGAAGTGGCTTTCAGAACCTGCCGGCACGTTATGACGATAGCTTTCGTCGACAACTTCGAGAAACACAGGGTTGAACGCTGCCCTTAATTTTTCTTCTATCTGTTCACGTATCATCATGAAATCACTCCTCCGACAACGCTAAGATGTCACCCATCCCTTTAAATATTAGCCGCTTTTACCGGTTCCATTACACCGTGACAACAAATATTTAGCTTTCGTCTGATTTTCTCATCCAAACGGATGAAGTTCACTATGAGGTTCATACGTTTTGTCACTTACAGGCAGAGAAAAGCGGAAAGGTGGTCAGTTTTCGGACAAGGCGATGAATTTACATGCGTTGACCACTTCCCCTGGCCGTTGGCGATGTTATGATGGCGGCAATTTTTCTCTCTTTGCTTACGATTCGTTGAGAACCCGAAAATGTTAAAAAAAATCTTCTTTCCGTTGGTAGCACTCTTTATGCTCGCCGGTTGCGCAACCCCGCCGACGACCATTGACGTTTCACCAAAAATTACCCTGCCTCAGCAGGATCCAAGCCTGATGGGCGTGACGGTCAGCATTAATGGCGCCGATCAGCGTCAGGACCAGGCGCTGGCGAAAGTGACTCGCGACAACCAGCAGGTTACGCTGACCGCTTCCCGCGACCTGCGCTTCCTGTTGCAGGAAGTACTGGAAAAACAGATGACCTCCCGTGGCTACATGATTGGCCCAAGCGGCGCGGTTGATCTGCAAATCATCGTGAACAACCTGTACGCTGACGTCTCCCAGGGTAACGTTCGCTACAACATTGCGACCAAAGCCGATATCTCCATCATCGCTACCGCGAAGAACGGCAACAAGATGAACAAAAACTACCGTGCAAGCTATTCCGTTGAAGGCGCATTCCAGGCCTCCAACAAAAATATCGCTAACGCGGTTAACAGCGTGCTGACTGACACCATTGCCGACATGGCACAGGACACCAGCATTCACGACTTCATCAAGCAGAACGCACGTTAATCCTGCTGACTGACCCGGTGCTTCACCGGGTCAGTTCATAAGAACATGTCCAGTCACTACTTACGCATTTTCCAGCAACCGAAATCAGCTATTCTGCTGATCCTGGGTTTCGCCTCCGGTTTACCCCTTGCGCTCACCTCCGGCACGTTACAGGCGTGGATGACGGTTGAGAACATCGATCTTAAAACCATTGGTTTCTTCTCGCTCGTCGGCCAGGCTTACGTCTTTAAGTTCCTGTGGTCGCCAGTGATGGATCGCTATACCCCACCGTTCCTCGGGCGCCGTCGCGGCTGGTTAGTGATGACGCAGGTGCTGCTGTTGCTGGCCATTGCCGCAATGGGTTTCCTTGAACCGTCAACGCAGCTGCGCTGGATGGCCGCGCTTGCGGTGGTCATCGCCTTCTGCTCCGCCTCGCAGGACATTGTTTTTGACGCCTGGAAAACGGACGTCCTGCCAGCGGAAGAGCGTGGCGCCGGTGCGGCAATCAGCGTGCTCGGCTACCGCCTGGGTATGCTGGTTTCCGGCGGACTCGCACTGTGGCTTGCTGACCGCTATCTCGGCTGGCAGGGCATGTACTGGCTGATGGCCGCACTGCTGATCCCCTGCATTATTGCCACTCTGTTCGCGCCTGAACCGAGCGATGTGATCCCGGTTCCACGCTCGCTGGAGCAGGCCGTCGCCGCACCGCTGCGCGACTTCTTTGGTCGCAATAATGCCTGGCTGATCCTGCTGCTTATTGTCCTTTATAAGCTTGGCGACGCTTTCGCCATGAGTCTGACCACTACCTTCCTGATCCGCGGCGTCGGGTTTGATGCGGGCGAGGTCGGCGTGGTGAACAAAACCCTGGGTCTGTTTGCCACGATTGTCGGCGCGCTGTACGGCGGCGTATTGATGCAGCGCCTGACGCTGTTCCGCGCTCTGCTGATATTTGGCATCCTTCAGGGCGCATCGAATGCCGGTTACTGGCTGCTGTCGATCACCGACAAGAATATGATCAGTATGGGGACGGCGGTATTCTTTGAGAACCTGTGCGGCGGTATGGGCACTGCGGCATTTGTCGCCCTGCTGATGACGCTGTGCAATAAGTCATTTTCCGCTACCCAGTTTGCGCTGCTCTCTGCCCTTTCCGCCGTCGGGCGCGTATACGTTGGCCCCGTCGCGGGCTGGTTTGTTGAAGCCTACGGTTGGCCGACCTTTTATCTCTTCTCGGTGGTGGCGGCCGTGCCGGGGATTTTATTGCTGCTGGTCTGTCGCCAGACGCTGGAATATACCCAGCGGACGGAACACTTCATGCCGCGCACGGAATATCACGCTGCCTATCGGTTTGCCCTGCGTCTGCTAATGGCAGGTTGTCTTGCCCTGGTAGGGTGGCTCACGGTGCTCATCATGAATGCGACTACCGACTTGTCACTTCCTTTTGAAACCCTTCTGCTTGATGCAGGTGTGTTTCTCGCTCTGGCGGGGATCCTGACGGGTGGGATGCTGGATTTCATGTCATTACGAAAAACGCAGATGACATGAAGTAAAAAGCGAAAGGTTATTTCCCGTTGTAATAACAGCCCGAAATTATAACGGTGAAATAACCGCCATCGACAAAAAAAATATTTGTTGTTTTGTGCGGGATAGCATTCGGAAATTATTGGAGCTTATTTCGCTACGCTATTTTTCATTAAACGATTCAGCATTCGAAACATTGAATTTTCGTTTTTTAGTTGTCTTTTTATTGATAATTAATTGTTAACTAATTGTGTGTTTTTCGCAATGGTTATACCAATTGTCCCTTTTGCGGTATGCTGGGGCACCCTTTCGTTATAACGCCCACTCCGTGCGGCTTCCGTCTGGAAACGCGACATAATTTGCAACACTTGTGACATGTGCGGCAGAACCCAGTAACACCTTCCTGACACAGGGCTAATGATGTTTACAGTAATGTAACCTTCCCGTAAAATGCCCCCACACTTTAAACGCCACCAGACTCCCGTGGAATTGAGGTCGTTAAATGAGACTCAGGAAATACAATAAAAGTTTGGGATGGTTGTCATTATTCGCAGGCACTGTATTACTCAGTGGCTGCGATTCTGCACTACTAGACCCCAAAGGACAGATTGGACTGGAACAACGTTCATTGATACTGACGGCTTTTGGCCTGATGTTGATTGTGGTTATTCCTGCCATCTTGATGGCTGTTGGTTTCGCCTGGAAGTATCGTGCGAGCAATAAAGATGCGAAGTATAGCCCTAACTGGTCACACTCCAATAAAGTGGAAGCTGTGGTCTGGACGGTACCTATTCTGATCATCCTGTTCCTTGCTGTACTGACCTGGAAAACCACTCACGCACTTGAGCCGAGCAAACCGCTGGTTCACGATGAAAAACCCATTACCATTGAAGTGGTCTCCATGGACTGGAAATGGTTCTTCATCTATCCAGAACAGGGCATTGCTACCGTGAATGAAATCGCCTTCCCGGCGAACACTCCGGTTCAGTTCAAAGTGACCTCCAACTCCGTAATGAACTCCTTCTTCATCCCACGTCTGGGCAGCCAGATTTACGCGATGGCCGGTATGCAGACTAACCTGCATCTGATTGCGAATGAAGCAGGCACCTACGACGGTATCTCCGCCAGCTATAGTGGCCCGGGCTTCTCGGGTATGAAGTTCAAAGCTATCGCTACGCCAGACCGCGCGACTTTCGACCAGTGGGTTGCAAAAGCGAAGCAGTCTCCAAACACCATGTCTGACATGGCGGCGTTCGAAAAAGTGGCTGCACCTAGCGAATACAACAAGGTGGAGTACTTCTCTAACGTGAAACCGAATCTGTTCAAAGATGTTATTGGCAAATTTATGGATCACGGCATGAGCATGGACATGACCCAGCCTGAAGGCGAGCACAACACGCACCAGGGTATGGAAGGCATGGACATGAGCCACGCGGAAACCGCTCACTAAGGGGCCGAGGAAGAAAATGTTCGGAAAATTGACATTGGATGCGGTGCCGTACCATGAACCCATTATCATGGTTACGATTGCTGCAATTATCATTGGTGGCGCGGCCTTAGTTGGCCTGATCACTTACTTCGGTAAGTGGAGCTACCTGTGGAACGAGTGGCTGACTTCGGTTGACCACAAAAAACTCGGCATCATGTACTGCATCGTCGGTATCGTCATGTTAATTCGTGGCTTTGCGGATGCAATCATGATGCGTAGCCAGCAGGCGCTTGCGTCTGCGGGCGAAGCCGGATTCCTGCCACCGCACCACTACGATCAGATCTTTACCGCTCACGGCGTTATCATGATCTTCTTCGTGGCGATGCCGCTGGTAATCGGTCTGATGAACGTTGTCGTTCCGCTGCAAATCGGCGCGCGCGACGTTGCGTTCCCGTTCCTGAACAACCTGAGCTTCTGGTTCACCGTTGTCGGCGTTATCCTGGTTAACCTGTCACTGGGTGTGGGCGAATTTGCTCAGACCGGCTGGCTGGCCTACCCGCCACTTTCGGGAATTGAGTACAGTCCGGGCGTGGGCGTTGACTACTGGATTTGGGCGCTTCAGCTCTCCGGTGTCGGTACCACCCTGACCGGTATTAACTTCTTCGTGACCATCCTGAAGATGCGTGCACCAGGTATGACGATGTTCAAGATGCCAGTATTTACCTGGGCATCTCTGTGCGCCAACGTCCTGATTATCGCGTCGTTCCCAATTCTGACCGTCACCATCGCGCTGCTGACCCTGGATCGCTATCTGGGTACCCATTTCTTCACGAATGATATGGGTGGCAACATGATGATGTACATCAACCTGATTTGGGCCTGGGGTCACCCGGAAGTGTACATCCTGGTTCTGCCGGTGTTCGGTGTGTTCTCCGAAATCGCGGCAACCTTCTCGCGTAAACGTCTGTTTGGTTACACCTCTCTGGTGTGGGCAACTGTGTGTATTACCGTCCTGTCGTTCATCGTCTGGCTGCACCACTTCTTCACCATGGGTGCGGGCGCCAACGTAAACGCCTTCTTTGGTATTACCACTATGATTATCGCGATCCCGACCGGGGTTAAGATCTTCAACTGGCTGTTCACCATGTACCAGGGCCGCATCCAGTTCCACTCAGCGATGCTGTGGACCATCGGCTTCATCGTGACCTTCTCCGTAGGTGGGATGACCGGCGTGCTGCTGGCGGTTCCGGGCGCTGACTTTGTCCTGCACAACAGTCTGTTCCTGATTGCGCACTTCCATAACGTTATCATCGGCGGCGTCGTCTTCGGCTGCTTCGCAGGTGTGACCTACTGGTGGCCAAAAGCGTTCGGTTTCACCCTGAACGAAAAATGGGGCAAACGCGCGTTCTGGTTCTGGATCATCGGCTTCTTCGTGGCGTTTATGCCGCTGTACGTGCTGGGCTTCATGGGGATGACCCGTCGTCTGAGCCAGCAGATCGATCCGCAGTTCCATCCGATGCTGATGATTGCAGCGGGCGGCGCCGCGCTGATTGCCTGCGGTATCCTGTGCCAGCTGATTCAGTACTACGTGTCTATCCGTGACCGTAACCTGAACCGCGACCTGACCGGTGACCCGTGGGGTGGCCGTACGCTGGAGTGGTCTACCTCTTCTCCACCTCCGTTCTATAACTTTGCCGTAGTGCCGCACATTCATGAGCGTGACGCATTCTGGGAAATGAAAGAAAAAGGTGAAGCGTACAAGCAACCTGAACATTACGAAGAGATCCATATGCCGAAAAACAGCGGTGCGGGCATCGTGATTGCCGCCTTCGCAACGGTATTTGGTTTCGCAATGATCTGGCACATCTGGTGGATGGCGATTGTTGGCTTCGCTGGCATCGTAATCAGCTGGATTGTGAAGAGCTTTGACGAGGACGTGGACTACTACGTACCAGTCCGTGAAGTTGAAAAGCTGGAAAACCAGCATTTTGACGAGATTTCTAAAGCGGGGCTGAAAAATGGCAACTGATACTCTGGCGCACTCGACTGCCCACGCGCATGAACATGCGCACCATGATACAGGACCGACGAAAGTCTTCGGTTTCTGGATCTACCTGATGAGCGACTGCATCCTGTTCTGCTGTCTGTTCGCAACCTATGCCGTTCTGGTGAACGGCACAGCGGGCGGCCCGACCGGTAAGGACATCTTTGAGCTGCCGTTCGTTCTGGTTGAAACCGCACTGCTGTTATTCAGCTCCATCACCTACGGCATGGCGGCTATCGCCATGTACAAAAACAACAAAAGCCAGGTTGTTTCCTGGCTGGCGTTGACCTGGTTGTTTGGTGCTGGCTTTATCGGGATGGAAATCTATGAATTCCATCACCTGATTGCGGAAGGCTTTGGTCCGGATCGCAGTGGCTTCCTGTCAGCGTTCTTCGCGCTGGTCGGCACCCACGGTCTGCACGTGACCTCTGGTCTGATCTGGATGGCAGTGCTGATGTTCCAGATCTCCCGTCGCGGCCTGACCAGTACTAACCGTACCCGTATCATGTGCCTGAGCCTGTTCTGGCACTTCCTGGACGTGGTATGGATCTGTGTGTTCTCTGTTGTCTATCTGATGGGGGCGATGTAATGAGTCATTCTAACGATCATGGCGCTTCCCACGGCAGCGTAAAAACCTACATGACAGGTTTCATCCTGTCGATCATCCTGACGGTGATCCCGTTCTGGATGGTGATGAACGGTTCTGCATCTAAGCCGGTTATCCTGGGCGCAATCCTGGTGACCGCGGTGATTCAGATTCTGGTGCATCTGGTTTGCTTCCTGCACATGAACACCAAGTCCGATGAAGGCTGGAACATGACGGCCTTTATCTTTACCGTGATTATCATCGCTATCCTGGTAGTCGGTTCCATCTGGATTATGTGGAACCTTAACTACAACATGATGGTTCACTAAGAGCGGCGAGTATGTTTAAGCAATACCTGCAAGTCACGAAACCAGGCATCATCTTTGGCAACCTGATCTCCGTAATCGGAGGGTTCCTGCTGGCCTCTAAAGGCAGCATTGATTACACCCTCTTTATTTACACGCTGGTCGGTGTGTCACTGGTGGTTGCGTCCGGTTGTGTATTTAACAACTACATCGACATGGATATCGACAAGAAGATGGAAAGGACCAAAAATCGGGTGCTGGTTAAAGGCCTGATTGCTCCTTCCGTCTCGCTGGTGTACGCCACCTTGCTGGGTATTGCTGGCTTTATGCTGCTGTGGTTTGGTGCTAACCCGCTGGCCTGCTGGCTGGGGGTGATGGGGTTCGTGGTGTATGTAGGCGTCTACAGCCTGTATATGAAACGCCACTCCGTCTACGGCACGCTGATTGGTTCTCTCTCCGGCGCTGCGCCGCCGGTGATTGGCTACTGCGCCGTCACGAACGAGTTCGACAGCGGTGCGCTGATCCTGCTGGCTATCTTTAGCCTGTGGCAGATGCCGCACTCCTACGCCATCGCGATTTTCCGCTTTAAGGATTATCAGGCAGCGAACATTCCGGTTCTGCCGGTCGTGAAAGGCATCTCAGTTGCCAAAAACCACATCACGCTGTACATCATCGCTTTTGCCGTGGCAACGCTGATGCTCTCTCTGGGCGGTTACGCCGGATATAAATATCTGGTGGTAGCAGCTGCGGTGAGCGTCTGGTGGCTCGGCATGGCTCTGCGCGGTTACAAAGTGGAAGATGACAAGGTCTGGGCACGCAAGCTGTTTGTGTTCTCGATTGTCGCCATCACCTCCCTGTCCGTGATGATGTCCGTAGACTTCATGGTGCCAGATTCACAAAGCCTGCTGACGTACGTCTGGTAAGAAGACTGAAGTGAAAACGCCGGGTTTAACCCGGCGTTTTTTATTGGTACGGCGTAACCCCTTTCTTTAACAGTATATTACCGTATTTCGCTGTCTCGCCTGTCACCACAATGGCGTACGCTTTCTGTGCCCGCGCATAAAACGCATAACGGTCAATACGCGTAATCCCCTCCCCTTCCGCCTCACCAAAGAGTGCGTTGCGATAGCGTGCTTCTACCTGTATATCGAGCGTATCCCCGTCGACAGGGGCCATCATCACCAGCGGTGGCGCATAGCTGTCGAGTTCAAACAGCGGTACCACCGCGGCCAGCAAATCGCTGATGAGCAGGCCATCCGCGCGGATCGTCTTTGGCCCCAGGCTGTGCGCGGGAAAGTGAGCGTCTGCAAAAATAATCTCGTCACCATGGCCCATCTCTGCCAGCGTTTTCAGCAGCTCGGGTGAAATCAGTGGGGATATCGTTTTAAGCACGGCTTTGCTCCTCAGGATAGAAATAACGGTAACGATAGTGGACCCGATCGCGAGCAGCCTCAGCGCTGGCCGTTTCTCCGACGCCCCACCATCCGTACAAAGACGCCCCCAGCACGGTCGTATCTGCATCTTCAAGAACCTTCACCGGGATCCCAAGCGCATTGGACTTGAGCTGATTCCACAGCATATTGCGGCTACCTCCCCCCACCAGCAGGAGTTCACGCGCCTTAAATTGCGCGATCGCCTCCAGCGCCTGGAGTTTTTCTTGCAGATGCACCGTGAGTCCTTCCAGGGCTGCGCGGTAAAAATGGGCTGGCGTGGTGGTGAGCGTAACGCCCTGCCAGCCGGCGAGCGGAGAATCGAGCAACTGGGTATTCATCGTGACGCCATCCGCCCCGTACGGAATTGCCGCCGCCTGAGCCAGAATAGTGTCCCAGTTGACATCAGGCGACCAGAACAGCGCGCGGATCCAC
Organism: Enterobacter cloacae complex sp. P29RS; assembly: GCF_014893445.1. Lineage (NCBI taxonomy): Bacteria > Pseudomonadati > Pseudomonadota > Gammaproteobacteria > Enterobacterales > Enterobacteriaceae > Enterobacter > Enterobacter cloacae complex sp. P29RS. Next base: position 38,164 of record NZ_JADBPZ010000006.1, on the reverse strand, counting down.
TCCAGTACGCCAGACGCCAGATATTGCATTCCCGGATTATAGAGCCCCGTCCGGCTATCCAGTTCGCAGGTCGCGCCCGGGTATTGCCCCAGTAAAGCGGTATCAACCTGCGAGGTGCGCGCCATTAAAATCTCCCAGGTTCCCGAAGAGAGAACCGGCTCATTAATTCCCGCACCGGCGCCAAAAAGGGCAAACTGCGTATCGTGCCCGGCGGAGATCACCGGCACACCGCAAGGCAATCCGAGTCTGGATGCAGCGTCGGGCTGCAGTTCACCCATCATCTCTCCGGGGGAAACCAGCGGCGGGAAAAGGGAATGAGGCACGCCGATCTTGCTTAAGATCGTTTCGCTGAAGCACCGCTGATGCAGATCGAACATCTGACTGGTACCGGCCATCGTGAGATCGGTCGTCATTTTTCCGGTCAGGCGATGGTTGATTAGCGAGGAGATAAAAAGCCAGGCGTGAGCACGCTGTAACAGATCGGGATGGTTGTCCTGAAGCCAGCCTAGCTTATACAACGTGTTGAAACTAAACTGCCCAACGCCGGTGATCTGCTGTAGTTCAGCCGGGGAGCATAAACGGGCAACCGCTTCCATCACCGGCACGGTTCGTGGACATTTCCAGCTGATGATCGGGTAAAGCAGTTCTCCGCGCTCATCTACCAGCGCGCCATCCACGCCAAAGGTCGTCACACTCATTCCGCACAGTTGATGCTTGCTCAGCACTGCGCTGATTTTCTGACAACAGACGGCAAAACGTTGCATGATGGCGTCGAGCGACCACTGGTGCCAGGCCGGATTTTCAGCGGCACTTTCGCTTTCGTTCGCCACCGAGGCTCGCGCCACAATATTCCCTTCAGGATCCAGCGCAATGGCGCGCACGTTCGTCGCGCCACAATCGAGAACCAGAAAACATTTTTTCATTGCGGTCCCCACAGGCTGCCAGTCCGCCGGAGCAGGCTGGCAAACCGGCTTATTGTTTGTATAACGGTCCGTAATTTTCACAGGCGCGGTAATCCTGCCCTTCCGGATCCATACCGTGAGCGCCCCAGGCCGTCGGCCGATAAATCAGCGCCTCCGGTACGTTATGCATGCACACGGGAATGCGCAGCATGGACGCCAGGGTGATGAAATCAGCACCAACGTGCCCGACGGTTAATACTCCGTGGTTAGCGCCCCAGTTCGCCATCACTGAATAGACGTCGCTGAACGGGCCTTTACCGGTCAGACGTGGGGCAAACCAGGTGGTGGGCCAGGTTGAATCGGTGCGCTTATTCAGAATGTCATGTACTTGTTCCGGCAGCTCAACACTCCAGCCTTCCGCTATCTGTAATACCGGGCCCACCCCCTTGATGAGGTTTACGCGGGTCATGGTAAATGGCACGCCACCTCGGGTGAGGAAGTTTGATGAGAAACCGCCCCCGCGAAAGTATTCATGCACCGCCGGACACCAGTGGGTTGCGGCCAGGCACGCGTTGGCTTCCTGCTCAGTAATGTCCCAGTGTGGTTTCAGGGTCGGTTTCCCCTCGGCGTCTTTCTGCTCCGCTGTACCGTCCAGTGCCGCCGAGCCGGAGTTGATCAGATGAATAATGCCCTGCTCAGCCCGTCCAGTGAGTTTCTGACCGGTAACACGCTCAACCGACTCTGGCGACCAGTAGGTGCGCACGTCGGCAAAGATTTGCGCTGTACCGGTCATCAGATGTCCAAACAGCATTGCTACCCCGTTCAGGCTGTCATTTTCCGTCGCCACCACCAACGGCTGGCGAATACCGTTCCAGTCAAAGGAGCTGTTCAGCAGCGCCTCTGCGGTATCGCCATTTGGATACTGATCCGTCCAGTGGCGCTGTCCCTGGAACCCGGACGCGATGGCGTTATAGCCCAGAGATTCCTCCACGCGGCCCATCGCAGCGAGTTTTGGGTTACCCTGCATCATGTCGCGGATGCACATCGCCATCAGCAGACTCTCCCGCAGGATCGCGGCATTCTCCTGTTCATTGCGACGATACTGCTCCGCGTTTTTATCCTCGCCGAAACGGAAATGTGCTTGCGCCCAGTCCAGGGCCAGCTCAAGTTCTTGCTCGTCGTAAATCTTATGATCGATGCGGCGACGCAGTTCGGTCATATCCACCGCCTGCACCTTCATCCCCAGCCAGGATTCAAAGAAGTTGTGATCGACAATCGAGCCCGCAATCCCCATTGAGACACCGCCCACCGACAGATAACTTTTCCCCTTCATGCTGGCAACCGCCAGGCCCGCCCGGGCGAAGCGCAACAATTTTTCCTCAACGTCTGCCGGGATGGTCTCGTCGCCCGCATCCTGTACATCGTGGCCGTAAATGGAAAACGCCGGGATCCCTTTCTGGTTATGCGCCGCCAGTGCCGCAGCGAGGTATACCGCCCCCGGACGCTCGGTGCCGTTAAAGCCCCAGATCGCTTTCGGACGCAGCGGATCCATATCAATGGTTTCACTCCCGTAACACCAGCAGGGGGTGACGGTGATCGTCAGACCAACGTGGCACGTGCTGAACTTCTCTTCGCAAGCGGCGGACTCCGCCATTCCGGCAATGCAGCTATCGGCAATCACGCACTCAACGGGCGTACCGCAGGGGTGGCGTAATTTTTCACTGACTAGCGCCGCCGTGGCTTTCGCCATGTTCATGGTCTGCTCTTCCAGAGACTCGCGTACGCCCATTCGGCGGCCATCAATAACAGGTCGAATGCCAATACGGGGTAACGCTTTTATCGTTTTCATAGCCCTTCCTCACGTTGGTTAACCTATCCGTCTCAGGGGCATAGCCGTGAAAAAGCGCCCAGGCAGCGCCGTGAACGGAAAGTGGTGAAATTTGCTAACTCGAATTAGCTTAGGGTTCACACTAAAAATGAGACAAGATAAATGTGCAGGATCTGTGAGCAGTTTCACGATGAGAGGTCAAAATTCGATCAGTGTCAGGTATTACGATTCAGCAAAAATTAAACATATCGTTTAAATTCAATTAAATAACAAAATACCTTTGCACGACGTCACAATTTGAATACAAATGATTTGGCTAAATTATAACCCTAAAATAGCTTTTAAGGACGAAAGCTAAGTCGAGTTAGCTTATTAACTAAATCACTGTGGCTTGTGATTCATTGCCTTTCCAACACAGGAATTTTGCAATGTCAGAGACTCTTATTCAGATGACGTGCATTACCAAACGCTTTCCCGGCGTGCTGGCGCTGAATCAGGTTGATTTCGATTTACGCTGCGGCGAAGTTCATGCCCTCTTAGGTGAAAACGGTGCCGGCAAATCGACGCTGATGAAAATTTTATCCGGTGTTTACCAACCTGATGCCGGTGAAATTCGCTTTGAAGGGCAATCCGTATCATTCAGCGATCCGCTAAGTGCTCAGCATGCAGGTATTACGATTATCCATCAGGAATTTAATCTCTTCCCCGATTTAACCGTGGAAGAGAATATCTTTATTGGCCGTGAATTCTGCAAAAATAGTCGCTGGCAGTTAGATAAACGCGCCCAGCGACAGGCGGTTGAGAAAATACTGCACACGCTGAATTTAAAAATCGCCCCGGACGCCCGCGTCAGTGAATTAACCGTAGCCCAGCAGCAGATGGTGGAAATTGCCAAAGCGATTTCGGTCAATGCCAAAGTGCTAATCATGGATGAACCCACCGCCGCGCTGACCGAAAGTGAAATCGAGAGTTTGTTTGACGTCACGCGGATGCTCAAGGCTCAGGGCACGGGGATTGTCTACATCTCGCACCGTCTGGAAGAGCTGGCGCTGATCGCCGATCGCGCGACCGTCATGCGCGACGGACAATACATCGCCACCGTAGATTATGAAACGGTTCAGATCGGCGAGCTTATCGCCATGATGGTTGGCCGCAATCTCGATAACATCTACCCAAAACGCCCGCCGCATCAGCGCAGAGAAAAAGTGCTGGAGGTGAACGGCCTGACGCGTAATGGTGTACTGCATGACATCAACTTTACCCTCTGGCGCGGTGAGATCCTTGGTCTCGCTGGCTTAATGGGCGCAGGCCGAACTGAACTGGGCCGGGCCCTGTTTGGCGCCGATGCTATCGACGCTGGCACCCTGACGCTGAACGGCACCCCCACACGTATTAAAGACGTGGCTGACGCCATTGAGAAAGGCATCAGCTATTTAACAGAAGACCGCAAAAAAGAGGGACTCGCCCTCGGCCTTTCTGTTGAGATGAACATTATGCTCGGCAATTACCCGGACTACGCTGGCGCCGCAGGTAATGTTGATGAAAAACGCTGCCGGGAGTCCAGCCAGAAACTGGTGGATACGCTGCGAATAAAAACGCCACATCTGGAACAGGCGGCACTGAATTTAAGCGGCGGTAATCAACAGAAGATTATTATTGCCCGCTGGGTCTGCAAAGACACCGATATTTTAATTTTTGATGAGCCAACCCGGGGAATTGACGTTGGCGCCAAGCTGGAAATCTACGAATTAATGAATCGCCTTGTCGCTAAAGGTAAATCGATCATCATGATTTCATCCGAACTGCCGGAAGTATTAGGAATGTGTGACCGCATACTCGTGATGCGCAGCGGCCGCATTGCCGGCGAAATAGCGGCTGAGCACGCCACCCAGGAAAAAATCATGCAATACGCCACGCTGGAGGATTAATCATGTCCGTTACCGTTCCATCGCCGCAAAGCGGAAGTCATACGATGAAAATAAATAAAGCGCTCCTGATGCGTCTGGCGCCTCTTTTTAGCCTGGTATTGCTGGTTCTGTTTTTCAGCTTCAGCTCTCCGTTCTTCTTTAATACTGAAAATATCATGACTATCGCCCTGCAAACGGCGGTGATTGGCATCATGGCCATTGGCGTGACCTTTGTGATTATTACCGCCGGGATCGACCTGTCGCTTGGATCGGTGGTGGCGTTCTCAGGGGTTGCGGTGGGCATCGCCGCCGGGTTTGGTATGCCGTTGCCGGTCTGTATTCTGGCAGGCGTGCTCGCAGGCGGACTTTGCGGCTATGTGAACGCGTTTCTGGTCACCAAAATGACCATACCACCGTTTATTGCCACCCTCGGCTTAATGATGTCGGTACGCGGCATCAATATGGTGATGACCGATGGCCGCGCGATTTATTTTTCTGACTACCCGCAGTTCAAGCTGCTAGCACAGGGTCGCCTGTTCGACGTTCTGCCTTATCCGGTGTTCTACCTGGTCATCGTGGCACTGATCGCCATGTGGATCCTGAAGAAAACGGTGATGGGCCGCTATATCTACGCTGTCGGCAGCAATGAAACGGCGGCACACCTTTCCGGGATCAAAGTCCAGCGAGTGAAAATTTTCGTTTACGCCTTCTGCGGCCTGTTAACCGGCGTGGCCGGGGTGATCCTCGCCTCTCGTCTCAACTCAGGCCAGCCAACCGTGGGCGTGGGTTATGAGCTGGAAGCCATTGCGGCGGTAGTGATCGGCGGTACCAGTCTGATGGGCGGCGTGGGCACGATTGGCGGCACCATCATAGGCGCGTTCATTATGAGCGTGCTGAAAAACGGCCTCAATCTCATGGGCGTGTCCCAGTTCTGGCAGATGGTGGCGATGGGCGTGGTCGTCGTTGCCGCCGTCTACCTGGACACGTTACGTAAAAGAATGCGTTAGGTTCTCGATACAACAAGCCCTGCCAACCCTACAACGGAGCAAAATAATGAAAACCAGCCATATCCTGAGCGCCCTGTCGCTCGTTGCCATCCTGTCCAGCAGCGCGCTGGCAAAAGATTTAAACCTGCCGGTGGTCAGTAAAGGTTACCAGCACGAATTCTGGCAGACGGTCAAAATGGGAACGGAAGCTGCCGCAAAAGAGTTGGGTGACAAAACCAGCTACGTTGGCCCTGCCGATGAAACGCAAATCGCCGAACAGATCCAGTTAGTCGAAAACACCATGGCACAAAAACCAAACGGCCTGTTGCTGGCCGCACTTGATGCAAACGCCCTTGCCCCGCTGGTCGAAACCGCCAACAGCCGGGGGATCAAAGTGGTGACCTTCGACTCGGGCGTGAACTCGGATATCCCGGCCAGCTTTGTCGCCACCAATAACCGTAAGGCGGGCGCACAGGCTGCGGATGCGCTGGCGGAGCAGGTAGGCCAGAAGGGGAAAGTGGGTATTATCGCCCACGTAGCCGGGACGACGTCCGCCATTGAGCGCTCTGAAGGGTTCAGCGAGCGGATGAAAGAGAAGTACCCGAATATTCAGGTACTGCCGGTGCAATACAGCGATGGCGACCCGCAAAAAGCGATGGATAAAACCATTGATATGGTTCAGGCCAACCCGGATATCGCCGGTATTTATGCCACCAACGAAGGCTCAACCCTGGGCGTTGCGAACGCTATCGACAGCCAGAATCTGAAGGGCAAAGTAAAAGTCATCGGTTTTGACAGCACCGAAGCCATCATTAACTTCCTTAAAAACGGTGTGATTCAGGGCTTCGTGGTGCAGGACGCCTATCAGATTGGTTATCAGGGCATAAAAGCGCTGAACGCGGTGATTTCCGGACAGACGGTGGCCAAAGAAATTGATATTCCAGTGAAATATGTCAATGCGCAGAATATCAACACGCCTGAAATTGATAAACTGCTGCATCCGTTTGGTAAAAAATAAGGAAGTTCATGATGAGTGACGGCTATTTCCTCGGGGTAGATGTAGGTTCAGCCAGCGTTCGTGCAGGGCTTTACTCTGCGCAAGGCGAGCGTTTGAGCTTCGCGACCCGTCCGATTTCGCAGTTTCACGCCAGCAATGCGCGCGTGGAACAATCCTCTGTGGAAATCTGGCAGCAGGTTTGTGCGGTGGTGCGGGAAGCCGTCGACTCCTCTGGGATTTCACCTGACGCCATTCGTTCGATTGGCTTCGACGCCACGTGCTCGCTGGTCGCGCTGGATGCTGACGGTAACGGCCTGAGCGTCTCCCCGGACAGTCCGGCATCGCAGGACATCATTATGTGGATGGATCATCGTGCTCACGAAGAAACCGTTCACATCAATGCCACACGCGATCCGGCCCTGTGCTACGTGGGCGGCGAGGTCAGCATCGAGATGGAGTTGCCAAAACTGCTGTGGTTGCAGCGGCATCATCCTGAAACCTGGAATCAGGCCTGGCGCTTTTACGACCTTGCCGATTTTCTGGTCTGGAAAGCGACGGGCCAGGACGTCGCCAGCCTGTGCACCCTCACCTGCAAATGGAACTACCTTGCGCATGAGGCGCAGTTCAGCGAATCGCTGCTCAGGGCGGTGGGGCTGGAAAACTTACTGACAAAAATTCCCGGCACTATTCTGGACGTCGCTGAATGCGTCGGAAAACTTAGCCCGCAGGCAGCGCAAGCTCTGGGTTTGTCCGAAGAAGTGGTTGTGGCAAGCGGCATGATCGATGCCCACGCGGGTGGCGTGGCGCTGACGGGCTCACACCCGGAAGGCACGCTGGCGCTCATCAGCGGAACCTCGAACTGCCATATGCTTGCCAGTCAGACGGAGATCCATACGCCCGGCGTCTGGGGACCTTACTGGAGCGCCATGCTGCCGGGCTACTGGCTGACGGAAGGCGGGCAAAGTGCTGCCGGGGCGCTGGTCGACTGGACGTTGCGCGAGCACGGAGTCAGCGCAGAGCTGTTTGCAAAAGCAGAAGCGGCGCAATGCCATCCGGTGGCATTACTCAACGACTGGGTAGCCGCACTTGAACAGGAAGAAAAATATCCCACCCGCAACCTGCACATTCTGGCCGATCACCACGGCAACCGCTCGCCGCGTTCGCGTCCTGATGCCCGGGGCAGCGTTGTCGGTCTGACATTAGAGACCGGTGAGCGCGCGCTGGCGAGGCTCTATCTGGCCACGCTACAGGCCATTGCCTACGGCACACGACACATTATGGATACTCTGAAACATCATGGGCACACCTTGTCGCGCATTGTCATTTGTGGTGGAGCTACTCATAACCGGCTCTGGCTGCGGGAGTATGCCGATGCCACAGGCTGCGATATTCACCTTTTAGCCGAAGAAGATGCGGTCACTCTCGGCGCGGCCATTTGCGGCGCTGTGGCGAGCGGTGCATGGGCAACGCTTACCGACGCCACCCGGGAAATGGTCAAAGCCGGCGCTATCATCACCCGTCGGCCGGAAACCGCGGCCTTCCACCGGCAAAAATATGAGGCGTACCTGATGCTGTGGACCCAGCAACAGGCGCTTAATCTCCTGATGCAGCAGGAAATGTAATGGCAGGATGCGTATGCTTTATCAGCAGTTTTTACGTACGTTAAGGATTGAGGCGTAGCGATGGCCAAAACAGTTGAACAGATAGCGAAGGATCTGAATTTATCCGTCACCACCGTGCGGCTGGTACTGAGCGGGAAAGCCGAACAGTATCGGATCAGTGTGAAAACACAGTCCCGAATTAATGAACACGTCGAGCGCTTCGGCTATACCCTCAACCATTCGGCGCGCAGTCTGAAGTTAAACAAAACCGAGACGCTGGGGCTCATCGTGCCCAACATCTCAAACGTGTTCTTTGCAACGCTCGCCGAGAAACTCGAACTGCGCTGCCGCCGTTCGGGCTACCAGCTGATGATCAGCTGTACTTACAACGATGTGGATTACGAAAACAAGCTGGTAAAAGCTCTGATGGCGCGCAACGTGGACGGCTTATTTATCGTTCCCTCGACGCTGGAAAATCAGCAGCATCATTTGCGGCAGATCCAAAAGCCACTGGTGCTCCTTGACCGGGATTTTGGCTTTACTGACAACGCGCTGGTAGAGAGTCATAACGAGGCTGGGGGGGATGAACTGGCCCGCAATATGTTGGAAGAGTGCAAAACGCCGCTCTGGTTCCTTGTGGGCGATACCGCACTGCCCAGCATTACGGACCGTCTGAACGGCTATTTGCAGGCCCTGAAAACAGCCGGTATTCACCATCGCGAGTGGGTCATCGAAGGGCCGGACAATACGCCGGAGGGGGGATATGCCCTGATGGATTCGCTTATCGACAGCCAGGGTGTTCCGCAGGCGTTTATCGCCTCATCGTTACCCGTCCTGGAAGGGGCAATCGAAGCCCTGCGGACGCGTACCGGTACCGTGCCTCAACACATCAATATTGGTACCTTCGATGAGCACCCCATGCTGGGGTTCCTGCCTAACAGCGTCTGGTCCATGCAGCAGGATGAAGATACCTGGGCGGAAAAAGCGTTTGAACTGATGCAGCGAGCCATCGACGGCGAAGCGGTCAACGAGACGGCGAAAGTCGATATGAAGCTGGTCAAACGTTCCCGCCAGTAAAAATAAAACTGTACCCGGAGAATAAAAAATGGAACGAGCCCGATTAGCCAGAGACATTATCGACACCTGCCTTGAGATGACCCGCATGGGATTAAATCAGGGCACCGCCGGGAATATCAGCGTTCGCTATCGCGACGGTATGCTGATTACGCCGACCGGAATTCCCTACGAGCATCTGACCGAAGAGAGTATCGTCTATGTCGATGCACAGGGGCGACACGAAGAGGATAAACTACCCTCCAGCGAATGGCGTTTTCATCAGGTTGTGTATCAGACCCGCCCGGATGCTAACGCCGTCGTCCATAACCATGCGGTTAACTGTACCGCCGTCTCGATACTCAACCGCCCCATTCCTGCTATTCACTATATGATTGCCGCCGCCGGGGGAAACTCCATTCCCTGCGCGCCTTACGCGACCTTCGGGACGCGCGCGCTGTCAGAGCATGTCGCGGTCGCGTTACGCGATCGCAAAGCGACGCTATTACAGCACCACGGCCTGATCACCTGCGAAGAAAATCTTGAGAAGGCACTGTGGCTGGCGCAGGAGGTAGAGGTGCTGGCAAAACTCTACCTGGCCACGCTGGCGATCGTGGATCCCGTTCCGGTACTCAGTGACGATGAAATTGCCATTGTTCTTGAGAAATTTAAAAGCTACGGGTTGCGCGTCGAGGCGTAATTTTTTATCCGGGGGTGCTTTTATCACACCCTCGTAATATCTCTTAAACAAACACCTATTTACCGCACTTATCACCCCGCCTAAACTATGGCCTGCTTTTTGGTAGAGGTGGTAATGAACGATTATAAAATGACGCCAGGTGAACTGCGTGCGACCTGGGGTTTAGGGACTGTTTTCTCGCTGCGGATGCTTGGCATGTTTATGGTCCTGCCCGTTCTGACCACATATGGCATGGCGTTACAGGGTGCCAGCGAAGCGCTGATTGGTCTGGCGATCGGTATCTACGGCCTGGCGCAGGCGATATTCCAGATCCCCTTTGGCCTGCTCTCCGACCGCGTGGGTCGCAAACCGCTGATTGTCGGCGGGCTGCTGGTGTTTGTACTTGGCAGCATCATCGCCGCCCTCTCCCACTCCATCTGGGGAATTATTCTTGGCCGCGCCCTGCAAGGTTCCGGGGCGATTGCCGCCGCCGTGATGGCGCTGCTGTCAGATTTAACCCGCGAGCAAAACCGCACCAAAGCCATGGCGTTTATTGGCGTCAGCTTCGGCGTTACGTTTGCCATTGCCATGGTGCTGGGGCCGATTATTACCCATTCACTCGGCCTGCACGCCCTGTTCTGGATGATAGCCGTGCTGGCAACCATCGGGATCGCACTCACGCTGTGGGTTGTGCCGGACAGTAAAAACCATGTCCTGAACCGTGAATCCGGGATGGTCAAAGGCTGCTTCAGCAAAGTCATCGCCGAGCCGCGCCTGCTTAAGCTGAACTTCGGCATTATGTGCCTGCACATTCTGCTGATGTCCACCTTTGTCGCCCTGCCCGGTCAACTTGCCGCAGCAGGTTTCCCGGCGGCAGAGCACTGGAAAATTTATCTGGTCACAATGCTGATCTCGTTTGTCTCCGTTGTGCCCTTCATTATTTACGCCGAAGTGAAGCGCAAAATGAAACGCGTCTTCGTGGGCTGCGTGGCGTTACTGTTGATTGCCGAGATTGTGCTGTGGGGCGCCGGCCCACATTTCTGGGAGCTGATCGCAGGCGTACAGCTGTTCTTCCTGGCGTTTAATCTGATGGAAGCCCTGCTGCCGTCGCTTATCAGCAAAGAGTCTCCGGCAGGATACAAAGGCACCGCGATGGGCATTTACTCCACCAGCCAGTTTCTCGGCGTGGCGATCGGCGGGTCCCTCGGCGGCTGGGTGGACGGCCTTTTTGATTCTCAGACCGTGTTCCTCGCCGGTGCGCTACTGGCGATGCTCTGGCTGTTTGTTGCCAGCACCATGAAAGAGCCGCGCTATGTGAGTAGCCTGCGGGTAGAAATTCCCGATGACGTGGCAATCGGTGACGCGTTACAAAAGCGTCTGGAAGCGACAGAGGGCGTGAGCGAAGTGCTGATTGTCCCGGAAGAGCGCAGTGCGTATGTCAAAATTGACAGCAAAGTGACTAACCGCTTTGAGGTAGAGCAGGCGCTGAAGGCCTGAAAAAATGCCCGGTTTAGCCGGGCATAATTGTCTTAATCGCGGAAGTTTTTAAACTGGAATGGCTGACCGAGATCGCCGCCACGCACCAGCGCCATCACGGATTGCAGGTCATCACGGGATTTTCCGGTCACGCGGATCTCTTCCCCCTGGATCTGCGCCTGCACTTTCAGCTTGCTGTCTTTGATAAGCTTAACGATTTTTTTCTGTACCGCGCTTTCAATCCCCTGCTTCAGCTTCGCTTCCACAAACCAGGTTTTGCCGCTGTGAACAAAATCTTCCGGTACATCAAGTGAGGTCCCTTCAATGCCGCGCTTGAGCAGCTTGGCGCGCAGGATATCCAGCAGTTGGTTGACCTGGAAATCAGACTCACTCAGGACTTTGATTGTCTTGTTCGCGTCGTTCAGTTCAATGGTCGCCTCAACGCCACGAAAATCGAAACGTGACTCCACTTCACGAATAGCATTATCTACGCCGTTACGCGCTTCCTGCAGATCAACTTCAGAAACAATATCGAAAGATGGCATCTTTTCTTCTCCCTTCATTTTTGTTGCGTTGCATAATACCTGCAACGAGGCATAACGAGAAGCTTAGCTGATGGCGCTATACTTAGCGTCTTAGCACCTGGCGCAGTTGCAGGTGAGGAGGAACAATGAAAGTAACAGTGCTTGGATGCGGCGCCCTTGGTCAACTCTGGCTTAGCGCGCTATGCAAACAGGGACACGACGTTCAGGGCTGGCTGCGAATTCCCCAACCCTATTGCAGTGTGAATGTGATAGGTACAGACGGTTCAATTTTTAACGAGTCTTTGACGGCAAACGATCCGGAATTTCTCGCGAGCAGCGATCTGCTGCTGGTCACGCTGAAGGCCTGGCAGGTCTCCGATGCGGTGAAAAGCCTGGCCGCCCAATTACCTGAAAGCACGCCAGTCCTGCTGATTCACAACGGTATGGGTACCATTGAAGAGCTAAAGTCTGTCCGGCAACCGCTGCTAATGGGAACAACCACCCACGCGGCACGCCGCGACGGTAACGTCATTATTCATGTTGCCAGTGGCATCACCCATATCGGCCCGGCGCGTGAACAGCCCGGCGATTACAGCTATCTTGCGGATACCCTGCAATGCACGCTGCCTGACGTCGCCTGGCACAATAACATTCGTGCGGAACTGTGGCGCAAGCTGGCGGTCAACTGCGCGATCAATCCGCTGACTGCCCTGCTGGATTGCCCTAACGGTGATCTGCGCCAGCATCCCGATCGGTTAGCGCTGATTTGCCGGGAAGTTGCAGCCGTCATTGAACGCGAAGGCTACCACACCTCAGAGTCTGATTTACGTTATTATGTCGACCAGGTCATTGAGAGTACGGCAGAAAATATCTCCTCAATGCTGCAGGATATCCGGGCTATGCGGCATACCGAAATTGATTACATTACCGGTTATCTGTTAAAACGCGCCCGGGCACACGGCATTACCGTTGCGGAAAACAGCCGTCTGTTTGAGTTAGTAAAACGAAAGGAGAGTGAGTATGAGCGCATCGGCACTGGTATGCCTCGCCCCTGGTAGCGAAGAGACAGAAGCGGTCACCACCATTGATTTGATGGTACGTGGTGGTATTAAGGTTACCACCGCCAGCGTCGCCAGCGACGGAAGTCTGGCGATTACCTGCTCGCGTGGAGTCAAGATCCTGGCAGATGCACCGCTTGTACAGGTGGCGGACGGTGATTACGACATTATCGTGCTGCCGGGCGGTCTGAAGGGCGCGGAGTGTTTCCGCGACAGCCCGCTGCTGGTTGAAACCGTTCGTCAGTTTCATCTTTCCGGGCGTATCGTCGCGGCAATCTGTGCGGCCGCAGGTACGGTACTGGTTCCGCACGACATTTTCCCCATCGGCAATATGACCGGCTTCCCAGGCCTGAAGGATACGATTCCGGAAGACCAGTGGGTGGATAAACGCGTGGTCTGGGATCCGCGCGTTAACCTGCTCACCAGCCAGGGGCCGGGTACCGCCATTGATTTTGGCCTGAAGATTATTGACCTGCTGGTCGGGCGTGAGAAAGCGTACGAAGTGGCGTCATCGCTGGTGATGGCGGCAGGGATTTATAACTACTACGAGTAAAAAAAGCCGGGTGGCGGATACGCCTTACCCGGCCTACAAGTGTACGGTACCGTAGGCCCGGTAAGCGAAGCGCCACCGGGCAATAGGCTACGGGCGATACACCTTCACGTTCGCGAAGCCCTGCTCACGCAGGTACAGCGCCTGCAAACGGCTCATCACCCCGCGCTCACACCACAACAGATACGTTTTGCTCTGGTCGAGATCGCCAAACTGGGTGCTCAGCTTGTAGAACGGCAGCGAAACCACCTCCACGCCTTCCACCTGCAACGGCTTGTCATCCTGCTCATCAACAGAACGTATATCCAGAATCGTATCGTTAGCACCGAAGCCGCTGACCGTCTCCACCTCAACCACGTCCTGCTCGGTCTGCTGGGCGATCTCACGGATATCGATGTTCGACGCTTCCGCCACCACTTTTTCCAGGATGCTGAAATCGAAGTTCTCTTCTTCCGCTTCGATCTTCGCCTTCACCGCTTTAATGGTTGGACTTTTTGAGATCACGCCGCAATATTCCGGCATGGTGCGGGCAAAATCTTCAGTACCGATTTTACGCGCCAGATCGATGATGTGCTCTTTATCGTGAGAGATCAGCGGACGCAGGATCAGCGTATCAGACACGTTGTCGATAAGACGCAGGTTGGTCAGCGTCTGGCTGGAGACCTGCCCCAGTGCTTCACCGGTGACCAGCGCTTGCACGCCGTAGCGCTCAGCCACTTTGGACGCCGCACGCACCATCATACGTTTCAGGACCACGCCCATCTGGCCGTCATCCACTTTCTCAAGAATTTCGCCGACCACCGGCTCAAAGTTGATCGCCACGAAACGCACGCGGTGAGAGCTGCCGAAGCGGTTCCACAGGTAATGCGCCACCTGACGTACGCCGATTTCGTGCGCCGCGCCGCCCAGATTAAAGAAGCAGTAGTGCACGCGGCAGCCGCGACGCATCAGCATATAGCTGGAAACGCCGGAGTCGAACCCGCCGGAGATCAGCGACAGCACATCTTCTTGCGTGCCGATCGGGAAGCCGCCAATACCTTCATAACGGCCCTTAACCAGCAGCAGGCGATCGTTTTCGATCTCAAGATTAACGGTAACGTCCGGATTAGTCAGGCGCACGCGCGCCGTCTCAACGTGCTGGTTCAGACCGCCGCCGACATAGCGCTCAACGTCAATGGAGCTAAACTCATGCTTACCACGGCGCTTCACGCGTACACAGAACGTTTTCCCTTCGACCTGATCGCGGTACTGTACCAGCGCCTTTTCGAAGATATCGTGCATATCGGTGAAGGGAACGTCTTCCACTTCCAGAATATGGTGAATACCCGGGATACGGGTCAGCGCGTCGCGAATATCAAGACGTTTGTTTTCGTCTTTCGCGCGGACTTCAACGTGGTCCCAGTGACGCACCACGGCGAGCGTTTCGTCGTAGTGTTTTAATACGTTACGAATGTTCCCGGTGAGAATTTTAATAAAGCGCAAACGCACGGATTGGCTTTTGATGGTGATTTCAGGGAACAATTTAATGATAAACTTCATGGCGGCAATGTTTCTTAGGCAAGCTTATAAAGGCTTGTAGTGGAAAATGATACAGCAGCCCACACCCGTGGCTGCATCCAGGCGCGCAAGTATACCACCATCGCGCCACTCGCGTTATTTGATAATTGCCCCGAGTCCGTTACCATGTCAGGGCGAAAAATTTAAGAGTCAATTCACTATGCCGAAGAAAAACGACGCACCGGCCAGTTTCGAAACTGCGCTGAGTGAACTGGAGCAGATCGTTACCCGTCTTGAGAGCGGCGATCTCCCGCTGGAAGACGCGCTCAACGAATTTGAACGCGGCGTGCAGCTCGCGCGCCAGGGGCAGGTAAAACTCCAGCAGGCCGAGCAGCGTGTGCAGATCCTGCTTTCCGACAGCGAAGACGCTAAAACCACGCCATTCACACCGGACGCCGAGTAAATGGATTTTTCCAACGCGCTTCAGGCGCGCGTCATCCGCGCCAACGACGCGCTGCGCCGTTTCATTGAGCCGCAGCCTTTTCAGAACACTCCTCTGGTTGAAGCCATGCACTATGGCGCACTCTTGGGGGGTAAACGCCTGCGTCCGTTCCTGGTGTATGCCACGGGCAACATGTTCGGTATCAGCGATAACACGCTGGACGCCCCGGCAGCCGCCGTGGAGTGTATCCACGCCTATTCGCTGATCCACGATGATTTGCCGGCCATGGACGATGACGATCTGCGTCGCGGTCAGCCGACCTGCCACATTAAGTTCGGCGAAGCGAATGCCATTCTGGCGGGTGATGCGCTGCAAACCCTGGCGTTCTCTATTCTGAGCGATGCGCCGATGGTTGAAGTGAGCGATCGCGATCGTCTGGCAATGGTGTCCGAACTGGCAATGGCCAGCGGCGTCGCCGGGATGTGCGGCGGCCAGGCGCTGGATTTAGAGGCTGAAGGTCGTCAGGTAACTCTGGAACAGCTGGAGCGCATCCACCGTCACAAAACGGGCGCCCTGATTCGGGCAGCCGTTCGTCTGGGCGCGCTGAGCGCGGGTGAACGCGGGCGTAAAGCCCTGCCGATTCTGGACAGATACGCAGAAAGTATCGGTCTGGCATTCCAGGTTCAGGATGACATTCTGGATGTGGTGGGCGATACTGCAACATTGGGAAAACGTCAGGGTGCGGATCAGCAGCTTGGCAAAAGTACCTACCCCGCCCTGTTGGGCCTTGAGCATGCCCAACGTAAAGCCCGGGATCTGATAGACGATGCCCGCCGGTCACTGAATGAGCTGGCCGCGCAATCGCTGGATACCTCGGCACTGGAAGCGCTAGCGGACTACATAATCCAGCGTAATAAATAAACTATATATCTCGATGAGCCTTTGATGAGTTTTGATATTGCCAAATACCCGACACTGGCGTTAGTTGACTCCACTCAGGAGTTACGTCTGTTGCCGAAAGAGAGTCTGCCGAAGCTGTGTGACGAGCTGCGTCGCTACCTGCTCGACAGCGTTAGCCGCTCCAGCGGCCACTTCGCCTCCGGACTTGGCACGGTTGAGCTGACCGTGGCGTTGCATTACGTCTATAACACGCCGTTCGATCAGCTGATCTGGGATGTTGGCCACCAGGCCTATCCGCACAAAATTCTGACCGGACGTCGCGATAAGATTGGCACCATTCGCCAGAAAGGCGGCCTGCATCCGTTCCCGTGGCGCGGCGAGAGCGAGTTTGACGTGTTAAGCGTCGGCCACTCTTCCACCTCCATTTCTGCGGGCATTGGTATTGCCGTTGCCGCCGAAAAAGAGAATAAGCAACGCCGTACCGTCTGCGTGATTGGTGACGGGGCGATCACCGCCGGGATGGCTTTTGAGGCCATGAACCACGCGGGCGATATCAAACCGGACATGCTGGTGATCCTCAACGATAACGAAATGTCGATCTCCGAGAACGTCGGCGCGCTGAATAACCATCTGGCGCAGCTGCTGTCCGGTAAGCTTTACTCGTCACTGCGCGAAGGCGGGAAAAAAGTCTTCTCCGGCGTACCGCCGATCAAAGAGCTGCTTAAGCGTACCGAAGAACATATCAAAGGCATGGTCGTGCCGGGTACGCTGTTTGAAGAGCTGGGCTTTAACTATATTGGCCCGGTGGACGGCCACGATGTGTTAGGTCTGGTGACGACGCTTAAAAACATGCGCGACCTGAAAGGCCCGCAGTTCCTGCATATCATGACCAAAAAAGGGCGTGGTTACGAACCGGCGGAAAAAGATCCGATCACCTTCCACGCGGTGCCCAAGTTCGACCATACCAGCGGTTGTCTGCCGAAAAGCAGCGGCGGAATGCCGAGCTACTCAAAAATCTTTGGCGACTGGCTGTGCGAAACGGCGGCGAAAGACAACACGCTGATGGCGGTGACGCCTGCCATGCGTGAAGGCTCCGGCATGGTCGAGTTTTCCAAAAAATACCCGGACCAGTATTTCGACGTCGCCATTGCCGAGCAGCACGCGGTGACCTTCGCAGCGGGCCTGGCGATTGGCGGCTACAAGCCGGTGGTAGCGATTTACTCTACCTTCCTGCAACGCGCCTACGATCAGGTGATCCATGACGTTGCCATCCAGAAGCTGCCGGTGCTGTTTGCTATCGACCGTGCGGGCATCGTGGGGGCTGACGGCCAGACGCACCAGGGCGCATTTGACCTCTCCTTCCTGCGCTGCATCCCGGACATGGTGATCATGACGCCAAGCGACGAAAACGAGTGTCGTCAGATGCTGTATACCGGTTACCACTATCAGGACGGTCCCTGTGCGGTACGTTATCCACGCGGCAATGCCCTTGGCGTTGAATTACGGCCGCTGGAAAAACTGGATATCGGTAAAGGTCTGGTGAAACGTCGCGGTGAAAAAGTGGCGATCCTGAACTTTGGTACGCTGATGCCGGAAGCGGCAAAAGTCGCTGAAACCCTGAATGCGACGCTCGTCGATATGCGATTTGTGAAGCCGCTCGATGAATCTCTGATTCTGAGCATGGCGGAAAGCCATGAGGTGCTGGTCACGCTGGAAGAGAACGCCATCATGGGTGGCGCGGGTAGCGGCGTGAACGAAGTGCTGATGGCGAACCGTAAAGTCGTTCCGGTGCTTAATCTCGGCCTGCCGGACCACTTCATCCCGCAAGGCACTCAGGACGAGGCGCGCGCCGACATTGGCCTGGACGCCGTCGGTATCGAAGCTAAAATCCGCACCTGGCTGGCCTGATCCCTCCCCTTTTCTGCTCCTGCTATGCTTAAACGTATTGTTTAAACAGCAGGAGCGGAACCATGCAATACACGACATTAGGAAAAACAGACCTCAAGGTGTCCCGGCTTTGCCTGGGCTGCATGACGTTTGGCGAGCCTGACCGGGGAAATCACGCCTGGACGCTGCCGGAAGAGAGCAGCCGCCCTATCATTAAGCGCGCCATTGACGGCGGCATCAACTTCTTCGATACCGCCAACAGCTACTCCGACGGCAGCAGCGAAGAGATTGTGGGCCGCGCCCTGCGAGATTTTGCCCGTCGGGATGAGATTGTGGTCGCCACCAAGGTGTATTACCCGTCAGGCGATCTGGCGGAAGGCCTTTCTCGCACGCAAATCCTGCGATCCATTGATGACAGCCTCAGACGCCTGAACATGGATTACGTCGACCTGCTGCAAATTCACCGCTGGGATTACAACACGCCGATCGAAGAGACGCTTGAAGCGTTGAACGACGTCGTGAAAGCCGGTAAAGCGCGCTACATCGGCGCATCGTCCATGCATGCCTCACAGTTTGCTCAGGCGCTCGATCTCCAGGCGCAGCATGGCTGGGCGCGCTTTGTCACTATGCAGGATCACTACAACCTGATCTACCGGGAAGAAGAACGCGAGATGCTGCCGCTCTGCTACCAGGAAGGCGTGGCGGTGATCCCGTGGAGCCCGCTGGCGCGCGGAAGGTTAACCCGTCCGTGGGGTGAAACTACCGCCCGGCTGGTATCGGATGAAGTAGGTAAAAATCTGTATGACGATACAGAAGCCAGCGATGCGTTAATTGCCGAACGATTAGCCGGGATCGCCGACGATATCGGTGCAACGCGCGCGCAGGTAGCGCTGGCGTGGCTGCTGAGCAAGCGCGGTGTCGCCGCGCCGATTGTGGGCACATCGCGGGAAGAACAGCTGGACGAGTTGTTGAGTGCGGTGGACTTATCGTTGACGCCGGAGCAGATTGCCGAGCTGGAGACGCCGTACCAGCAACATCCGGTGGTAGGGTTTAAATAAACAATTCAGGGAACAAAATCCGTAAGCCGGGTAAGCGCAGCGCCACCCGGCAATACAGAGCGCACAAAATTACGCGAAGTGATCGTACCCTTTCCAGTCAAGCGTAACCGGGGCGCCGCCGCGGACAAACAGCAGCCCTTCACTTTCCGGCATCACCTGCCCGATGCAGGTAAATTTCGCCCCCAGATGCGCTAACGCCACATCCAGCGTCCCGCGATTCAGCTCGGGAACGGTAAAGCACAGCTCATAATCTTCCCCACCGGATAGTGCCCAGCGCAGCGCCTGTTCAGGATCGGCATGGCGACGCAACGGCTCTGACAGTGGGAACAGATCCAGATCGATCCGTGCGCCCACGCCACTGGCCTTCAGGATATGGCCGAGATCGGAGATCAGCCCGTCAGAGAGATCGATAGCCGAACTGGCCCGCTCGCGCAGCGCCTGACCGTGCAAAATACGCGGCGTGGGCCGCAGGTGGCGCTTCACCAGGTACGCCGCATCGTCAGCATCTTCAACTGCTAAACGGTTCTGAAGGATCGCCAGCCCGGCCGCGCTATCCCCCGGCGTACCGGTCACGTAGATCCAGTCGCCCGGTTTTGCGCCCGAACGCTTCAGCGCGCGCCCCGCTGGCACATAGCCGTGGATTGCCAGGGTCATCGACAGCGGCCCGGCGGTGGTATCACCGCCAATCAGCTGCATATCGTAATAATTCAGCTGTTCAAACAGGGCATCGCTGAAGGCTTCAAGCCAGGCTTCATCCACCTCCGGCAGGGTCAGAGCCAGCGTCAGCCAGGCCGGGTCGGCGCCCATTGCCGCCAGATCGCTAACGTTTACCGCCAGCGCCTTATACGCCAGGTCGGCAGGATCGATATCGGGCAGGAAGTGACGCCCACATACTAAGGTGTCGGTGCTGATTGCCAGCGTCTGTTTTTCGGGAATATTGAGAAGTGCGCAGTCATCGCCAATGCCGGTTTCAACATCAAGACGAGAGGTTCTGACACGGTCGAAATAACGGGCAATCAGGGAGAATTCGCCGCATGCCATACGTTATGCCTCAGCAAATAAAAGAAAAAACCGGAGCCGCACTGCCAAAAAGGCAATGCAAGACTCCGGTTTGCGGATCACTTTTTGTGGGGACGGATCGCAGGTGCGGCTTTATCCAGCACGCCGTTTACAAACTTGTGGCTGTCTTCAGCGCCGAAGGTTTTTGCCAGTTCGATCGCTTCGTTGATGGCTACTTTGTACGGCACATCATCACGTTTAGACAGCTCAAACAGCGCGATACGCAACACTGCTTTTTCGACCTGGCCCAGCTCTTCGAGCAGACGGGACAGGTATGGCTTCATCAGACCATCGAGATACGCGCTATTAGTCGCCACTCCCGACAGCAGTTCACGGAAGTACAGAACGTCAACGTCTTTCACGTCCTGTTCTGACAGGAACTGGTATTCAACATCAGCGATGTCGTTCTGGGACAACTGCCAGGAGTAAAGTGCCTGGACGGCACATTCACGGGCGCGGCGACGAGCAGCAGGTTTCACGGAATTCCCCTTACAAAAAAATCAGGCCTTGATGGCTTTCAATACATTGATCATTTCAAGCGCGGTCAGTGCAGCTTCTGCACCTTTGTTACCGGCTTTGGTGCCAGCACGTTCGATGGCTTGTTCAATACTTTCGGTAGTCAGTACGCCGAACGCGACAGGAATTTCAGCATCCTGTGCAACGTGCGCCAGACCATTGCTTGCACCGCCCGCAACGTATTCGAAGTGCGCAGTGCCGCCACGAATAACAGTACCCAGCGCAATCACCGCGTCGTATTTACCGGTTTTCGCCAGCGCGCCCGCTGCCAGTGGCAGTTCGTAAGCACCTGGTACCCAAACGACGGTAATGTTGTCATCTTTAACCTGGCCGATACGTTTCAGGGCGTCAACCGCACCTTCCAGCAGGCTGTCGTTGATGAAGTTGTTGAAACGCGCAATGGTGATGGCGACGCGAGCGTCCGGGGTAGCTACAGCAGCTTCAATAATGTTCATACTCTTCCTTTACGGGTTCATTTGGCCCCGCAGGGGGGCGGATTTTATCATAATACTTTGCGCACTGCTTCCCTATTTCAGGAGCAATTACGCTGTCGTTAAATGGAGGCAGACATCCGGGCCTACCGGACGAATCTCGCTGAATGAGAGTTGCGGCGCATCGGCCAGTTTTTCAAGGCCGGGCAGCACAAACAGGCCGCGCGCGTCGTTACCTAACAGTTTAGGCGCAACGTAGACCAGAAGCTCATCCACCAGCCCTGCCTGGAGCAGCGCGCCGGCGAGCGTCGGACCGGCTTCGACCCAGATGCTGTTGACCTGCTGTTTACCCAGCAGCATCATCAGCACCACCAGATCGAGATGCCCGTTGTGTTCCGGCACCATAATGCTGCGCACGCCTTGCGGCCATTCGCGCGTATCTTCTTTGGTGCGGGCAATCCAGGTTTCCCCCGGTTGCTGCACGATACGGTGTTCCGGCGTCACGCGGTTCTGGCTATCAATAATAATGCGCAGCGGCTGACGCAGGTTCTCCTGCGGATAGAGTGCCTGGGTATCGGCATTCAGCTCATCCCAGCGCACGGTCAGGACCGGATCGTCAGCCAGCACCGTTTCACTGCTGGTGAGAATAGCATGGCTTTGTGCGCGCAGACGTTGCACATCGCGCCTTGCCTGTGGCGAGGTGATCCACTGGCTCTCGCCGTTCGCCATCGCCGTGCGGCCATCCAGTGACGCGCCAAGCTTAAGCTGGATAAACGGGAAGCCGGTGCGCATACGCTTCAGGAAGCCTTTGTTGATGGCTTCGGCATCCTGCATCATCAGGCCGTGACTGACGTCGATCCCTTCCTGTTGCAGACGATACAGCCCGCGGCCCGCCACCTGCGGGTTAGGATCCTGCATGGCGGCGACAACGCGCGAGACTCCCGCCGCAATCAGTGCTTCGCAGCACGGAGGCGTGCGCCCGTGATGACTGCATGGCTCCAGCGTCACGTAAGCCGTCGCGCCACGCGCCCTCTCCCCCGCCATGCGCAGGGCATGCACTTCAGCGTGCGGCTCGCCTGCGCGGTAGTGAAAACCTTCACCCACGATCTCGCCATCTTTAACAATGACGCACCCGACATTAGGGTTAGGGTGAGTGGTAAACCGACCGCGCTGCGCCAGCTTCATGGCTCTCGCCATGTACATCTCGTCCTGCATAGGCTTAATCCTGTAAGCGGGCGATCTCTTCGCCAAACTCTTTAATGTCTTCGAAGCTGCGGTAAACGGAGGCGAAGCGAATATAGGCGACTTTATCGAGCTTTTTTAGCTGTTCCATCACCAGGTTACCGATCATTTTGCTCGGCACTTCGCGCTCACCTAGCCCCCGCAGATAAGATTTAATATGATTTAACGCCATTTCGACGTCATCGGAGCTGACGGGCCGTTTTTCCAGCGCCTTGAGCATCCCGCTACGCAGTTTTTCTTCATTGAACGGTTCGCGCACATCGTTACTTTTTACCACGCGCGGCATTACCAGCTCTGCCACCTCGAAGGTGGTAAAACGCTCGTTGCACACCAGGCACTGCCGACGACGACGCACGGAAGACCCTTCGCCTACAAGACGTGAGTCGATGACTTTGGTATCCACAGCGGAGCAAAATGGGCAATGCATACGATGTCCCTGTTATCTGGTTAACTGATTTCTATTTTACCCTGAACTGGCCCGACAACAAAGGAAGAGCTTTTTGAGACAAAGGATCTATGCCTGACGCCACTATCCTGTCTACCATTGCAGCAATGTGTGATTTCAAGGAATTAAACGCAATGACAAGACGTTACCTGAAAATAGTGCTGGTTGGGAGCCTGTTCACGCTCAGCGCCTGCGCACAGCAAAGTGAAGTTCGCGAGATGAAACAAAGCGTGAATACGCTCAATGTGGCGATGGACAAACTTAATAAAGAAACCGTGAAGATCACCCAGCAGAACGCGCTGAATGCCAAATCCAGCAATGGCGTTTATTTATTGCCGGGTGCAAACACGCCCGCGCGTCTGAACAGCCAGATTGGCACGCTAAAGATGTCTCTGGTGAATGTTGCAGCGAATGCCGATGGTACGCGCGCAACATTACGCATTCAGGGTGAATCCAACGATCCGCTTCCCGCCTTCAGCGGCACCGTAGAGTGGGGCCAGATTCAGGGCACCACGGAGAGCTATCAGGAAGTGAACGTGAAGAATCAGCTCTTCACCACTCCCGCCAGCACGCTGGCACCGAGCGATGTTGATATCCCGCTCCAGCTGAGCGGACTGACGCCAGAACAGTTGGGCTTTATCCGCATTCACGACATTCAACCTGCCGCGCAATAACCCGCCCTTCTAGCGGAGTGAAATGTCACTCCGCTAACATTTACATTTCGTATGGATTGGCAACATAAATGATTGCCGCTACAATCCCGGCCGTTTAAAGTACGCAAACGTGAACGCAATCGATTACGTATGTGAGAGATATGTGAAACAACACATATTTTTGTGAGCAAGGATTCCTATAATAGGCTCCGCAGAAACACGAAATATTTAGAAACGCAATTCGCGCATTTTTCACTCCCGGAAGGGAATTTCAATCAGTGGCATGATTATGAAAAAAACATTACTCGCAGCTGGCGCCGTGCTGGCACTGTCCTCCTCTTTCACTGTTAACGCAGCGGAAAACGACAAACCACAATATCTCTCCGACTGGTGGCACCAGAGCGTTAACGTGGTAGGCAGCTACCACACCCGTTTCGGGCCGCAGATCCGCAACGATACTTACCTCGAGTACGAAGCATTCGCTAAAAAAGACTGGTTTGATTTCTACGGCTACGTCGATCTGCCGGTATTCTTCGGCGGTAACTCCGATGCGAAAGGTATCTGGAACAATGGCTCCCCGCTGTTCATGGAAATCGAACCGCGTTTCTCTATCGACAAACTGACCGGCACCAGCCTGGCGTTTGGTCCGTTCAAAGAGTGGTACTTCGCGAACAACTACATCTATGACATGGGTCGCAACGATTCTCAGGAACAGAGCACCTGGTATATGGGTCTGGGTACTGACATCGAAACCGGCCTGCCAATGAGCCTGTCACTGAACGTGTATGCGAAATACCAGTGGCAGAACTATGGCGCATCAAATGAGAACGAGTGGGATGGCTACCGTTTCAAAGTGAAATACTTTGTGCCAATCACTCAGCTGTGGGGCGGTAACCTGAGCTATATCGGCTTCACCAACTTTGACTGGGGTTCAGACCTGGGCGACGATAACTTCTATGACAACAACGGGAAGCATGCTCGTACCAGTAACTCCATCGCCTCCAGCCACATTCTGGCGCTGAACTACGATCACTGGCACTACTCTGTTGTTGCGCGTTACTGGCACAACGGTGGCCAGTGGAACGACGACGCCAGCCTGAACTTCGGCAACGGCGACTTCAGCGTACGTTCTACCGGTTGGGGTGGTTACCTGGTCGTGGGTTACAACTTCTAACCTGTGCGGACTTCGCCCGGTGGCGCTGCGCTTGCCGGGCCTACGATCCGAATGTAGGCCGGGTAAGGCGTAGCCGCCACCCGGCTTTTTACTGCTTCACCTTCCGCAAAAAATCTGCCAGAGCTCTGTCCGCACTTTCGCTAAAGCGTCTCTCCGTCTGCACAATATTGAGGCACCTGTCGAGCCGGAAGCAGCGGTATGCATACTGTCAGGAGTAGACAAAAAAAATCCCGGCCAGCAGGCCGGGATTTCGATACCGCATAAGACTCTTACGGCAGAATGGACGGCTGATCCGCCCCTTCTTTCTCGACTTTCTGCTGGATCAGATGCTCGCGCTTCATGCCCAGCTTCAGCGCCAGCGCGGACGCGACGTAGATAGACGAGGCCGTACCGATAGACACACCGATCAGCATGGTCAGCGAGAAGCCTTCCAGCACCGGGCCACCGAACAGGAACAGCATCAGGATCACCATCAGGGTGGTGCCGGAGGTGATCAACGTACGGTGCAGCGTCTGGGTCAACGACACGTTAAAGATTTCGTACGGCGTGCCGCGACGGATCTTACGGAAGTTTTCACGAATACGGTCAGATACCACGATACTGTCGTTCAGTGAGTAACCGATAACGGACATCAGGGATGCCACAATCGTCAGGTCAATCTCAATGTGGAAGAGAGACAGTATGCCCATGGTGATCACCACGTCGTGCGCCAGAGCGATAACCACGCCTGCCGCCAGTCGCCACTCAAAGCGGAAACCGACGTAAATTAGAATCGAGATCAGCGCCACCAGCAGCGCCATCGCACCGGTCTGCGCCAGGTCAGCACCAACGCTCGGGCCGACAAACTCAATACGCTTAACCGTTGCATCCTGGCTGGTCGTTTCGTTAATAACCTGAACGACCTTGCTGCCCAGCTCCTGGCTGCCGTTGGCATCGTGTACCGGCGGCATACGCACCATGATGTCGCGGCTGCTGCCGAAGTTCTGTAGCAGCGGCTCTTCAAAGCCCGCTTTTTGCAGAGACTCACGCATCTGGTCCATATCGACCGGTTTTTCCAGGGTAATTTCGATCACCGTACCACCGGTGAAATCCAGACCCCAGTTAAAGCCTTTCACGCCCATAATGACGATGGACAAGATCAGCAGAAAACCTGAAATGCCGAAGGCCCAGTAGTCCCAGCGCATAAAGTCCCAGACTTTACGGCCGTGGTTCAATTGTTCAACAGTATATTCCTGTGCCACAACGCACTCCTCAGATAGACAGCTTTTTGACGCGCTTGCCGCCGTACAGCAGGTTCACGATGGCACGGGTGCCGACAATAGCGGTAAACATCGACGTTGCGACACCGATACCGGTAGTAATCGCAAAGCCTTTGATCGCGCCAGTACCCACTGCATACAGGATAAGAACCTTAATCAGTGTTGTTACGTTCGCATCGAAGATGGAGCTGAACGCCCCTTTGTAGCCTTCTTCAATCGCCTGCTGTACAGAACGACCGTTGCTCAGCTCTTCTTTAATACGTTCGTTTATCAGTACGTTGGCGTCGACCGCCACCGCAAGGGTTAGAACGATACCCGCGATACCCGGCATGGTTAGCGTCGCCCCCGGCAGCAGGGACATGATACCGATGATCAGCACCAGGTTGGCAATCAGCGCGGAGGTCGCAATCAGGCCGAACTTCTTATAGAAGAAGATCATGAAGATAATGGACACCGCCAGACCGGCCAGACACGCTTCCAGACCCTGCTTGATGTTCTGCATACCCAGGGTTGGACCGATGGTACGCTCTTCAACAATCTGAATTGGCGCAATCAGCGCACCGGCACGCAGCAGCAGAGAGAGCTGACGCGCTTCGTTCGGGTTGCTGATACCGGTAATACGGAAGCTGTTACCCAGACGAGACTGGATGTTGGCGATGTTAATCACCTCTTCCTCTTTCACCAGCACGGCACGGCCATTGGCGTCTTTCTTACCGCTGTCTTTGTACTCCACGAACAGGGTCGCCATCGGCTTGCCGATGTTGTCCTTGGTGAAGTTAGACATGATGTTGCCACCTGCGCTATCCAGCGAGATGTTAACCTGCGGCTGGTTGTACTCATCCTGGCTTGAAGTGGAGTCGGTGATATGGTCACCGGTCAGGATCACGCGTTTGTAAAGCACAACCGGCTGGCCTTCGCGGGTCTGTTTCACTTCGGAATCGCCCGGCACACGGCCTGAAGCCGCAGCAGCCTGGTCAACGTTGGCGTTAACCAGACGGAACTCCAGAGTCGCCGTCGCGCCCAGAATCTCTTTCGCACGGGCGGTATCCTGGATACCTGGCAGTTCGACCACGATACGGTCAGCACCCTGACGCTGTACCAGTGGCTCAGCCACGCCCAGCTGGTTTACACGGTTACGCAGAATGTTAATGTTCTGCTGAACGGCGTACTCACGTGCTTCACTCAGACGCGCGTCGGTCATTACCGCACGCAGCTGGTTGCTGCCCTGAGAGGTGATCACCAGATCGCGGTGACGCTGAGACAGATAGGTCACAGCCTGATCGCGTGCCGCGCTGTCGCGGAACGTGATGCTCATGCCGTAGTTATCTTCTTTACGTACGGTGGTGTACGGAATGCCTTTATCGCGCAGATCGCTGCGCAGGCTGTCGATATTCTGTTCCTGTAGCTTGCCGAGCGCGGTATCCATATCCACTTCCATCAGGAAGTGAACGCCGCCACGCAGGTCAAGACCCAGTTTCATTGGCTCTGCGTTCAGCGCAGCCAGCCAGCGTGGGGTTGCAGGAGCAAGGTTAAGCGCCACGACATATTTATCACCCAGCACGCCCATCAGCGCTTCACGTGCGCGGAGCTGCGTGTCGGTGGTGTCGAAGCGAGCAAGAATTGCGCCCTCTTCCAGTGCCACAGACTTAGCGGTAATTTTTTCTTCTTGTAACGTTTTCTGGACCTGGATCAGCGTTTGCTCACTGGCGGCGACACCGCGCGCGCCAGTGATTTGAACGGCCGGATCCTCACCATACAGGTTGGGAAGCGCGTACAGCAGGCCGACGATAATCACGACGACCAGCATGATGTACTTCCACAAAGGATAACGGTTTAACACGGCAGTTCCCTTTGGGAAAAGTTGGGATTACAGCGCCTTCATGGTGCCTTTCGGCAGAACGGCAGCTACGAAGTCACGTTTGATAACCACTTCAGTGGTGTCGTTCAGGGCGATAGCAATGTAGCCATTTTCCGCTACTTTGGTTACGCGACCCACCAGGCCACCATTGGTCAGGACTTCATCGCCCTTCGCGATGGAGTTCATCAGGTTTTTGTGCTCTTTAGTACGCTTCTGCTGTGGACGCAGGATCATGAAGTAGAAGATCAGACCGAACACAACCAGCATCAGAATCAGAGACATCGGGCTGCCCTGCGCTGGTGCACCCGTTGCTGCTACCGCATCAGAAATAAAAAAGCTCATTCAAATTCCCTCATTATTAAAATTAATCAACGTTCAACGGTGGAACATCCCGCCCCTGACGTTGGTAGAAATCGGTCACGAAGCTCTCTAATTTACCCTCTTCGATAGCCTTACGTAAACCAGCCATTAAGCGCTGATAATAACGAAGATTATGAATGGTATTGAGACGCGCCCCCAAAATCTCGTTGCAACGATCGAGATGATGCAGATACGCGCGAGAATAATTGCGACAGGTATAGCAATCGCACTCGGAATCGAGCGGGCTGGTGTCACTCTTATGCTTCGCGTTACGGATTTTCACCACGCCATCGGTAACGAACAGATGACCGTTACGTGCGTTTCGGGTTGGCATAACGCAGTCGAACATATCAATGCCGCGACGTACGCCTTCCACCAGATCTTCTGGTTTACCCACACCCATCAGGTATCGTGGTTTATCCGCCGGGATTTGCGGGCAGACATGCTCCAGAATACGGTGCATATCTTCCTTCGGCTCACCCACAGCCAAACCGCCGACAGCGTAGCCATCAAAGCCTATCTCTACCAGACCTTTAACCGAGATATCGCGTAAATCTTCGTAAACGCTGCCCTGGATAATGCCGAACAGCGCATTTTTGTTTTGCAGGGAGTCAAAACGGTCGCGGCTACGCTTCGCCCAACGCAGGGACATCTCCATGGAACGTTTGGCATAGTCCCAGTCCGCCGGGTATGGCGTACATTCGTCGAAGATCATCACGATATCGGAGCCGAGATCGTACTGAATCTCCATAGACTTTTCCGGATCGAGGAAGATTGGATCGCCGTTGATCGGGTTACGGAAGTGTACGCCCTGCTCGGTGATCTTACGGATATCGCCCAGGCTGAAGACCTGGAAACCGCCGGAGTCGGTGAGGATGGGGCCTTTCCACTGCATGAAGTCGTGCAGGTCGCCGTGGAGCTTCATGATCTCCTGGCCTGGACGCAGCCACAGGTGGAAGGTGTTGCCGAGAATAATCTGTGCGCCAGTGGCTTCAACTTCTTCCGGCGTCATTCCTTTTACGGTGCCGTACGTGCCCACAGGCATAAACGCGGGGGTTTCTACCACGCCGCGATCAAACACCAGGCGACCGCGACGCGCGCGGCCATCGGTGGTATCGAGTTCAAATTTCATTTTTTCTCCGACGTCAGAAAAACAGTCCAACGTTGTAACACGGTGCCGCGGACTTATTCCCCGACACGCTCATTCAAAGCCTGCGGATTGTACGTGATAAACATCGCGTCACCGTAGCTAAAAAAGCGATATTTTTGTTCTACCGCAGACTTGTAGGCGTTCATCGTATGCTGATACCCCGCAAACGCGGAGACCAGCATAATCAGCGTCGATTCAGGCAGATGGAAGTTGGTCACCAGCGCATCAATGACTTTGTACTGATAGCCCGGGTAGATAAAGATCTGCGTATCGCCAAAGAAGGGCTCAATCAGCTCTTTTTTCGCGGCCTGCGCAGCGCTCTCAAGGGAACGTACCGACGTTGTACCGACGGCCACGACGCGGCTACCGCGCGCTTTCGCCGCCAGCACCGCATCAACCACCTCCTGCGGCACTTCGGCATACTCAGAGTGCATGATGTGGTCTTCGATGCTGTCCACGCGCACCGGCTGGAACGTCCCCGCGCCGACGTGCAGCGTCACGAAGGCCATCTCAATACCCTTGGCGCGCAACTTTTCCAGCAGCGGTTCATCAAAGTGCAGGCCCGCCGTTGGCGCCGCCACTGCGCCAGGCTTCTGGCTGTAGACGGTCTGATACAGCTCGCGGTCGGCTTCTTCATCCGGGCGTTCAATGTACGGCGGCAGCGGCATGTGGCCGATGGCGTTGAGGATATCCAGCACCGTGCGCTCGTCGTTGAACTCCACCTCGAACAGCGCGTCGTGACGCGCGGTCATGGTCGCTTTGATGCTCTCGTCATCACCCAGCAGCAGTTCAGCGCCCGGCTTCGGCGCTTTGGATGCGCGAATATGTGCCAGAATACGTTTATCATCGAGCATACGTTCGACCAGCACCTCAATCTTGCCACCGCTGGCTTTACGGCCAAACAGACGCGCTGGGATCACGCGGGTATTGTTAAAGACCAGCAGATCGCCAGGGTTGAGCTTGTCGAGCAGATCGGTGAAAGTACCGTGCGTCAGCGCGCCCGTTGGCCCGTCCAGTGACAGCAAGCGACAGCTGCTACGCTCAGGCATGGGGTAGTGAGCAATCAGGGATTCAGGTAGTTCAAAGGAGAAATCGGCGACGCGCATGACGTATACTCGTGACTTAAAAACAGGCGGCATAGTCTAGTGCTCACACCCTTTTGCTGCAACAACTAGCCGCCACCGGACAAATAAAACGCATGAATTTTCTCGCTCACCTGCATCTCGCTCACCTCGCGGACAGCTCCCTCTCCGGCAATTTGCTGGCCGATTTCGTACGCGGCAACCCCGCGGAAGATTATTCCCCCGAGGTTATCGACGGGATTTTTATGCACCGCCGCATCGACGTGCTGACCGATAACCTGCCGGAAGTGACGGAAGCCAAAGCCTGGTTCCGCCCCGAAACGCGACGCGTGGCGCCGATCACGCTCGACGTCATGTGGGATCATTTCCTGTCGCGCCACTGGTCCCTGCTGTCGCCTGATATGTCGCTGCCTGAGTTTGTGCGCTACGCCCACGCGCAGGTGTCGATCATTTTGCCGGACTCCCCACCGCGCTTTGTGAATCTGAATAACTATCTGTGGTCTGAACGCTGGCTGGAGCGTTACCGCGAGATGGATTTCATTCAGAACGTGCTCAACGGCATGGCCAGCCGTCGACCGCGTCTGGACGCGCTGCGCGACTCCTGGCACGACCTGGACGAACATTATGACGCGCTGGAAACGCGCTTCTGGCAGTTCTACCCGCGCATGATGGCGCAGGCGAAAAATAAAGAACTGTGATGCCGGTTCGATTGATAGGTAAAAGCTGGTGGAACGATTGTTACCACCTCTTTGTCTTATTCCCGCGCTGCCTCTATACTGGCCCGCGTTGCGTTCCGAATAACCTTAGTATCTACAGGAGAATCATATGGTTCTGGTAACTCGTCCGGCTCCGGATTTTACAGCTGCCGCCGTTCTGGGCAACGGTGAAATCGTTGAAAACTTCAACTTCAAACAGCACACCAACGGTAAAGCGACCGTTCTGTTCTTCTGGCCAATGGACTTCACTTTCGTTTGCCCGTCTGAGCTGATCGCGTTCGACAAACGTTACGAAGAATTCCAGAAGCGTGGCGTGGAAGTGGTTGGCGTCTCCTTCGACTCTGAATTTGTACACAACGCATGGCGTAACACCCCTGTCGAAAACGGCGGCATCGGTGCGGTGAAATACGCGATGGTTGCGGACATCAAACGCGAAATCCAGCAGGCTTACGGTATCGAACATCCGGACGCTGGCGTTGCGCTGCGTGGTTCTTTCCTGATCGACGCGAACGGCATCGTTCGTCACCAGGTTGTGAACGATCTGCCGCTGGGTCGTAACATTGACGAAATGCTGCGCATGGTTGACGCGCTCCAGTTCCACGAAGAGCACGGTGAAGTGTGCCCCGCTCAGTGGGAAAAAGGTAAAGAAGGTATGGCGGCTTCCCCTGACGGCGTAGCTAAATACCTGTCTGAGAACGTATCCAGCCTGTAATCGGCACGGTTTACGAAAAACCCGCGACTACGCGGGTTTTTTTATGGCTTATGCTGCGCCGTCTTTTTTTACCTCGCGCCAGATGCGCCATGCCATACCCGCAAGCACCATCACCCCGACGATCAGTACGCCCCAGACCATCAGCGTTTTCATTCTGCTTTCCTGCTCAGCCGCAGACGTCGCGGTTAAACGCGCCTCGCCGCCCAGCAGGACAGGTTCCAGCGTATCCGCCATCGGCAGGGCTGCCAGATCGTAGGTTTTACGCAGTTCGGTCGGGATCAGCATATCCGTCTCCACGCTTGCCGGTTTCGCAGCCCCGTTCCCCCATGCAAGCAGATACGGCCCCTTCCCCTGCGCGTTGAACACCAGATCATAGCGCACGCGTTGCCCGATCACACCCGGCAGGTTCTCTGGCAAACGCGCATTGTAGGTCTTGATTTTTACCGCCTCGACCAGCCCGCCCGGGAGCGGAACAGGTTCAGACGTTTTGCCGCCGAGCTGGTAGATCACCTCTTTTTTCAGCGTATGCCACCGATCCTTGTCCGCCCCCCGCCAGGCTATTTCTGCCGGGAGAACGCCGTCACCATTCAGCATGAAGGCGATCGCACTCAGAGGCTGCGGATGCGTCCAGCGCCACACGGCTTCGCTTTCGGATAGCCGCTCCCCCTCTCCCGCCAGGCTAATGTGCTCTGATTCCGGCTGCGCAGGAGCGTTAATCGCGTTGACGCCGGTTAACGTCAGGGCTGAACGCCCCGTGTTCAGCACCAGCAGCAGATAGCGATTCGCCTCAGGAGATAACACCAGATCGGTATCGATGCGGTCGAGCTTCAGGCGATCCTGTCCACTCATCACGTCCAGCAGGGGCATCTCTTCGCGCAGGGTATACCAGTTTTTCAGATCCTCGCTGTAATAGACCGATGCCGTCCCCTGCCACGAGCCCTGCGGCGTGTCCCAGAAAAGCTGGAGCTGAGAGAGCGGAACCTCCGTCGCGTTTTCCGGCAGGGTCAGCAGATAATGCTGTCCGGCAGCCGCCGCGTGTTGCCCTTCCAGCACAATCTCCACGCCGTTTCTGGCACGTAACATAATTTTATCGCCACTGCCCTCTTCCCCGCCCGTCGAGGCGTTAAGCGCAAAGAGGCGCAGCGCCGTGGTGGTCGGTGCTGGCTGCGGACGCGTCGTGGTAACCAGGCTGAACGGTACCGGCTCGCCCGACTGATTAAACACGCGCACGTCGCGCAGATCGGGCGATGTGCTCTGCTGATAAACCGCCAGCGGCAGCATGACCCGATACCACGGCGAAGAGGCAGAGGTATCAAGGGACAGGCCATAGGCATAATCCCGCGGGGATTCCACCGGCGCGCACTCGCTGAATGCCGGACCGGCCACGGCCAGCAGTGCCGCACAAACAACCGCATTCATCCATTTCATTTTTCTTCTCCTGCTTTAGGCGGTAGCGGCGAGAAATAGCCCACAATCAGGACCAGGATCGCCACGCCAATAAACGCGACAGCACGCGCCAGGCCGCCACCGCCCGCGCTGTCCACCAGCATCAGTTTGAGCATGACCACTCCCAGCAGCACCGCACCGGCAAGCCACTGCTGACGGGAGGCCTGACGGGTGGCGCGGATCATGACCACCAGCGCGCAGAACATCCAGAACAGGGCAAAGGTGGTCTGGATAAGCCGCGAATGCCACAGCGACTCCATATTCCAGGCCACCTCGCCGTACCACGCCAGCGCGCGCAGCAGCGCGCCGTTGAGCCACCAGAAGCCAAGCGCCATCAGCACAACGGCGGACCACGGACGGGACTGCGCAAGCGATGCCGGATAGTGGCGATCCACTGCCCGATAAAACACCACCAGCCCCAGCAGCGCGAACGCCGCCCCTTCCTCAAGCGGGTTCACCAGCGGCAGCCAGGTCTGTCGATAGACTACCCCGTCCTGGAAATTAGTCACGACCAGCAATACCACCAGCGCCACAACCACAGGGATCACGGCAAGGCAGGCGTAGAGCGCAGGCCATACCCGGAACGGCCACCCGCGACGCCGTACGGCCGCGGAGAGCGCCATAATCACCCCACCGCCGACAGCCATCGCAATGCCGCTTCCCCAGGCCGCCATGCCCCATGGCAGGGAGCGGGCAAACCAGTAAAGCTCGGCGGCCATGGCGAGTAAAATCATCCACAACAGCGACAGATGCAGCCCCATTGCGATGCGCGGAAGAAGTTTATCTTCGTCGCGCCGCAGCATCATCAGGGCGGCAGGCAGCGCAATAGCCCAGGCCAGATTTGCCCAGCCGGCTGCCAGGATCTGCTGTTGCCAGACCTGATAAAGCACCATCAGCAGCATCACCGGCCACAGCAGCCATTTGCTGGCATCCAGCTCCCGCCATGCCAGACGAGCGGCAGCCTGCCGCCATCCCCAGGCCGACACCGCCGTCAGCGCCAGCACGCCCGCCAGAACCGATAATTCTGTCTTGAGGATCAGTTGCGACGTACCCAGTTGCGCCACTAACCAGAACAGCAGCCCACCGACCAGCAGCGCCCAACTGCCCGACAGCACGATTTTCTGCCACAGCCAGGCCGCAGCCAGCCAGCAAAGACTGAGCACTGCGAAAATAAGCAGCAGGCTCAGGGAGGTGACGCCGTCCATCTGCGCCCATATCGCGCTGCCGAGCGCCAGCACCAGCAGCGCCGTCCCGCTATAGCTCATACGCCGCTGCTGCTGTTGCACGCCCAGCCAGAGGATACCCAGCCCCTCCAGCGCCCAGGCCATCGCCGTCCAGCGCGCCGAAAGCGCCAGCGGAATGGCAAGCGTGGCAAACCCGCCGCCAATCGCCAGCGCCGCCATAATCAGTGGTCGCCCAATGGAGGGGTAACGTCGCAGCGCGAGGAACGCCAGTGAGAGATAAAACGCACCATAACCCAGCGCGCTGAGCGCCGGGCCGTACGTCCAGTGCGACGTCATGCCGTACTGCATCCCAAAACCAATCAGCGGCGGGGCAAACAGCAGTACGCCGTCAATAATCTGTTTACCTTTTTCCTGCGCCCGCAGCGACAGCGCTACGCTAAACACGCCAAAAATAAGCGTATTGGCAATCAGGAACAGCTGACAGATAACATAGTTTTCAGGCTGGTAGTCGCTCAGCCCCCACACTCCGCCAACGCCAAACGTGAAGAGCAGCCCGAGCAGGTTGAGCTCGCGCCAGTGCTGCCAGATGCTAATGACGAGAATGCCGATGGAGAGCAGAAGATAGAAGGAGAACAGCGCCACAAAGCTACCGCCCCCGGTAGACAGGAGCAGCGGCGCAAGATATCCGCCCAGGCTCGCCAGCATGGCAAGGCTCAGCGCCTTTTGCAGCACGGCCAGCCCGACGCTCGCCGCGCAAATCACCACCAGCAGCGCAAACGCCAGCGTCATCGGCAGCATCTGCCACAGCCGGAATGCGCCAAAGACGGTCAGGTAAAGCACGCCGGTCGCCCCGCCCTGGAGGATCAGCGCGTAGATCCGCTGCCTGTGCCGCAGCCGCCATCCAACGGCCAGCAGAACCATGGCAAACAGCGCCGTGGCGGCAAGACGCAGCTCAAGCGGAAACAGTGAATGTTCAACGGTATAGCGCAGCAGGAAAGAGAGGCCGAGGAAGAGCAGTACAATCCCCAGTTTTGCCAGCGGATTGCCCTGCATAAACCAGCGCGTCAGCGAGGACAGGATGCCGCCAAAGGCGGAAGGCCGTTTTGCCGCCGGGACAGGCGCAGGTTCTGCTTCAGTGACGGGCGGTTCGGGACGCCAGGGATCGACAGGTGCGTTAACGGCCTCTGGCACCGGCGCTGGTGTCTCCACTGGCGCGGCGGTCTGCACCGGCTCCGGCGCTTTCTCAGCTACACCGTGCTGCTCAAGCGCCTCAATGCGCTGGCGAAGCCGGGCGATCTCCTGCCGCGCCGCCGTGCTTCGATTAAAGCCTATCACCGCAAGCACGGGGGCCACGACCAGCGCAAAAACCAGGAACAAACAGCCAAGGATGTAAAGCTCGTCCATGTTTCCACCTTCACCGTAAAAGATCCGTTAAGATTGACACAAATAGTTGCATTTGCGCCATCTAAAAGGTGAAAACTATGCTGCCTGCGCTTAGCTGCCGAACCAGACCGTAGCGGAGATCGCCGGCAGCGTGAGCACGTTCTCCTGTAACGTCGCTTTCCCCTCTTTGCTCTTCCACGTTTTACCGGCCAGCAGCGGTGAATCTTCCAGCACCACTTCACACGCCTCACCCCGGTTGATCGCCACCAGCACGCGCTGCTGGTTGTAGACGCGGACAAACACCACCACATTATCTTGGGCGTACATCACCTGACAGCCCCCGTAGCGCAGGGCCTGGCTCTGCTTGCGTAGTGTCGCCATACGCTGGTACAGGCTGTACAGATCCTGATCCTGCTTTTCAGGCTCCCATGGGAAGGTTTTGCGGCAGAACGGATCGTTGTTACCGTCCAGCCCCACTTCATCTCCGTAATAGATGCACGGCACGCCCGGCCAGGTGAAAAGCCAGGTCACCGCCAGCGGCAGACGCGCCACATCTTTACCCAGCAGCGATTTAAAGCGCGCGGTATCGTGGCTGTCGAGCTGGTTAAACATCCGAAGCTGCTGCTGATGAGACAGGCCAGCGCGATAGTTCTCCATCCACGCCATGCAGGTTTCGGCGTCAATATGCTGCGGATCGTAAGAGATATCGGTGTTAGCGAGGAAGCCCCACAGCGGGAAGGTGAAGCCGCGATAATTCATCGACGCGTCTTCTGCATCTGCCTGCAACCACTGACGCGCGTCGCCAAAGTGCTCCCCGAAGACGAATGCTTCCGACCGGGCCGCTTTTGCCGACCGGGTAATGGCGGCGACATGCTGAAGGTTATTCCGCGCCCCGCCTGCTTCACCCAGCATATGCACCACGTCCAGCCGCCAGCCGTCCATATTCCACGGCGCTTTCAGCCAGTGGCGCACGATGCTGTCTTCGCCGCCGTAGATTTCATTCACAAGCGTTGACGACTGGAAATCGAGCTTCGGCAGACTCGGGTAGCCCAGCCAGTCCAGGGCGCGTCCATTCTCGTCAAAACTGTACCAGTCACGCTGGGGGGAATCCGGATTATGGCATGCGCCGCCCATCGACTGATTGTGGCGGTCGAACCACGCATGAGAATCACCGCTGTGATTGAACACGCCATCAAGGATCAGGCGCATACCTTCTTTTTGCGTGTTGTGGCGCAGTCGCAGCAGCGCCTCGTCACCGCCAAACTGCTCGTCAACGTGGCGGTAGTCCTGCGTATCGTATTTGTGAACGCTTGGCGCTTTAAATACCGGGTTCAGGTACAGCGCCGTCACGCCGAGCTTTTTCAGGTACGGCAGTTTTTCGCTGATACCGTCGAGATCGCCGCCGTAAAAGGTCGATCCCCCCGCCTGGGCGGTCAGCGGCTCGTCCCATTTTTTCAGAATGATGTCGTGACCGACCGCATGATGGTAATAAACCTTGTCCTGGTCGGCGGTGCGCTTTTCACTGCGCGCAAAGCGGTCCGGGAAAATCTGGTAAAAGACCTGATCGTTAACCCACTGCGGGCCGTTATCCGGGTGATCCACGGCAAACTGCTCCAGCCTGGCCGGAGGGAAACGGCTGAAGCCCTGCGGGGTAAACCACAGCTGGCGGTTGTTCCACAGCAGCTTGAAGCCGTAGCGGCGACGCGGCTGTCCGCTGCGCAAATCGATATTCGCCCGCCACGCCGTAATACCCGGCTGAGGCTGGCTGCGCACCTTGTGCATTTTCAGCGATGTCTCTTCGTTATCCACTTCGGCGCGCAGGGTCACACGTTCAGGCTGATTTTCCCCTGCCAGCCAGAGCGTAATCACAAGGTTGTCTTTGTTTTGCTTAACAAATGGGGCAACCGGAAGGTGCCAGGCGTTTAACATCACGAATCCCCTTTGATGAAATTGACGTCACCTTGCCACAGGGTTGTTAAGGATAGCTCACCATGATGGGATTTATTGGGGGAGGAGGACGGGGGAGGAGGCATCAGTGCGGCCTGATGCCCTCACCCTAACCCTCTCCCACGGGGCTGAGGGATCCCCAGTAATTTTTTTATGCAGAAGCAATAAAGTTGCTTTCTAAATGACTGAGGGCTGTCAGCGA